>CADBXL010000004.1 GCA_902798615.1 uncultured Bacteroidales bacterium | reverse complement strand
TTACGCTGAAAGGATTTACTTTTCAAAGCAGTAGCCATAACCTACACGTGTTTTTATCTGTTTTCCATAAGAGCCAATCTTCTTACGCAGTCGGGTGATGTTCACATCTACCGTACGATCGAGCACAAACACATCTTGAGGCCAACAAAGTGTCAGTATGTCTTCACGTGAAAACACCTTGCCTGGATGTTGTAATAAGAGTGATAGCATCTCATATTCCAGTTTAGTGAGAAAAATATCTTGGCCGTCGACAGTAGCTGTCTTGGCATTCAAATCAAGAGAAATACCCTCAAAACATATTTTGCTATCAGAAACAGCTACATGCACTTCGCCACTCGGGGGAACATTCGTTTGAGTCGCCCGCCTGAGCACCGCCTTGACTCTTGCTTTCACCTCTTTCATGCTTAGTGGCTTGGCGATATAGTCATCGGCACCGATGTTCAGTCCCTTAACAAGGTTGTCCTCTCCTTCAAGTGCTGTGATAAAAATGATGGGTATCTGTGCCGTAGAGGGATTGTCCTTCATTTTTCGTGCCATCTGAAATCCTGACATTTCTCCCATCATTACATCTAATAGGATTAGCGCAAACTCTTGTAGAGGGAGTTTGAGTGCTTCCTCTGCAGAGTTTGCGGTTACGACCTCATATCCTTCATTTTCAAGGTTGTATTGCAATATCTCACAGATATCTAACTCGTCATCAACAACAAGTATTTTCATAAATTCTTCAAATGGTTGTGAATGAAAAAGATAATCTTTTCGGGCACAAAGATACTGCTTTTTTCTGAGATGCAGGAATAATGTGTATTACATTGTTATGACATTATTGTTCCATCGGTAATTATGCCAAATTTCTGTTTCATTCATAGGAACCTTTATATAATAGTACAAAATTTGTTGTTCGGCATATAACTCAAAGATGATTAGTAGTCAAGTTTTGCAAAATATTGCACATACATACAATTTTTGTGGTTTGCAAAAGTTAAATACGTTAAAAATTCATCTTTTCTTAAACCCATAGAATCTATGTAATCACTTTTCTATCATTTAATATGCAAGTTGTTGATATAAAATAACTTGCAAATACAAAGTATGTTCTAACCTAACCTCTATAACCATACCAAAGGGTACAACAAGGATCGGTTTCACAGGTTGTAGTAGTCTTACTTCTGTCACTATTCCAAATAGCGTGACAAGTTTTTATCTTTATGATTGTAGTAGTCTTGCTTCCATCACAATTCCTAATAGCGTGAAAACTCTTTCTCTTTCAGGTTGTAGTAGTCTTACATCCATTACAATTCCGAATAGCGTGACAAGTCTCTCTCTTTCTGGTGGTAGTAATCTTAAATCCATCACAATCCCCAATAGCGTCACAAGCCTCTCTCTTTCTAATTGTAGTGGTCTTACTTCTGTCACTATTCCAAATAGCGTGACTTGGCTATATCTTTCTGGTTGTAGTGGGCTTACTTCTGTTACTATTCCAAGCAGCATAACAAGCATTGAGGATAATGCTTTTTCTGGCTGTTCAAGTCTTACCTCAATAACCATACCCAATGGCGTTACAAAGATTAGCTATAGTGCATTCAAGGACTGTACTAATTTAACAAATCTTGTGTATTGCGCGAAAAACGTGAAATCAAGTTACTCATCTCCATTATTTCCTAATTCAATAAAAACTGTAACCATAGGAAACGAGGTGGAGTCTATTCCTTCATATTTCTTAAATAAAACAGATATTACTTCCATCACAATTCCTAATAGTGTTACAAGTATTGGTAGTTCTGCATTTAATGGTTGTTCACGTCTTGCCTCTATAAAAGTAGAATCAGGAAATATGTATTATGATAGCCGGAATAATTGTAATGCAATTATCAGGAAAAGCGATAATGCCCTTATTTATGGTTGTAAGAACACTATCATACCTAACAATGTAGCAAGTATCAATAATGGTGCTTTTCGTGGTTGTACCGGTCTAACCTCTATAACCATACCAAATAGCGTGACAAGCATTGGTTCTGAAGCATTTTCTGGTTGTTCTAACCTAACTTCCATAACCATGCCAAATAGCGTGACAAGTATTGGTTCTAAAGTGTTTTCTGGATGTTCCAGTCTGACATCGATAACCTTGCCTAATGGCATTACAAGTATTAATTCTGAAGTTTTTTTAGGTTGTACCGCTCTAACTTCTATAATCATACCTAATAGCGTGACAAGTATCAATTATGACGCTTTTTCTGGATGTTCGAATCTGACTTCTATTAAAGTAGAAACTGGAAATGCGAATTATGATAGCAGAGATAATTGTAATGCAATAATCAGCAAAAAGACCAATTCCCTTATCTTAGGTTGTAAGAGTTCTGTCATCCCAAATAGCGTAACAGGTATTGGTAATCGAGCATTTAGGGGCTGTTCTGGTCTAACCTCTATTGTCATACCTAACGGCGTAACAAAAATTGGTGAGTACGCATTTTACAAATGTGCAGATCTAACCTCTGTAACCATACCTAATAGCGTGACAAGCATTGGTGATTATGCTTTTAGTTGGTGTGATAATTTAAATAATCTTGTGTATAATGCGAAGAATGCAGAACTCTCACGTTCTGTTTTCTCATCAACAATAAAAAATGTTACCATAGGAAATGATGTTGAAGTTATTCCTGCATATTTCCTACAAAGCACAAGTATCACATCCATAACCATACCTAAGAACGTAAAAAGTATTGGTGCTTTCGCATTTTCTTATTGTCCTGATCTGGCATCTATTAAAGTGGTAGATGGAAATGAATATTATGATAGTAGAAATAATTGCAATGCAATAATTAGCAAAAGTAGCAATACACTTGTTTCTGGATGCAGTAACACTATTATACCTAATAGCGTTACTGGCATAGGTTATAGCGCATTTGCTGGTCGTTTAGGTATAACCTCCATAATCATACCGAATAGCGTGACAAGTATTTTCGATGATGCATTTTGTGGTTGTAAAGATCTTGCCTCCATAACTATACCTAATAGTGTAACATGGATTGGAAAGTATGCATTTTCTGATTGCGACGGTCTTACATCTATAACCATACCTAATAGCGTAAAAAGTATAAACAAATGTACTTTTTATTATTGTTCAGGTCTTACCTCCATTACTATACCTAATAGCGTAACAAGTATTGAAGAAAAGGCTTTTTATGGTTGTCAAAGTCTAGCCTCGATAACAATTCCAAGTAGTGTAACAAATATTGGATTAGAGGCATTTAGGGATTGTTCAGCTTTAAGGAAAGTAACAATTAATTCAAAGAGTTTATATATAAGAAATGAAATTTTCGAAAATTGCTATAGGTTAGATGAGTTGATTTTGGGTTGTGAAAAGATGGCATCTGCATATGGTAATTTTGCAAGCAGATTTTACGAAAATACAACCCTTTTCGTTCCTACTTCGCTTTATGAAAAATATCGTTCATCTTCTCTTTGGGGGCAATTCAGATATGTTGAGATACTTCAGCCTATTAACCTCATAGATGGTGAAACCTTTGCAAATGCTGAAAAACTGTATGGGCATGACATTTCATATACTCGCAATTTCGGCAATACCTCTTGGCAAGCTCTCTATATCCCATTCTCTATGTCATACGATGACTGGAAAGATGATTACGAGGTGGCTTACATCAATAGCATTCATCAATATGACAAGGATGATGATGGTACAATAGATGAAACCATCATGGAGGTTGTGAAGATAAAGAATGGTTCTCTGATCCCTAACACTCCTTATCTCATTAGGGCTAAGGCAACAGGCAAGAAAACTTTTTCCTTAACAGGAACCGCGCTATACGAATCAGACGAGAATAGTATAGAATGTTCTACAATGCTTGCAAAATATACTTTCACGGGCACTTACAACCCGATTTCTGCATCTACTCTCATAGAAAACAACTATTACGCTATGGGTGGCGGTTCTCTGATTATTACTGATGGCAGTAATGGTTTGAAACCATTCCGTTGGTATATGAAGATTGATGCTCGTAGTCCGATGTATAACGTAAGCAATATGGCTAAGGCTATCACAATCAACGTAGTTGGTGAAGAAGAAACTACTGGAATAACTAACACCCAACATCTATCACCTAACGACCAGATCTACGATCTAAACGGTAGAAAGGTGAGCGAGTCAACCTTAAAGCCTGGTTTCTATATAAAGAACGGAAAGAAGATAATCATTAAATAACATGAAATTATGAAGAAGAAATATTATAAACCTTATATCATAGTAGAGGAGATGAACACTCCTTTACTTGAAGATGTCAGCAACGTCAATGTTGGAGGCACAGGCACACCTGATGCCAAATGTTTTTCCTCAGCCTACTTTGAGGATGAGGAAGATGATGAATAAAATGCAATTTAACCCAAGATAAAGTTTCCATTATCTAAGCAAAGAGGGCGTTTCGTGCCCTCTTTTTACTTAGCGAAGAAAGAATATTGAGAATTATTTACTGCATTTAATCTATTCAAGTTCCGTATACTCGGAATTGCCTGGAAGGCAATACTATGAGTAACCGAGGTGCATACTCGACGAAGGAGAGAATGCCCTCGGACAGGAAACAACCTCTACCCCTTCCAGCCTGGAAGGCTGTACCTGATTAACTTTTCGTTATGTACTGCCCTCCAGGCAGTAGAATGATTATGGGCTTTATACCCCGCACATCCTCGTTTCACTCGTATGTACGGGGTTACTAATAGTATTGCCTTCCAGGCAATTTCGCACTCACATAATTTACTGAATTTAATTTATTGCCATTTTACTTTCCCAAAACTCTTTGCTTTCCGAAAAAGAAAAACACCAATCTTCTATCCTGTAAAGGGATATCGAAGATTGGTGTCTTGTATTATATTGATATTCGCTATCTTACATGCTGAGACGGAAGCCGAAGCTCATTGTGCGTGCTGCTCCCCAATAGCCTGTGAATGAGTCGAGGTCGTGAGTCTTGCCATCTGTACCGCGCTCTATATACTTAGTGTCGAGGAGGTTGCGGCCTGTTGCGAAGAGGTTGATACGCACATCCTTTGTAAGTGCGCCCTCCCAGCCGAATGTGGCATCAAGAAGATGATATGAAGGGAACTCGTAAGAGTCTGCCTTATCGTCAGGAGTACGACTTGAAGGCTCGAAATCAGCATACATACGGGCATTGAACTGCCATCCTGCGTGGATATAGAAACCGCCATGAAGCTTGGCATCGAGCTGTGCACCCAACTGAGTCTGTGGAGCATCGCCCACGTGAAGTCCGTCGCAAGAGATAGAGGTTTCCTTGAGAGTCTCGCCAGAGTATGTATCGTATGTGATGGCACTACCAGAATTCTTCCATTTCCAGGAAGCAGTCATAGCATATACGCTTGCCTTGAGCCAAGGGGTAAGTTGCTGATGAGCGTTAAGCTCTATACCTGCATGAAGAGCGTTGAGTCCCTTGATCTGATATTTCTCAGCAGCCGCATTAGCCTGCTTAGCAGCACTTACGGTAAGGGTTTTGTTACGCCAAGAAGCGATATAGCCAGAAAGTTCCATACCACCGCCGTTCCATGTAGGGCGCCATCCCATTTCAGCCATGATGTTAGTCTCGTTGGTGATATCCTTGGTGATGCTAAGATCGCTTGAAGCGAGGTAAGTACCAGCGTAAGGAAGGCGAGAGTTGTAGCCGGCATTAAGATAGAGGGCATTGTGCTCGTCGGCTTTCCAAAGGATACCGCCCTTGAAACTTGCACCCATACCATGAGCCCAATCTGACTTCTGACCGTTGGCATCATTATGACGGCGATAGTTGCCGTTGAAAACAGAGACACCGAGGTTTGCGTTAATCTTTTCGGAGGTATAAGAACCCTGAACATAGCCGGAGATGTGGTGAGTGGTACGGCCATAACGAGAACCTACATAGTCACCGAGAGTAAGGGAAGCGCCAGAAGAAGGGTCGATGAAGACATCACCTCCAAGCATATCGAGGATTTCCATCTTTGACCATGTATCGAAATACTGGTACTGAAGTCCGGCACTCGCCTTCCATGAATCTGTAATCTTATAGTCACCAGAGGCAATAGCTCCAAACTGGTTATGTCCAGAGAGATAGTCAATCATCACGTTCTTTGAAATGCCATCCTCCATGTTCTCTGCCACAATAGCATCAAAATTGATATGACCGTCGTTGGTCTGATGATTGATGATAGCAGGAATACCAGACTTATAATTGTTGTACGTGCTACTACCTCCACCGTCGGCAATGGCAAGATAGAGAGAGTTCTTCATAGAGAAGCGATCCCCATTCATAAGATGCTGAAGTGTGAAGTATGGCTTGAAATAGTGGTTATGACCGATGCTGTATTGCTTGCCGTTGTAGTAGCCCCAGTTCTTGGAATAGTCGCGACCATATTTATCCACCTCAGCAGCAGTCAGTTCTGTGTTACGCTGGTCATGCTTCTCAGGAGAGCCGAGAGCCGTGAAGATGAGGGTATTGGTCTGGTTGAGAATCTTAGAGATAGAGAGCATATATGAGAATGTCTCTACGTTGGTTTTCTCCACGTATCCAGGTCCCTTGACGTATGCAAGGTTAAGGTCAACCGTCCAACCATTCTTCAACAGACCAGAAGAATAGCCGAAAGTGCCCTTCGTTGTACCATATTCGGTTGTTGACATTCCGAAATCAATAACAGGAAGCTCAGAAGCAGTACGGGTAACGATATTCACCATACCGCCCATAGCACAGTCGGCAAGCATAGAAGCACCGAGACCTTTCTGCACCTGAACGGAATAGGTAGCATCAGCCAAGCCCATCCAGTTATTCCAGTACATAGAGCCAGATGTCAAGCCCTGAATAGGAATACCGTTGAGGAGGATTGAGATATTATCCTGTTTGAAACCACGCATATTGAGCGTTGCATCACCATAGGAGCCAGTAGAAGCGGTTGCATATACACCCGGAAGTCCCTGGAACATTTCAAGATAGTTAGGGGCAGTCTGGTGCAGACGGATATCCGCAGGAGTGATTGTAGAGAGATTAAGTGGAGTCTCGTTAGCCTTAACGAAATGGGCGCTAACGGTTACTTCCTGAAGGTTGATGGCAGAGTCTGCCACAAGATCGAGAGGGTTAGCCTCTGTTTCTGACACGTTGCTAATAGTACGCACAGTCTCATTCGCCTTGTCAGCATAAGAGAGACTTGGAAGAATTGCGATACCTAAAGCAACAATTGAAAGTGATTTCTTCATTTTTGATAAGAAAGCTTTAAATTGTTATTACTCTCAGGTTTTAAGGTTCTTAGGTTTTAAGGTCTAAAACGCTCATAAACGAAGCTGACCTCATAACCTTAACACCTTATAACCTGAATTATAAATTAGGCATACAATTCAAGGCTTTCTTGCATAACATGAAGTTATACAGATGTTTGTTTCCTGAACACAAAATATAAACTGTACATTGATAGTACAGGTAAATGCTCAGTCTTCTTCCATCCAGACTATACTGTCGGTACCGTGATTGCAACGGTTCGTGCCTCTAAAATAGTACATAGTAAATGGTACATTGTACATGAAAGTGGCTTGCGGACTTTACCGCCGATCGGGAATTTCACCCTGCCCTGAAGAGTTTGCAAAGGCACATAAAAAATGCACCTGATTTGAAAATCGGATGCAAAAGTAATGATTTTTCTTTAAACAAGCAAATTATTTTAGAGAAAATGTATAAGTTTGTTAATTTGAATGCTTTCTAAACGATGTTTACTTCCGGATGGATTTCCACACCGAAGCGTTCAAGGACATCTTTCTGTACCTGACGACATAAAGCAACAACCTCCTCGCCCGTTGCACCTCCCTTATTTACAAGTACAAGGGCTTGCTTATCATGAACTCCAGCACGTCCGAGAGTCTTTCCTTTCCAACCACATTGGTCTATTAGCCAACCAGCAGGGAGCTTGACAGCCCCTTCCCCGGCCCTCCCAAGGGAGGGAGCCGGAACGCTAACGGGATAATATGGCATGTTTGGATATTTGGCTATGAGTTCTTCAAACTTTTCCTTAGAAACAATAGGATTCATGAAGAAAGAGCCGGCATTACCTTCAACCTCATAGTCGGGAAGCTTGGCGTTGCGGATATCGATGATAGTGTCGCGAAGGAGTTGAGCTGAGATTTGTCCATCCTCTACATTGCATGATATCCCCTTCTCTTCAAGCACCTTACGGATATTTCCATAGTCAATATGAGGAGTAAACGTGGTACTTAATTGATAGGTAACATCAGTAATGACAAAACGGTTCTTCCAGTCTTTTTTGAAGCGTGACTGTCGATAGCCATATTCACATTCTGCGTTGGTTATCCCAACTATCTCGCCTGTCTCTATATCAAGAGCATGAAGACTAACGATAAAGTCCTTAGCCTCAACACCGTATGCTCCGATATTCTGAACAGCAGAAGCACCAACTTCTCCCGGTATAAGACTCAGATTCTCCATACCATAAAGACCTTGCGCTATACTCCACGCTATGATTTCGTCAACGGTTTCGCCAGAGCCTACCTCTATTTTGTCAGGGGCGATAAGGGAACGTCCCATAATCCTTGAGCGGACAACAAGACCGTCATAATCGCCCGTTGGCAAGAGATTACTTCCCCTACCTATGATAAGGAGGTTGCCCTGTCGGCGAGCCTCAGCTATTTCAGACCAATGTTCCTTGAGTTCCTCAACCGAGGAGAACTCTAGAAGCCTTGTACATCTGGCATCAATGCCAAAAGTATTGATTAATATATCCATAAGACCAACCATAGCCCCTCACCCGTCACTACGTGACACCCTCTCCCCAAGGGGCGAGGGGAAAGTTACATTTTACCACCCAAAGAAATAGAGCGAGAGGCTTTGACTAAAAATACATACTTTATCCCTCGCCCCTTGGGGAGAGGGTGCCCAAAGGGCGGGTGAGGGGCTATTACTTCACCGCAGCAGCTCCCAAGACGGCAGCACCTGCACCATTGAGACCAGAAACAAGGAACTTTGCCTTACCTTTGAATACAGGCATCACGTTCTCTTCGTATGCTTTCTTGATAGGGTCGAAAAGCAAATCACCAGCCTTTGTCATTCCTCCGAAGAAAATGAAGGCCTCTGGAGAACAGAATGTTGCGAAGTCTGCACAAGCCTCACCAAGCAGTTTGCCCGTGAACTCATAAATCTCTTTTGCCACCTCATCGCCCTTGCCGGCAGCAATACTAACATCAAGTGAGGTTATCTTGTCAAGTTCTATATCGCGAAGAAGCGTAGGACGATTGGTAGAAGATACTATTTCCTTTGCGGTACGAGCCACACCTGTTGCAGAACAATAGGTTTCAAGGCATCCCTTACGACCACAACCACATTGGCGGCCGTTCTCCCTACGGACGATGAAATGTCCGAGTTCTCCGGCCATACCGTCACATCCATAAACCATCTCACCATTTATGACGATACCAGAGCCAACGCCAGTACCGAGAGTGATAACGATGAAATTCTTCATGCCACGAGCCACACCATAAGTCATTTCGCCAAGGGCAGCAGCATTAGCATCGTTGGTAAGGTGAACAGGCAGACCGCCAAGACGGTCGGAGAACATCTTTGCCAATGGCACCTTTGAATCGTGTGCCCAAGGAAGGTTTGGAGCGAACTCTATACAACCGTTAAGGTAGTTGCCGTTAGGTGCGCCAGCACCCATATATTCTATTTTGTCAAGACCTCCAACCTGTTCTACAATAGGCATAAGGCACTTAACTGCAGCATCAACATAGTCATCTGCGGTAGCAAAACCACCAGTCTTCATAGTTGAAGAAGCGATGATGTTGCCCTCATGGTCAACGATTCCAAATTCTGAGTTTGTTCCACCGAGATCAAGGCCGATGGTATATGGTTTTGTCTGATTCATAAATGATTTTTTAGGGTAATTTACAAAAATTCTCCACAAAATTAAGAAAAAACATGAATACCACAAAGTTTTTGGCATTATTTTGACAAGAAATGTATGCAATTCGGGAAAAATTTGTAATTTTGCATTCGCAAATTAAAAAAGTCAGCCTCTTGACGGCTTCATCACCCTTAATAGGGTGTATATAGTAATTTAAATTCAAGATAAATTGCCTTTCCCATTTGATCAAATAAATTTCCTTGAGCTATTGCTGAAGGGTATTTTCATCGGTGTAGTAGTTTCAGCCCCTATGGGACCTGTTGGTGTGCTATGCGTTCAGAGAACCTTGAACAAAGGACGCAAATACGGTTTCATAACAGGTGTAGGTGCCGCTATCAGCGATATAATATATGCCTTGCTTACAGGCTTCGGTATGAGTTTCGTAATGGATCTTATCACCGACCACCAAAACAAATTCTATCTGCAGATATTCGGCAGCATACTGCTCTTTATCTTCGGTCTCTATTGCTTCCGCAGCAATCCTATGAAGAATATCCATGTAAGCGGAAAGAAAGGAACACTCGTCCACAACGGAGTTACGGCTTTTATCGTCACTGTCTCAAATCCGCTCATTATCTTCCTTTTCATGGCTTGCTATGCACAGGCTGCATTTGTAGTACCTGACCACCCACTTGAGATGTCGCTTGGCTATGCCAGCATCTTTGGAGGTGCTTTACTATGGTGGTGGGGACTCACATGGCTGATCGACAAGGTAAGGGAGAAATTCAGCAATAAGAGCATCATCTACATCAACCGACTGATAGGTAGCATAGTAATGGTGCTCTCCGCAATAATGTTCATTGGAACGGTATTCAATCTATATACTTTTTATTAAGCAACGATGCTCATAGCCCAGAAACTCAGAAAAGAAAATATTGCCGAATACTTGCTATATATGTGGCAGGTAGAGGATATTATACGTGCTTACGGATGCAATCTCCAGCAAATAAAGAAAGAGTACATCTCACGTTTCGACTGTACCGACGAGCAGAAGGAGGAGATGGTGGACTGGTACGGTAACCTTATCCGCATGATTAATCAGGAGGGATGCCGAGAGAAAGGACATATTCAGATCAACAAGCTTGTGCTGCAACAGCTATCAGAACTGCACACTCAGCTGCTCGACAGTCCTAAGTTCCCATTCTACAGTACGGAGTATTACAAGGTTCTTCCTTTCATCGTGGAGCTTCGTCAGAAAAACTCTAACGGTGAGGCTGCCGGAGAGATTGAGACTTGCTTCAACGCCCTCTATGGCACTATGCTCCTTCGCCTTCAAAATAAGGAGATTACCCAGAATACAGCAAATGCCGTAAAGGAAATAACCACCTTCATCGGTATGCTCAACGACTATTACTTCAAGGAAAAGGAAGATCCGAAGTTCTGGGACTAATGGGTCCCTCACCCGTCCCTTTGGGGCACCCTCTCCCCAAGGGGCGAGGGAGAAATTAGTATTTCTAATCACAAAAAAGTTAAGAACAATATAAAATCCCTATCGCACCCCACACACAACGAAAAAATGTAACTTTCTCCTCGCCCCTTGGGGAGAGGAGGTCCAAAGGACAGGTGAGGGGCCGATGCCGATTTATTTATGAACAAAGAAATAGAAAGAAGACGCACCTTTGCGATTATCTCACACCCGGATGCGGGTAAGACAACACTTACCGAGAAGTTCTTGCTTTTCGGCGGACAGATTCAGGTAGCTGGAGCTGTTAAGAACAATAAGATCCGTAAGACTGCGACAAGTGACTGGATGGATATTGAGAAGCAGCGTGGTATCTCAGTATCAACATCCGTAATGGAGTTTGACTATCTTCCAGAGGCAGAAAGAACAGAGGATGCCCTACCCTACAAGGTGAACATTCTCGACACCCCTGGTCACCAGGACTTTGCCGAAGATACATACCGCACACTCACAGCCGTTGACTCTGCCATTATCGTGGTTGATGGCGCAAAGGGTGTGGAGGCTCAGACACGTAAGCTCATGGAGGTCTGCCGTATGCGCAACACTCCTGTTATCATCTTCATCAACAAGATGGACCGTGAAGGCCGTGATCCTTTCGACCTCCTCGACGAACTTGAAGAGGAACTCCAGATCAAGGTTCGTCCTCTCTCTTGGCCTATCAATCAGGGAGCTAAGTTCAAGGGCGTTTATAATATCTACGAGAATCAGCTCAACCTCTTCACTCCTGACAAGCAACGTGTAACAGAGAAGGTGGCAGTTGATATCAATTCTGATGAACTCGACCAGACCGTTGGCGAACAGGACGCAGCAAAACTTCGCGAAGACCTTGAACTTGTGGATGGCGTTTACCCAGAATTTGATGTAGAGACATACCGCTCAGCAGAGGTAGCCCCTGTATTCTTCGGTTCTGCGCTCAACAACTTCGGCGTTCAGGAACTCCTCGACTGCTTCGTAAAGATTGCTCCATCACCAAAGCCAACAAAGGCAGAGGAGCGTATGGTTAGTCCTGATGAAGAGAAGTTTACTGGTTTCATCTTCAAGATTACAGCCAATATCGACCCTAACCACCGCTCTTGTATCGCATTCTGCAAGGTTTGCTCTGGAAAGTTCGTAAGAAATGCCCCTTACCTCCATGTAGGACTTGGCAAGACCGTGCGTTTCTCATCTCCTACACAGTTCATGGCACAGCGTAAGTCAACCATCGACGAGGCTTGGGCTGGTGACATCGTTGGACTTCCAGACAATGGAATCTTCAAGATTGGCGACACTCTTACCGAGGGCGAGAAGATTCATTTCCGCGGTCTTCCTTCATTCTCTCCTGAGCTTTTCAAGTATATTGAGAACGATGACCCAATGAAGTCAAAGCAGTTTCAGAAGGGACTTGAGCAGTTGATGAACGAGGGTGTGGCTCAGTTATTCGTAAACCAGTTTAATGGTCGTAAGATAGTAGGAACCGTAGGTCAGCTTCAGTTTGAGGTCATCCAGTATCGTCTGGAGAACGAATATAACGCCAAGTGTCGTTGGGAGCCTGTTCATCTCCACAAGGCTTGTTGGATAGAGAGCGACGATGCACAGGAACTTGAGGCATTCAAGAAGCGTAAGTATCAGTATATGGCAAAGGATAAAGACGGTCGTGACGTCTTCCTTGCCGACTCTGGCTACGTTCTCTCTATGGCTCAACAGGATTTCGAGAATATCAAGTTCCACTTTACAAGTGAGTTCTAATTAAGTGAAAAGTGAAGAGTGAAAAGTAAAAAAAATTAAGTTTATTTTGACGTAAAAAATATCGAAAAAAAGTTACTTAAATTCTTCACTTTTCACTCTTCTCTCTTAATTTCACCTATTTTCCAAAAAAAAGAGGAAAAAATTTGGAACTCTTAGCAAATATTTTTATATTTGCAAAAAATATCATCAGTTATGAGTACAGCAGAACAAGCAGCACGTAAAGTGTATAACGAATATCATTTAGGAGAGTTGCCAACAGACGTAAAGCGTCAGTTAATCATACTATTCCTAAACTCACCATCCATTATCTCACAAGAAAAGGATGGTGAAGAAGAAAACATGCCACAGATTTCTGCTGAAGCTCTTAGACAAAGGGCTGAAAAATCATTCCATGAAGCAAAAGAAGGCAAAGGCGAACCTATTGACAAGCTATTCGACAAATTGGAAGCTAAATATAAGTGGCTATGAATATAGAATATACGCCTTCCTTCCATGAAGCAATGGATAACATGCTGTCTTGTGGTCAGAAATTCTATACCCACAAGATTCTTTCCACAACCATCAACACATTAAAGAAATACAGGGATTTACTTAAAGCTAATCCCTTGCTTGGTTCAACAGAACCATTACTCAACAACCTTTCCATAGAGTACAGATCATTAGTAATTTACAAGCACATCAAATTGATATACTTTATCTATGAAGATGTTTTGTATTTTGCTGATATATGGGATACAAGGCAATCTGAAGATTCACTTCGTGAAAGAATAAATTAATAAACCTATGAAACTAACTTTCCTCGGAACAGGAACCTCAATAGGCGTGCCGGCTATAGGTTGCCAATGTGAGGTATGCCGTAGCACAGAACCACGCGACAAGCGTTTGCGCCAGTCTGCCTTTCTTGAGACTGACGGAGGTATCCGTGTGCTTATTGACTGCGGGCCAGACTTCCGACAGCAGACCACTCGTTTTCCCTTTACTAAGATAGATGCCGTGGTCATCAGCCATATCCATTTCGATCATGTGGCAGGAATTGATGATCTCCGCCCTTATTGCCTGTTTGGCGATGTGGATATTTATTGTCAGGACGACGTTGTGAAAGCCCTGCACCAGACTATGCCCTATTGTTTCAAGGAGAACCTATACCCGGGTGTGCCACACCTGAACCTTCACGCCATCAATCCACATGAGTCATTCACCGTGAGAAGAGACAAAGAAGTCATAGCAAACTTCCCTCCAAGTGGCTCAAATCTCGCAGGTGTCATAAACAAAGAAGGGCGCACCATTTTAGTGCCCCCAGCAACTGATACTCTCGAAATAACACCTATCCAAGTTATGCATGGCAAGATGCCGATATTAGGGTATATTTTCAGAGAAAAAACCAAAAGTCTCGCATACATAACCGATATGAAGAGCATAGAAGAGTCGGAATATGATTATCTTCACGATATTGATACGCTCGTTGTTAATGCTCTCCGCTTTGAGAAACCACACCACAGCCATCAGCTTGTAGATGATGCCATAGCCGTAAGCCGACGGATAGGTGCAAAACGTACATATCTAATACACCTCACACACGACATAGGCACTCACGATATTGCCAACAGCCGACTTCCAGAAGGTTTCGAGTTCGCCTACGATGGCCAGATTATCAACTGCTAAATCGATAAAAAAGAAACGGATGCGTCAGATAACCCAGACACATCCGTTTTTTCTTCTATTCTCAATTTACCTTTTTCAATTAGGCTACGACTTCAGCCAGTTGTTTATCATCTTCTTTCCATCTGGAGTAAGTACACTCTCTGGATGGAACTGTATGCCGTGGATGTCATATTCCTTATGACGAAGTGCCATAATCTGACCTCCCTCGCTCTCTGCTGTTATCTCGAGGCATTCAGGGAAGTTCTCCCTGCTTACTACCCATGAGTGATAACGGCCTATCACAATATTCATTGGGAGACCGGCAAAGATTGGATCATTACCGAACTGTGTGCCAATCGTTGCAACACCGTGGAACACATCTGAAAGGTTTATCAATTTTGCACCAAACACCTCTGCTATTGCCTGATGGCCGAGGCATACGCCAAGAATAGGCTTCTTGCCGGCAAAGGTACGGATTACATCGAGAAGCAATCCTGCCTCTGATGGTATGCCAGGACCGGGAGAAAGCACAATCTTGTCAAACTCTATGTTGTCGGCATTATCTATCAATGCCTGTACTTCCGACTGGTCGTTACGATATACTATCACCTCGGCACCAAGTTCCTTTATGAGGTGCGCAAGGTTATATGTGAACGAGTCGTAGTTATCTATGATTACTATTTTCATAATATGACCCCTTTCTGCCCTGCGGGCATCTTTCCCCGTAAGGGGCAAGAGGCTGGCGCATTAAAGCCTATCGCCGAAAGGATAATTAAAGATTATACATTATAGTTAAAGGACCCGCCATAGTGCGCTAGCCCCCCTGCCCCTTACGGGGAAGGGTGTCCGTAGGACGGGAAGGGGTCCTTATAGTTTCTCAGCCATTACTATAGCCTTGCGCAAAGCGCCAAGCTTGTTGTTAACTTCCTGAAGCTCATACTCCTCATCGCTCTTTGCCACGATGCCTCCGCCTGCCTGGAACCAGAGTTCACCATTACGGCTAACGAAGGTACGGATGGTAATAGCCTGATTAAGAGAGCGGTCGAAGCCTATAAAACCGATACAACCGCCGTATGCACCACGATTATGAGGCTCAAGCTCTGAGATAATCTGCATGGCACGAACCTTTGGAGCACCAGAGAGAGTTCCAGCTGGGAATGTATCAATAAATGCCTTTATAGGGTCGGCATTCTTGTCGAGAGTGCCACTCACACGACTAACAAGATGTATTACGTGTGAATAGAACTGCATATCCTTGTAGAAATCCACCTTCACGCCGTGACAGTTGCGTGAAAGGTCGTTGCGAGCAAGGTCAACAAGCATGACATGCTCCGCATTCTCCTTAGGGTCGGTACGCAGATACTCGGCATTCTGACGATCCTGCTCCGTATTACCAGTACGCTTTGTCGTTCCGGCAATAGGGTCGATATAGGCATGATACGAATCGCCCTTCTTCTCTATGCGACAATGTGTCTCTGGTGAAGAACCGAAGATGCGGAAGCCTCCGAAATCGAAATAGAAGAGGTATGGTGAAGGGTTGATGCTGCGAAGAGCGCGATAGAGCTTGAAATCATCACCCTCATACTTCTGCTTGAAACGGCGGGAGAGCACAATCTGGAATACATCACCACGAAGGCAATGCTTTATGCCCTGACGGATATTTGCCTTATGCTCCTCATCGGTAAGGGTTGAAGTATAGTCGCCTACAGGATGGAAGTCGTAAGGACGGATCTGACGGTTATTGATATCCTTCTCAAGAACATCGAGATCGTCAGGCTCACCTTCGCTAAGCAGCTCAATAATGATCATCTCATTACGGAAATGGTCGAACACCACCACATCCTTATAGAGGATATACAGAAGGTCTGGGGCATCATTCTGAGGCTGTGTCTCATCCTTCACGTTGATATTCTCGAAATAGCGCACGGCATTGAAAGAGGTATAGCCGAAGAGTCCGCAGTTCTCGCTATTCTCGCCCTCAACCTGGAAGGAAGAGAGGAACTCGTTGATGAGCTGGGCTGAGCCGTACTCCTTGGTTATCTCGTGCTGTGTCTGTGTGCCGTCGGGATATTTACACACGCCCATGCCATGCTCGATAGAGACACTACCGATAGGATGAACACCGATGAACGAACGTGAGTTCTCGCCACCGTGATAGTCAGAACACTCCATGAGAGCCGACATTGGGTAGTCGTCACGAATTTTCATATATGCAGATACCGGGGTATTCAAGTCGCCGAGTATCTTCTTTGAAGCTGTTTTGTATTTGTACATAATAAAAAAGATTGGCCCCTCACCTGCCCTACGGGCATCCTCTCCCCAAGGGGCGAGGGGAATATTAGTATTTCTAATCACATGCTCCTCACATAAACGCTCTATTGTAACTTTCCCCTCGCCCCTTGGGGAGAGGGTGTCACATAGTGACGGGTGAGGGGCCGCTTGTTATATCTTCGCTTTCAAATACGTATCCAAATCCTTGTCACCTCTACCTGATACGGTGAGAACCACCACATCGTCCTTCTTGAACTGTCCTGCCACCTTTGGAAGAAGGGCGAGGGCATGGGCTGACTCAAGAGCAGGAATGATACCTTCCATACGGGTAAGCTCGAAGGCTGCACGAAGCGCCTCATCGTCATTGGCAGGAAGAACCTGAGCACGACCTGTCTCATAGAGGTTACAATGCATTGGACCTGTGCCTGGATAGTCAAGACCGGCAGAGATTGAGTAAGGCTCTATTATCTGACCGTCCTCTGTCTGCATAAGACGAATCTTTGAACCGTGGAGAATACCGATAGTGCCCACCTGCATACTTGCAGCCGTCTTGTCGGTATCTACTCCAAGACCGCCAGCCTCACCAAGGATAATCTTCACGCGCTCATCATCAAGGTAGTGGTAGATAGTGCCGGCTGCATTTGAACCGCCTCCCACGCAAGCCATGAGATAGTCAGGATAGTTGCGGCCTATCTTCTCCTCCAACTGCCATTTTATCTCCTCAGAGATAACGCTCTGAAGCCTTGCCACCATCTCAGGATAAGGATGCGGACCTACGGTTGAACCGATGATATAGAAGGTATCGGCAGGATGGCAACACCAGTCGCGGATAGCCTCGTTTGTTCCGTCCTTCAAGGTCTTGTTACCGCTCTGAACAGGCACAACGGTAGCACCGAGCATCTTCATTCGCTCCACGTTCACATGCTGTCGCTCCACATCAAGAGCACCCATATAAACCGTGCAAGGCATATCCATAAGGGCACATGCAGTAGCAGTTGCCACACCATGCTGTCCAGCGCCTGTCTCTGCGATGATACGTGTCTTTCCCATCTTCTTTGCAATGAGAATCTGACCGAGCGCATTGTTAATCTTATGCGCTCCCGTGTGGTTCAAGTCCTCGCGCTTCAGATAGAGCTGACATCCGTACTTCTCGCTCATGCGCTTTGCGAAGTAGAGAGGTGAAGGGCGACCAACATAGTCACGCAGAAGGGCGTGATATTCCTTCTTGAACTCCTCGCTCTCGATGATAGGGAGGTACGCATTCTTCAGGTCCTCCACCGTCTTGTATAATATCTCAGGGATATAGGCACCACCATAGTTGCCGTAGAATCCCAGATCGTTTACTGTGTATTTGCTCATAATAATTCGGCCTCTCCCCCCGCCCTCCCCCATAGGGAGGGAGCCGGAAGGCTAAAGGCAATTCAATTATTTAATTATTACTCATTACTAATCATAGTCGGCTCTCCGGCTCCCTCCCTACAGGGGAAGGCCGATGTTGATAACATCGGAGTATGTGCCAGGGCGGGGGGAGAGGCCGATTTTTCTATTTACTTAGTGCCTCAAACAACTCATCCAATGCCTTGTCAGCATCTCCGTTTGCCTGCTCAAGAAGCTGCACGAACTTACTGCCGATGATTGCTCCTGCGGCATTTGCCTGTGACGATTCAAGCGTCTGCCTGTTGCTTATGCCGAAGCCTATCATGCGAGGGTTGCGGAGGTTCATGGCGTTGATGCGCTGGAAATACTCTTGCTTCGCCTCGTCGAATGTCTTCTGCGCACCCGTGGTGCTTGCAGATGATACCATATACACGAATCCGTCGGTATGCTCGTCGATGAAGCGGATGCGCTCCTCTGATGTCTCAGGAGTGATGAGCATGATAATGCGGATATCATATTTGTCTGCTACTGGCTTCACCTGCTCCATATAGTCCTTGAAAGGAAGGTCTGGAATGATAGCTCCGCTAACGCCACACTCCACGCAGCTCTTGCAGAACTCCTCAATGCCATACTGCAACACCACGTTCAAATAGCCCATGAGCACGAGCGGAATCTTCACCTCATCCTTGACAGCCTTCAACTGTGAGAAGAGAAGACGCAGCGACATTCCGTTGCGCAATGCCTTCGTAGCAGCATCCTGAATAACAGGACCGTCAGCCATAGGGTCGCTGAAAGGTATTCCCACCTCTATCATATCTATGCCGTGACGCTCCATTGACTTTATCACATCCCCTGTCCCCTCAAGTGTAGGGCATCCTGCACAGAAATAGAGGGAAAGGAGCTTACGGTCTTTTGCCGAAGCAAATAATTGATTAATTTTGTTCATATTAAGAATCGGCCTCTCCCCCCGCCCTCCCCCGCAGGGAGGGAGCCGGAAGGCTAAAGGCAATTATTATTTCATTGTAATTATTTTTATTAGTTTGTGTTGGCTCTCCGGCTCCCTCTCTACGGGAGAGGGCGGGGGGAGAGGCCTCCGATGAACGCTCTCACCTTCTCCACATCCTTCAGTCCCGGCTCTGTCTCAAACTTTGAGTTGAGGTCTATGCCCACGCACATAGGATGCTTGAAAGCCTTTACGCGCTCCACGTCATCTGGTCCGATTCCTCCAGAGAGCAGGAACGGAATATTACCGTCATACCCCTCGAGTACCGACCAGTCGAACTGCTCTCCGCTGCCTCCCACGCACTTGCATTTCGTGTCGAAAAGCAGCATGTCAGCATGTCCCTCGTACTCACGCCATCGCTTCACATCATCGGCCTCTCGTATGCTCAGCGCCTTGATAATCTTGATGTCTGGCGCAATGTCAGGAATGAGCGTCGCCTTGAGGTTATCAATCATAACAGGCGACTCATAACCATGTAGCTGCACATAGTCGAGTTTGAAGTTATACACGCGCGTCACGATGTTCTGCGGCATATCATCAACGAACACGCCCACATATTTCACATCCGATTGCTTGCCATCAAGCATCTCCGTATTAACGCGGTCAGGAATGATACCTGCACGCGATGAAATCTGTGACACAAACCTCGGGCTCTTCGGCCAGAAGATGAAGCCCATCATATCTATTCCAAGCTTTGACACCTCCGCAATATTCTGAGGGTCACGCATTCCGCAAACTTTTATTAACATAAAGAAAAAGACACACAGCCCCTCACCTGCCCTACGGGCATCCTCTCCCCAAGGGGCGAGGAAAATATTACCTTTATTCGCTATGAGGGTATTTGCAATGTTATTTTTTATCAATAAATACTAACTTTTTCCTCGCCCCTTGGGGAGAGGGTGTCACGCAGTGACGGGTGAGGGGCCGAGGTTGGTTAGACCTATAAACTCCCTCAACGCCTTCCCCGGATCTTCCGTCTTCATGAAGTTCTCACCGATTAGGAAGCCCCTGAAGCCAGCCTCACACAACTCCCGAACCGTATTTGGTTCGGAAATCCCGCTCTCGCTAACCTTGCACGCATCCTTAGGAAGAAGCTCTGCCAAGCGGAAGGAATTCTCCACCTTTGTGATAAAGGTGCCGAGGTTACGGTTGTTTATTCCGCACATATCAGGTCCTAATTCCACATACTCCAGCTCCTCCTCGCTATGCATCTCAAGCAGCACCTCAAGCTGAAGGTCGTGCGCCTTGTTGAGAAGGTTACGGCACTCCGCTTTCTTCAGGTCGGCTGCAATGAGCAGCACGGCTGATGCCCCGCAAAGGCGAGCCTGCCACAGCTGATACTCATCAATCACGAAGTTCTTATATAGAATAGGTATAGTAACACCCGACTGGCGCGCTATCCTTATGAAATCATCACAACCGCCAAAGTATTTCGTATCAGTAAGAATACTCAAAGCCGAAGCCCCGTTCTGCTGATATGAGAGTGGAATGACATCTGCCCTACCCTCTTCCTTTATCCATCCCTTGGAAGGCGACTTGCGCTTGAACTCGGAGATGATGCCCGAATCTGATGCCATCAACGCACCACGCATCGAAGGCACTTCCGCGCCCTCATCCATCACCTTCTCCACCTTTGCAGCAAGGTCACGGAACGGCAATTCCTTCTTGAACTGCTCTACCTCTACTCGCTTGTTAGCGATTATCTCGTCTAAAATGTCTGACATTTCTTTAGATCAAAGTTTAAAGAGTAGAGAATAATGTAGATAGTATTTTCTCCATCCGAGGCAATCAATAAACTCTTTACACATTCTACATTACTCTTTACACTTTCTACTTTACACTTTTTATCTATTCACCTCCACAAACTTCTTCAGCGTTGCCAATGCCTTACCGCTCTCTATGCTCTCCCTTGCCTTGGCAATGCACTCCTCAATCGGCATATTACCTGCCTCAAGCGTCTGGATGGCGAAGGCGGCATTCACGATAACCACATTCTTCTGCGACTCCGTTGCCGTGTTCTCAAGAACAGAATCGAATATCTTCATCGCCTCTTCCTTCGTCGAACCGCCATAGATCTCAGCTGGCTTCACAAGCGGCATCTTCACATCGTGTGGCGAGAATATCCTCTCATAGTTATTGGCTGTCACCTTGAAATTGCCTGTCAGCGAAATCTCGTCATAGCCGTCAATTGAGTTCTCTATGGCATAGTCAGAACCGAGTTTCTGATAAACGCTGTTATACAAACGCATCTGGTCAAGGTTCGCCACACCGAGCAACTGGCACTTTGGCTGACTCGGATTCACGATAGGACCAAGGAGATTGAACACCGTAGGGAACTCCACTGCCTTACGTATCGGTGCCACGAACTTCATCGCACGGGCGAACAATGGCGCATGGAGATAAACGATGCCTGTCTCGTTGATTGAGCGGTTGAGCTGGTCAATATCGTTAGTGAACTTAACACCGTGACCCTCAATCACATTACTTGCACCGCTCACCGATGTGGCAGCCACGTTACCATGCTTTGCCACCTTATATCCAGCACCAGCCACCACGAAGCAGGCACAGGTTGAGATGTTGAACGTATTCTTCTGATCACCGCCAGTACCCACGATGTCAATATATCGGTCGGCATCAAGAAGGGCAGGAACGCCAGTCTCAAGTATTCCGTCACGGAAACCGAGCAACTCGTCAACCGAGATTCCACGCATCTGCAAGCAAGCCAACAGAGCCGTGATCTGCGCCTCGTTAATCTCCTGACGTGTGATAGCCAGAAGTATCTGTCTCATTTCCTCGCGCGAAAGCAACTCATGCTCAAGCACTCTCGCCAATATTTCCTTCATTACCATATATATCGTTTTAATTACTAATTACAAATTACGAATTACCTGTTTACTATTTTTTTCAGCATCCCCCCTTCGCGCTCCGGCTCCCTCTCTACGGGAGAGGGCGGGGGGAGAGGCCGCTTAATATTGAAAAAAGGGTCTGTCGCGTTTGCGACAGACCCTTAGAATATCTCTTTATACTTGGTTAAGTACATATACGGTCTTAGCAACTCACGACTTTATTCAAATCTCGAGCTACGCCACCACCAATATGTACGTACGTTTTGTTTCATGCTGCAAAAGTACACATTTATTTTGAAAAAACAAATTTTTTGGCATTTTTTTTCGCTTTTTACTTACATTTTTCTTTCAAAACTTTCAAAAACATTCCAAATTCATTATTCTTGGCAGCATAAAAAGCAAAATCGTAACACATAGGGTATGCGTAAAAATCATGTTACATCCGTTACAAATGTTACACCACCCTCACCTCACACTAACCCCATAGAAACTTGACATTTCTAAGCAAATCGCATTTTTTCATCGCTTTTTTACGCTTTTATTTCGTTGTTTCCGCATTTTTTCTTATCTTTGCATTTCATATTGACACATTATTAATAATAAGACATTGATTTCAGTAGAAGGATTAACAGTGGAGTTTGGCGTGAAGCCATTGTTCCTTGACGCGAGTTTCGTGGTAAACGACCGCGACCGTATTGCCCTCGTGGGTAAGAACGGTGCAGGAAAATCCACTATGCTAAAGATATTGTGCGGCAAGCAGCAGCCTACTTCAGGCACCGTTGCCGTGCCTAACGACTACACCATAGGCTATCTGCCACAGGTGATGATTCTCCAGGATGACACTACCGTGCGTGAGGAAGCGAGAAAGGCTTTCGCGAAGATTACAGAGCTAAAGGAGAAGATTGATGAACTGAACCGCCAGTTGGCAGAGCGCACCGACTATGAGTCGGAGGCGTATATGGCACTCGTGGAGAAATTCACTCAGGAGCATGAGCGCTACATGATGATGGGCGGCGATAACTATGAGGCTGAGATTGAGCGCACGCTGACGGGTCTCGGTTTCCTCAGAACAGACTTCGACCGTCCTACCAATGAGTTCTCGGGCGGTTGGCGAATGCGCATCGAGCTTGCGAAGATTCTGCTTCAGAAGCCTGACGTGCTGCTGCTCGACGAGCCTACCAACCACCTCGACATTGAGTCAATACAATGGCTGGAACAGCAGCTGTCGCAGAGTTCGCGCGCCGTAGTATTGGTGAGCCACGACCGCGCCTTCATCAATAACGTGACCAACCGCACGCTTGAGATTTCATGCGGCAAGGTGATTGACTACAAGGTGAAGTATGACGAGTATGTGAAGCTGCGCGCAGAGCGCAGGGAGCAGCAGATTCGTGCCTACGAGAACCAGCAGAAGGAGATTGCCGACACGAAGGCGTTCATTGAGCGTTTCCGCTATCAGGCTACGAAGGCGGTGCAGGTGCAGCAGAGGATTAGACAACTGGAGAAGATTGTGCCGATTGAGATTGACGAGGTTGATACATCTGCGCTCCGATTGAAGTTCCCTCCTTGCCTTCGCTCAGGCGACTACCCTGTTATCTGCGATCAGGTGGCAAAGAGCTACGGAGAGCATCAGGTGTTTGCCAACGTGGACATGATGATCAAGCGTGGCGAGAAGGTGGCTTTCGTGGGCAAGAACGGCGAGGGTAAGTCAACGCTGGTGAAGTGCATCATGAGCGAGATTGACTATCAAGGCACGCTGAAGGTGGGCCATAACACGCAGATTGGCTACTTCGCGCAGAATCAGGCTCAGTTGCTCGACGAGAACCTCACGGTGTTCGAGACCATTGACAACGTGGCGAAGGGTGAGATCCGACTGAAGATAAAGGATATTCTCGGTGCGTTCATGTTCGGCGGTGAGGCAAGCGACAAATACGTCAAGGTGCTTTCGGGCGGTGAGCGTTCACGACTGGCAATGATTCGCCTGTTGCTTGAGCCTGTTAACTTCCTCATCCTCGACGAGCCTACGAACCACTTGGACATGCAGTCGAAGGATGTGCTGAAGGAGGCTATCCGCGCCTTTGACGGTACGGCTATCATAGTGAGCCACGACCGTGACTTCCTCGACGGCCTTGTGGATAAGGTGTATGAGTTCGGTGGCGGTAAGGTTCGTGAGCATCTGGGCGGCATATACGAGTATCTGAGATTCCATAATGCGGAGACGATTGAGGAGGCACAGACCCTCTCCCCGCTCCCCCTTAAAGGGGGAGAGCCGGAGAGCGCAAAGAAGTCTCCCTTTAAGGGAGATTTAGAGGGTCGTGACAACGCCCTTTCATACGCTGAGCGTAAGGAGCAGCAGAAGAAGATAAATAAGATTCAGAAGCAGATTAAGGCGTGCGAGGAGAAGATTGCGACGCTTGAGGCTAAGCTCGATGAACTTGGCAAGCAACTGGAAGACCCTGCCAATGCCTCGGACATGAAGCTCGTGAATCAATATACTGAGACGCAGGAGGCTCTGGACAAGGAAATGGAGACTTGGGAGGAGCTGAGTATGAAATTGGAATAAGGCCATCAACAGTAGCCCCTCATCTGCCCTGCGGGCATCCTCTCCCCAAGGGGCGAGGGGGAAGTTAGTAATGAAACCGTAAGGGGCATGGACAATAACAAAAGACAAATTTAGCTAAATATAAAACAATATGCTTAGAATATTCAGAAAGAAAGATATTTCAAAAAGTAATTCCCAGAGCGGAAAAATGGTAACTCTAACCTCGCCCCTTGGGGAGAGGATGCCCGCAGGGCAGGTGAGGGGCCACCGTTTGAACCGCTGTTTGGGTGCAGTTTTTACTATGGCTTTACTATCTATGCCTTTGGCAACAATGGCACAGCACAAGGTGCTGGGTGCCGGAATAAAGGCTGAGAACATGGACCTCAGCGTGAAACCGGGTGACGACTTCTATCAGTACGCTTGCGGCGGTTGGATGAAGAATAACCCGCTGCCTGCTGCCTACTCTCGCTATGGCAGCTTCGACAAACTGGGCGAGGACAACAGCAAGCGCATCAACTCTATCCTCACCGAACTATCGCAGAAGAAGAGCGAGAACGGGAGTCTGGAACAGAAGATTGGCGACCTCTATAACCTCGCTATGGACTCCGTGCGCCGTAACAAGGAAGGCGTGGCTCCAGCGATGCCTTTCATCAAGCAGCTTGAGGATGCGAAGAACATTGACGAGCTGATGAAGTTCGTGTACGACCAGTGCCAGTATGACGGTGACTTCTTCGCCGGCTTCGGCTTCGGGGCTGACGAGAAGGACTCAAAGAACAACATCTTCCAGATATACCAGGGCGGTCTGTCGCTCGGTCAGCGTGAGTACTACGTGAACAAGGATTCAGCAAACCTTGCACTCATGGATGCCTATCGCAAGCACATGGTTAATATGTTCAAGCTCTTCGGCTTTACGGAGGAGAAGGCAAAGCAGCGCATGGAGCGAGTGCTGAAACTTGAGACACGCATTGCCGAGTTCTCACTCTCACGCACGGAGCTTCGCGATGTGGAGAAGAACTATAACAAGATGTCATTCTATGAGTTCAAGGCTAAGTACCCTTACTACCCTCTCGACGAGCTTCTTGCTGCCAGCGGCATCGACAAGAAATACGTGGAGAAGCTGGTGCTCGGTCAGCCAAAGTTCATGGAAGGCCTGAATGAGCTTATCAGGAACATGAACGCAGAGGACCTGCGCGCAAAGCTGGAGTGGGACTTCATCATGGGCACGACATCATTGCTCAGCGATGCCGTGGCTGAGGAGTCGTTCGATTTCTTCGGACACGTGAAGAGCGGTCGCAAGGAGGACTACCCACGCTGGCGTAAGGCAACATCACTCGTGCAGAATATTCTCGGTGAGCCTCTCGGCAAGATCTACTGCGAGCGTTACTTCCCTGCTTCAAGCAAGGAGAGGATGATGCAGCTCGTGAAGAACCTCCAGATTGCTCTCGGTGAGCGCATCGACGCACAGGAATGGATGACACCTGCAACGAAGAAGGTAGCACGCGAGAAACTGGATGCCTTCTATGTAAAAATTGGCTATCCTGACAAGTGGAAGGACTATTCCGGTCTTACAATTGATGCAGGCAAATCGCTCTACGACAATGTTCTTGCATATTCAAAGTTCCGTCATAAGCAGTATCTTGACGAGAAAATGGGCAAGCCAGTGGACCGCGACGAGTGGTACATGACACCTCAGACGGTGAATGCAGTACCCATTCTTCGACCCAGAGGCTGACGATGCCTTCAACTATGGTGCCATCGGCGTGGTTATCGGTCATGAGATGACTCACGGCTTTGACGATCAGGGCTCGCACTTCGACAAGGACGGCAATATGTCGGACTGGTGGACGAAGGAGGATGTGGAGAACTTCAAGAAGCTCGGTGACTTCTACGCAGACTTCTTCTCAACAATCGAGGTTCTTCCAGGCTTGAAGGCAAACGGCAAGATGACCTTGGGCGAGAACCTTGCTGACCACGGCGGTCTTGAGGTGGCTTATCAGGCATTCAAGAATGCGGAGAAGCAGAACGCGAAGGCTGACGAGAAGGTGGCAAAGGAGAACTCAGGCGAGAAGCTCGGTCTGACTGCCGATCAGCGTTTCTTCTGTGCCTACGCTGGTGTCTGGGGACAGAACATCACGGAGAAGGAGATTCGCAACCGTCTGCTCAACGATGTTCACTCACAGGGTGAGTGGCGCGTGAAGGGTGCTCTCCCTCACATCAAGGCGTGGTATGATGCGTTCAACATCAAGCCGGGCGACAAGCTCTATCTGGAGCCAGAGAAGAGGTTGAAGCTGTGGTAAACAAACGGCTCCCTCCATAGCCCCTCACCCGTCACTACGTGACACCCTCTCCCCAAGGGGCGAGGGAAAAGTTACACTTGAACGCTATGGAAGGAGCCAATGATTAAAAATACTAACATCCTCCTCGCCCCTTGGGGAGAGGATGCCCGCAGGGCAGGTGAGGGGCCGTGGGGCTTGTGGGTGTTTCGTTTCGTTTTTTATTATGCCATTAAGATTACCCGATAAACTTCCTGCAATAGACATTCTCAAAGGTGAGAATATCTTCGTTATTGATGAGACCAGAGGACATTCACAGGATATCCGTCCGCTGCGCATCGTCATTCTCAATCTCATGCCTATCAAGGTGACGACAGAGACTGACCTGATACGCCTGCTGTCAAACACCCCTCTTCAGATAGACATCACGTTCATGAAACTGAAGAGCCACACTTCAAAGAACACCCCGATAGAGCACATGATGATGTTCTACCGCGATTTCGACGAACTGAAGGACGAGAAATTCGACGGTATGATAATCACGGGTGCGCCTGTGGAGAACATGGAGTTTGAGGAGGTGAACTACTGGGATGAGATCACGAAGATATTCGACTGGAGTCGCACGCACGTTACATCGACGATGTATATCTGCTGGGCGGCTCAGGCAGGTCTGTATCATCACTACGGAATACAGAAGCACTTGCTTCCGAAGAAGATGTTCGGCATCTTCCGTCAGCATTGCGTGCGTAAGGAGAGATACCCTATCTTCCGTGGCTTTGACGATACCTTCGCCATGCCTCACTCACGCCATACCGAGGTGTATCGTGAGGACATCATCGCATCGCCTGACGTGACGCTTATTGCCGAGTCGCCTGAGTCGGGTGTCAGTATGGCTATGGCTCGCCGTGGTCGTGAGTTCTACATCACGGGACACATGGAGTATAATCCTGAGACGCTTCATAATGAGTATATGCGCGACAAGGACAAGCGCGACGATGTGGAGATGCCGAAGAACTACTACAAGGACAATAACCCAAAGAAGGGTCCTGTGGTTACGTGGCGTGCTCATGCCAATCTCCTGTTCCAGAACTGGATAAACTATTACGTTTATCAGAAGACACCGTTTGATATTAGGAAGATTAAGTAAGAACAGTCCCTCACCCGTCACTACGTGACACCCTCTCCCCAAGTGGCGAGGGAAAAGTTACATTTAAACGCTATGAAAGAAGCACATGACCAAAAATACTAACATCCTCCTCGCCCCTTGGGGAGAGGATGCCCGCAGGGCAGGTGAGGGGCCCAATCTACTTGAGTTATTAGCCCCTGCCAAGAACCTTGAATGCGGCATAGCAGCCATTGACCATGGAGCGGATGCCGTTTACATCGGAGCACAACGCTTCGGTGCACGTGCTGCTGCGGGTAATTCCGTGGAGGACATAGCGCAGTTGTGTAGGTATGCACATCAGTTTGGTGCCAAGGTGTTCGTTACGGTGAATACCATTATCTATGACGAGGAACTAAACGACACGCTTCAGCTCGTTGACGAACTTGATAGCATCGGCGTGGATGCAATCCTCGTTCAGGATATGGGATTGCTCTCACTTCTGAAACAAAGAGAAAAGCCTCTGCATTGCGAGCTTCATGCCTCAACACAGACGGATAACCGCTCGGCAGAAAAGGTGAAATGGCTCTTCGACCAAGGCTTTGACAGAGTGGTGCTGGCAAGAGAACTGAGCATCAAGGAGATTGCAGATATTAATAAGGCAATCCACCAACACCCATCACCCAACACCCGAAACCTACCTCTCGAAGTCTTCGTCCACGGTGCCTTGTGCGTATCATATTCAGGTCAATGCTACGCATCGCAGTATTGTTTCCAACGCTCAGCCAACAGAGGCGAGTGTGCTCAGTTCTGCCGTTTGGCTTTCACGCTGAAGGATGCGAACGGAAAGGTTCTTGAAAGCGAGCGACATCTGCTTTCCTTGCGAGACATGGCACAGATAGACAACCTTGAGAAACTGGCAGATGCAGGTGCTACCTCGTTCAAGATTGAGGGAAGGTTGAAGGATGTGGATTATGTGAAGAACATCACGGCAGCGTATAGCGAGGCACTTAATGAGGTGGTGCGCAAGAACCCTGAAAAATATACTCGCGCTTCGTTCGGAAGATGCACATACACTTTCACGCCTAACATAAAGAAATCATTCAACCGAGGCTTTACCACATATTTCGCAGAAGGCAGGAAACAAGGACTCGTTTCTTTCGACACACCGAAGGCGATGGGCGAACCAGTGGGTAAGGTGAAGGAGATAAGAGGTCATTCATTCAATATTTCCACCACCACATCATTTGCCAATGGCGACGGTTTGTGCTATCTCACACCAACGGGACTTGTGGGTTTCAGAGTGAACAAAGTGGAGGGCAACCGCATCTTCCCTTTGCGTATGCCCGAATCGCTGAAGCCAGGCATAATGCTGTTCCGCAACCTTGATCAGGCATTCACCACACTTCTTGCCAAGCCTTCGAGTGAGCGTAAGATAGATATCAGTTTTCATCTCTACGAAGAGAACGGCAAGCTGACTCTAACAGCCAAGGATGAAGTTGGGCGCACGGCTACGGTTCTATCAGATTGCGAGCTTCAGCCAGCAGCAAAGCCACAGGAAGAGAACATTCGCCGTCAGCTCTCAAAGCTCGGTGGCACTATCTACCAATGCAAGGATATTGAAATTGATACGAAGGCTTTCATTCCAAGTAGCGTGCTGGCGAATATGAGAAGGGAAATAATCGAGGAGATATACAACGTACAATTTACGAAGTACAGTTCTCACCCATCACCCAACGCCCAACACCCTACGCCCACCTACCCTATACCTTATTTATATAATGCGTCAAACCGTAAGGCGAAGGAATTTTATAAGGCGCAGGGAATTGAGGCTTGCTCGTTGGAAGGCTTTGAGCATTCCGGCTCCCTCTCTACGGAGGAGGGCGGGGGGAGAGGCCACGTGTCCCCTATCCTCCTCATGCAATGCCGCTACTGTCTCCGCAACGAGATGGGCTTCTGCACAAAGTCGGGCAAACGTGCTCCTTGGAAAGAACCGCTCACAATTTCCATTTCCGACGGCCGTGAGTTCCAGTTGCAGTTCGACTGCAAGAATTGTCAGATGAATATTATCGGCCTCTCCCCCCGCCCTCTCCCGTAGAGAGGGAGCCGGAGCGCTAACAAAGTCAGACTAACAGCCAATGACAAATATGCCTTTTGCAATAAATACTATAAAAAAAAGCTCCCCCTTGGGGGGATGGGGGGTCGTTCTTTTCCTTTTCCTCATTCTCCTTTTTACTTCCTGCTATCGTGATTCTTCAACAATCAATGAGCAGGAAGAGGCTCATGATGCGCTTGCGACAGGCGATACGCTGACACAGGAACAGCAGGATTCCATTTCCTTCTATTCTACACACCACTTTACCGAGGGATATAACTTCGAGGTGTATAAAGACTCCATCTCGTTGCTCGTACAGCAGCCGGAAGAGATGGTGTCGCAGATGGAGATTGATACATTCGCCGTATATAAGAATCATCATGTAGTGGTGGGCGACATAAGGATATTGCCGCAAGACTCCATCGATTCTGTATGGGTTCAGCTTGCAACCGATGAAGGACGATGGGGATGGATTCACGAAACGGAACTGTTGCCAAAGGTTGTGCCTGTTGATCCTATCTCTCAGGCTATCATGTTCTTCTCCGACTCGCACATCATCATCTCGCTGATCATCGTTGTGCTGATTGGTATTGCATACGTAATGCGACACATATACCGCAGGAATGCCCCGATAGTGCATTTCCGCGACATTTCATCGTTCTACCCTACCCTGCTCTGCCTCATAGTGGCAATAGCAGCAACATTCTACGCATCAGTACAGATGTTTGCCCCTGAGACTTGGAAGCACTTCTACTATCATCCTACGCTGAACCCATTCCAAGTGCCGTTCATCCTGTCAATCTTCATGTCTTCGGTATGGGCAATGGCGATAGTATTCATAGCTGCTGTAGATGATGTAAAACGTAATCTGCCACTTGTAGATGCCCTACTCTACCTATCAGGAATGATAGGCGTATGTGCTATCAACTACATCATATTCAGCATCACCACGCTCAACTATGTGGGCTACCCTCTGCTGGTGGCATACTGCTATTTCGCTATCAAGCGCTACTATACGGTATCACGCAAGCATTATATCTGCGGCAACTGCGGAAATCGCCTTTCACAAAAAGGCAAATGCCCGATTTGCGGTTCAATAAATGATTAACGAAAATGAGACATACAAGAACATTACTGCAATTATTAATAATAGGCTGTCTTGCAACTGGTTTCCTCTTTTCCTGTGGAGATAAAGACGACCCGGACGCACCAGAAGCAAAGACTGCGAGGACTGTGCTCATATATATGTGCGCAGAAAACAATCTCAACTCACCCTTCTATACAAATGATTCCACGGAGATTGTACGCGGAGCAGCCAATCTTCCCGACAACGTAAACCTCTTAGTATATGCCGACCGTAGCAGCAAGAGCATAAAGCCTTTCATTGCCAAGGTTGACAAAGATGGTATGCACATTGTGAAACAATACAAGGAAGACTGGTATTCCACCGACAAGGATAATATGTCAGAAATTATCAATTGGGCATTTACTAAATATCCCGCAGATTCATACGCCATGACTTTCTGGGGACATGGTAACGGGTGGATTATGATGTCAGATAAATACACAGGCAAGGCAAAAGCGAGACGCAAGGCATACGGCTGGGATTCAGGCAAGGATAATCCGGACGGAGGCGACGGTTATGAGAGGTACATAAACATACCAGAACTTGCCGATGTTCTTTCAAAGACCCATCATCTCGACTATATCTTCTTCGATTGCTGTCAGATGATGTGCGCGGAGTTGGCTTACGAGCTTCGAAATGTATGTGACTATATCATCGGTTCACCAGCCGAGATTCCTGGTTGTGGAGCTCCATACGATCATATCATATCTGATCTATTTCTTGCAAAGGATAATGTGGGGAAGGCAATAGTTGACGACTATATCAAATACACCAACTTCTCAAGTTTTCCTGCCGACGGTCTGCCTATGTCTGTTGTAAAGACAAGTAACATGGAGAATCTTCTTCATGCAACACAAAGTGCGATAGACACGTTGATGGTGCACTATCAATATCCGGACAACCTCCCTGTCTATGATATTATATACTATGGCATAAACTCACAATCAGCAAACATCGCCATTTACTATGACCTGCGCCACGTTATGCGCAAGTATCTGTCACAGAACGATTTCAATACTTGGGATAATACATTCCAACAGGCTGTAGTATATTCCGTTCATCCAAAGGACATAAAGGAAACGAATCTTGCTGACTGGCTTAGTACAGAACTCAGCACCAGTAATTTCAGGAAATTCAAGATGAGTGATGATAACTACGGGGGCTTGTCGATGTTCATTCCACAGACGTACTATTCCAACGTTGATTCCAAATATCTGAACCCAAACGTGAGCATCAAGGCTTACCAATGGAATAAGGCTATCGACTGGACGAAATTCGGTTGGGAATGATAAGTGAAAAGTGAATAACGAATAGTGAATAATACTTAATACAGGTGGACACCAGTATGAATCTTTCGCTATACTTTCCTTACACTATACTCTTTTTCTATGAAAATCTTTCTCTCCGGCATTCGTGACGGAATACCAATAGCATTAGGATATTACGCCGTAGCCTTCTCCCTCGGCATCATCGCCGGCAATGTAGGTCTTGATGCCTTCATGGGCTTCTTCGCATCATTCTTCACCCGCGCTTCTGCCGGTGAATATGCCGGCTATACCCTTGCAGGAGCACAGGCAGCATATATCGAGGTTATAGGAATGAGTCTGATAGCCAACCTCCGCTATCTGCTTATGAGTACGGCCCTGACACAGAAATTCCGTCCAGGCACATCGCTCTTCAAGCGTATTGTCACCTCTGCCTGTATCACAGATGAGATATTCGGAATATCAATAGCATACAAAGGCTATCTCGCCCCAAGATACACGTTAGGTGCTTTTGCCATATCCACCCCTGCATGGGCTTTAGGCTGCACATCAGGTATTATTGCAGGAAACATACTTCCTGCCAATATCGTTTCTGCTCTTAGCGTGGCACTCTATGGCATGTTCATTGCCATCATCATTCCCCCTTCGAAGAAAGACCGTAACGTGGGTATTGCCGTATGCTGTAGCTTTGCCCTCAGCGGACTTTGTGCCATATTGCCAATAATCAGCGAATGGAGTTCGGGCACACGCACAATATTATTGACAATAATAATATCGGCGGTAGCAGCAATAGTTAAACCATGCCCCTCACCCGTCACGAAGTGACACCCTCTGACACATACTCGGAGATACTCAATCTCCGACTTCCCCAAGGGGCGAGGGAAAAGTTTGTATTAGAAATCAAAACAAATAAATAACAAATCCACATAATTACATACCCCTAAAAACCTTCAAGTGTAACTTCTTCCTCGCCCCTTAGGGAGAGGATGCCCAAAGGGCAGGTGAGGGGCAGTTTATATGAATAATCTCTGGATCTACATATTCATAATGATTGTGGTGACGAATCTCATCCGCATCATCCCACCATTGCTTATCCGTGGACAGATAAGGAACACGTTTCTACGCAGTTTCCTTTATTATGTGCCCTACGTCACCCTTGCCGTAATGACTTTCCCTGCAATAACAGAGGCAACGTCATCGCCCATTGCAGGAGCCATTGCCCTTGCACTCGGCATCATCGCAGCATGGTTCGGTCTCGGACTCTTCCCCGTATCCGTCATCTGCTGCGTAGTGGTACTTGTGATAGAATACGCAATAAATTAACGTGAGTTCGACGACTTGCTTTAGCTTGATGAGCTTCAGCGAATAAAGTAAACGCTGCGCTTGGCTACATGAATTTACCATGAATTAACCGTGAATTATCATAAATTTGTATTTTAAAAAAGTTTTGATGACAAATTCGTGGAAAATTCGCGGTAATTATTCGTAAGGCTCATCAAGCTGAAGCAAGTTCTCACTAATGACACATTAATCTCGCATTAATCTTACAAGTAAAAGTAGTACCGTTGCAAATCCCTTGCGACTCCCATTTACCTCCCATTCTGCTCTTCTTCTAAGGAACGGACCTACAACGGATTTACAACGGACCTGGAACGGGCCTGAGAGGGAAGAGAAGAAAATGAAAAGTGAGAGATGAATTTCAGATAAACCCTATAAATCCGTTTCCCCTTTAAAAACTCACAAGAAAAACGAAAAAATTTCGCATCTTTCGTGCTTTCCGTGTTCAAAATGATTTTTTTTCAAGAGAATTTATAGATAGGGGTGCACTTTTACCCATTTTAGGGGTATAACAAACTGGAAATCAAGAAATAGCGAGGCGTGCACCCCCCTCTCCCATGAAGTGTACCTATAGGAATAGCGTTTAGGGGGGGGTACACGCAACGTAAATCATTGGTTATCAGTAGGCGAAGGGGTAAAAACAGGCAAAAGTGCACCCCCCTCTTCAAACTCTTTGGTGTTTTTTATTTTGATGGTGTTAAAACTATCAAAAAGGACAAAAAAGGGGCACCCTCGATATGAGAGTGCCCCTAAAGTTTTTAGATATTTTTCTCTTTATCACTACTTTACAACAACTTTCTTTCCGTTCCTGATATAAAGACCAGGCTTTAATGCTTTTTCCATAACTTTTCTTCCGTTCAAATCATAAATAACAGAAGACGACTCTGCATTAAATCCGACCTGATGAATATCTGTGGTCATGCCTTCCTCTTCTTCACCTACAACATTGATGGTGATAATCTTTGCACTATTGCTTATGTTATAAGATGAATTACGGGATTCTGCCTTCATATACCAACGATATGGCAATAAGTCACTTGTACCATTAGGCATACAAAGAGAACCTTCACTCATAGTATAATAGTTATTAGCAATCAACGTAGATGCTGGGATTGTGCTGTAAGTTCCAGTAAAAGTATATTTTACGATTGTTGTAGAGCAGTCCTCACTTTTCTCTTCAGATTTGTGAAGTGTAGCATTGCTAACAGAAATAGTTTTCTCTCCTGTAGTTTTTGACTTGATAAGATAAGGAGTATTAGGTGCAGTAATACCACTCTTAATCTTAACAACATCCATTATTGTCTTGTCAATAGCCCCATCATCATCAGTATCTAACTGACGAATTCCATTGATATAAGCAACGTCAAACTCATCTTTCCAATCGTTGTAAGACATTGAGAATGGTATGTAGAGAGCCTGCCACAAGGTGTTATCAAATGTCCTAACATAATTGATCATTGAATACTTATCTGTATTCTCTTCACTTGTGTATTTCTCTTCATCAATAAGATTTATTTTTGCATCATCCAAACACTCAAGAACCTTATATGCCCTTGTATATGAAGGATACCCTTGTTCAGAAACAGAATAGGCATAAACCACATCACCATATTCTACATCAATTGGACCAGTATATTTCAATGTGAAATTTTCAGGACGTAATCCATCACCATTGATGCAATAATAAATAGAAGCACCTTCATCTGTTGTCATCTTTACTTTCTTTGCAGACACAGATATAATAGGCTGTTGAGGAACAACTACAGTATTATATTTCCACGTATAATATTGATTATACTTCCACAGTTTGTAACTCCACTCTGTTTTGAATTTGTAGTTTGAATTAACATTTGTTCCTTTTTGATAACCCATATAATCTGCATTCTCATTCGTAGAATAATAAAAACCATCAGTTAACGGATCAATTATCTCATCCGATACGCCATCAAATAATGTGTATTCAAAAGCATAAAAAACATTTGCCATATCAGATCTTCCTATATATCTGTTGAAACTACCAGAAGTAATTTCAACTACATCACCATATTGTACGCCCTCATCTGTAACTATGTAAGAATAGACATAATATATAGTGTTGCCTTTAAGATGAACTAATCTACAAGTAAATTCACGACCTTCAAAAGCCGAACAATCATAATTGGAACATTCTACAGTATAACCTGAGTTTATATCATCTGCATTTTCTAAGGCATATTTAGTTTTGTCTGTTGTCACGACGAAACCTTTAGCAGTTACTTTACTTGTATTTCCACTCTTTATAACTGCACCAACGAGAGGAGGTTGAGAGGTGGCATCAATAATAAACGATTCAACCACAAAATCATTTGCTGCAAATGACCTTAAACCGGAAAGCATTATTAAGACTAAGCTTAATAACCAGTTCTTATAATTCTTACAGAGTACCATAAATTGAAATAAGGTCTATAGCTATCCCCATGATTCGACCGTTAAGGTTAATAAAAAAGACGTGGGTTGCTGTACTTCTGCTTATCCCGTTATCGCGGTTCTGGTAAACCTATACTACAAGAATAAGCAACCAGTTAGCCCACGTCGGGAGGGAATTATGCAGAAGTACACTTACACGTCAATAACCATACACAAGATATGCGTATAGCATTAACGTGAGCGACTTGAGATAAAATCACCCACGCGGACGTTAGTTGCGCAATCTTCTTGTAGTATGTGAAATTTACCAGATTTCGATAACAGAAGATAAACGTTCGTAAACGTCCTTTTGAAAGTCTTTTGTCATTCAGGGATTACTCTCTTCATGACTTTAGAACTTTCTTTCCAATATGTCTTGAGGCGTTTGCCTCGTTTGCAGAACTCGTCTGCTAAACCCGCAAGCCCCGAAGGACTAACAGGTTTCGCTTGCAAAAATAACAAAATATTTGTTAATCAGCAAGAATTTTACTGATTATCTTAAAGAAACGGATGTGTTTTCCATTTTAACGACAATAAATTAAGGCCAATCCGACAAAATGATAAAGATTAGCAACAAGTTGCTTTTAACTGACAATAATTGCCAATCTACGCAATCTTTTCCATAAATATTCATTTCTTATTGGTTAAAGATCGGTAAGATTGGCAATTATTGTCAGTTCTAGCACCGCAAGGTGCAACTTTCGTTTCTTCCGTATTATCCGTGTTCAAAAGAAAAACTTTGCGTCTCTGCGCCTTTGCGTTTAATAAAGAAACAGTTTCTTACAGGTTCCTTATCTTCCACTCTTGCGGATAGAGGTTATTGGCACGATTACCGATATTCTTCACGAAACCTAATGGATGGCCCTGATAAGTGACGATGACAAAGCCTTTGGGCACATCTGCATCAAGTACTATTGCCTCATGATGAAGATACTTCAAGGCATCTTCCTTCGTAAGTTCCGCAAACGGATATTTATCCTTCGGGAGATTGATAAGCAATGCCTCCGCATGTGCAGGGATGATGTTCTTTCCCTTCTGTGTGCCGACAGGATGGCCGTCGGATAAAACTCGGAGGAGGGAAGACCTACGGGTACGGCCTCTCCCCCCGCCCTCTCCCGTAGAGAGGGAGCCGATTCGACCACGGGCAGATTCGTTAATACCTTCTGTTTTCCCTTTGATTGTTGACTTCCTTTCGCACTCCGGCTCCCTCTCTACGGGAGAGGGCGGGGGGAGAGGCCGAGCCTCTTTCTTCCTCATCACCGCCATAAACAATCCTTCACCTTTGGTGGTGCCGGGGATGAAACGATAGACAGGCTTGTCCCAACCCTTGAGCAAAGAGCCTGTGATATTCCATTCTTCACGAACCTCAATAGGGATAAGTTCTGCTCCGAGAGTCTCACAAATCCATTTCACGTTCTCTTCATCCTCATGCAGATTGAAGGTACAGGTGCTGTAAACCATCACACCACCTTCATTAAGGCAAGGCCAGATATCCTCTATGATGCTTCGCTGGAGAGACGCACACTTCATCACGTTTTGAAGACTCCACTCCCCTATCGAATCATGATCCTTACGGAACATTCCCTCGCCCGAACATGGCACATCGCATACTATCAAATCAAACATAAGTCCCGATTTCTGATAGTCAATGGCATAGTTATTTGTCACAATGACATTTGGATGCCCTTGCTTCTGCATATTCTCCATCAGGATATTCGCCCTTCTGCGGTCAGGCTCGTTGCTATAAAGTACACAATCATCTGGCAAGGCTGCACGAAGAAGGGTTGACTTTCCACCGGGAGCAGCGCAGAGGTCGAGAGCACAGGAACGGCCTCTCCCCCCGCCCTCCCCCGTAGGGAGGGAGCCGGAGAGTGTCCTTAGCACTTCATCAAGAAACATACTTCCTGCTTCCTGAACATAATATACTCCTGCATGGAGCAATGGGTCAAGCGTGAAATTAGGACGCTCAGAAAGATAGTAGGCGTTACGACACCAAGGGACAGGGGTACGGCCTCTCCCCCCGCCCTCTCCCGTAGAGAGGGAGCCGATTCGATCACAGTCGTCTCCTATAAAATCATAAATATCTCCTTTGAAGAGAGAATCTTTTGAGCATTCCGGCTCCCTCTCTACGGGAGAGGGCGGGGGGAGAGGCCGAGTTGGTCTGCATTTAAACGGATTCAGTCTCACACTTACAGGCACACTTTCCTTGAAGGAAGCAAGATAATTCTTCCATCTCTCCTCGCCAAAGAGCGAAGATGTATAATCGATAAATTCTTTTGGAAGCCCACCCAGGCCCTCCCAAAGGGAGGGATGCGATATAGTATTGCCGCTTGTGATCTTTTCCATATAAAATTTCGTTTTCATTTCTTATGATTAGAAATACTATCTACTCCCCCTTGAGGGGGTAAGGGGGGAGGAACCCTCCCTTGGGGAGGGACTGGGTGGGCTTTTAGAATTCAAACCATCCTTCCTCTTCTTCCACCTCTTCCTTCTTCGGTTTCGGCTTTGGAGGGTTCTTCATATTGCCCTCTTCATCAAACATATCGTAGGTGGTGCGGAGAACCTTGAACTCTGTTCGGCGGTTAAGGGCATTAGCGGTTTCCTGCTGATCTGGCTTGAGCTTCGTGATAAACTCCTCGGTGAGAATGTCGCCTTCCTTGAGCCAAGGATAATGCTCTGCCACCTTCTTACGTATCTTCTTCGGTTGCTCCTCACCATAGCCCACAGGCGTGAGACGGTCGGCTGCTATTCCTTTCTTTATAAGATAGTCAACAACAGTCTCGGCACGTTTCTGCGACAAAGCCTTGTTATATTCGTCAGAGCCGCGATAGTCGGTATGGGCCGATAGTTCTATGGTGATATTCGGATTCTCGTTGAGCATCATAACGAGCGAGTCGAGTGCTACGGTACTCTCAGGCAACAAATCTGCCTTGTTGAACACATAGAAGATGTTATCCACAAGCACAGGAGCAGAGATAGAAGCCAGAGGGAACTGGAGATCATACACCTCGGATGTCTTAGCGCTATCCACATGCAGTTCTTCCTTATGGTTAAGGAATCCCGTACAACTGCCCAACACTATATAGTCAACACCCGGAGTTGTCACGAACTCAAAAGAGCCGTCGCTCTTCACGCCCAACGATTGGTTAGTACCATCGCTACCCACAATCCTTGCCACGCCATTAGTAAGCTCATATCCGTCCTGCTCGTATATCCAGCCACGGATAGTCTGCACCACCTCAGGATTCTCGAAAGAATAGATATGATCCCAGCCACGAGCATCGCCCCTGTTGCTTGAGAAGAAACCCTTGTTATGATTGCCCTCAAAGGTGAGTCCGAAATCATCGCCCTGAGAGTTAAGAGGATAGCCGGGATGCGAGAGGTGATATTTGTTATCATCACCTGCCACGGCTATGAACACATCCAATCCTCCCATACCTGGATGACCGTCGCTTGAGAAATAGAAGTCACCATTAGGACGGAACGTAGGGAACATCTCATTACCCGGAGTATTCACAGGCTCTCCAAGATTCTCCACTCCTGCCATTCCTGAAGCCGTAAGTCGGGTGCGCCATATATCCAATCCTCCTTTTCCTCCCGGCATATCGCTGACGAAATACAGCCACTCTCCATCGGGCGAGATAGCAGGATGAGCGTATGACGAAAGGGTATCACTTGTAAGCTTCAATTCCGTAGCCTTGCCCCATGCGGCATCAGAACGCTGAGCCGTAGCAATAGTGGCATAGCGAGGATACTGAGGATCGGTAGGACATTGTGTAAGGTACATCGTGCCGCCATCAACCGACAGACAGCAAGCACCCTCGTCAAACTCGGTATTCAGTCCGCTGGCTATCTCCTGCGGTCTGCCCCACACGCCCTTCTCGTCCTTGTCGGAAAAGAAAATATCACCCGGCTTAGCTCCTGTTATGCCGCTCAACTCATCACCCTGCGCCTCGTTGCGTGTAGAGGTGAAGTAAAGACGGTCATACTGGTCACCTGCAAGCACAGGGCAATAGTCCGCCCTACGGCCGTTGAACACATCCATCTTCTTCACCGTATAGGCAGAGCCAGCCTTCTTCCATTCGGGAGCCGACTGCGCCGACGTGATGCCGTTCCTTACGAGCAAGTCATAGTCAGCCTGAGAGATTCTCTTCGTACCCTCCTCGCTAACGGTACTATCCTTCAGTTCTTCAAACTCCTTCAAAGCAGCCTTATACTCGCCATTCTTCAGAAGTATCCGTGCGTATGTAAGTCTGTCCTCGGGCTTAGCCTGATTAAACCTCACGGCATTGCGATAGCAAGCCAACGCCTTCATGGTGCTACTCACGCGGGCATAGCACGTAGCCGCCTTCAGGGCACGTTGTCCGCGAAGCTCACGCTCCTTGGGAGGAGTCTTAGAATAAGCCTTCTTAAACTGCTCCGCTGCATCATAGTATTCGCCAAGCGACAGGAATTTCTCACCCTTACGCATAGCATTCTCTGCCGCGCATGAGCACAGCATAAGCACGATTGCGATACAAGAGAGAGAAAAAAGAGACTTATTCAATTATTTATTAATTACGAATTATAAATTATTCGCAAAGCTCATCAAGCTCCGCAAGTTCCTAATTTTCTATTTACAATATTATATTAATAACGCAAACACGTCCTTAATTATTGCCGTAATTCACTACTCTTCCCCAAATAGTTTCAGTTCCTTTAAAGTTTCAAGCAATCTTTGTTTCTTATCTGGATGTTCAAGCAACCAATGTGAATTATTCAGATAATTAGTTTTTGAATCCTTAAGCGAATAATGCAAAAACGCTTCCAATAATTCACGACGTATCAATTCCGAGAAGAAAGGTATTATAGAATTGGCATATAAATTTGTAGTACTGGCAATTGGCTGAGGTTTCTCTTCTGCCCCTGTGCATATTAACGGAATAGTGGCAGCAAACAAATCATACAAGCCACCATATTCTGACATTTCCCCAGAAATCACCTCTTTAACCTTATTCAGGACAGTAAATGACAACACATTTGCATTCATCGTCAAATCAAATCCACTCCAAGCACCCAGTACTGGATATAAATCATCAACTTTTTCACCTGCTGTTGCAAGAAACATAGCATAAGAACAAATCGCATACTCATTCTGATCATCCCCTTCATACATATTCCCCAACAGCATATAATTATATGCGTATTTTGGAGCCATTGCAACAGAACTACCCAAATTATATGTAAGACTATCTCCCCACGCAACAACCTTGTTTTTTTCGGTGTCAGTAAGTTTAAGGTAAACCATTGCCTTCATAAAATGAAGATTTTGTTTCAAAGGGTACTCTTCAGGGCGAATATCATTAAATGCTTTCGTGCAATAATCCAATATAGTCAAATTGTCAACTTTGTCTAGTTGTAAAGTCGCATACAAATAATACATCTGAGAATAGTGATAATCTTCACCACCATCTTCTAATGACTTTTCTAATATCTTCAAAGCCTCTTCATTACGTCCTAACTTATTAAGGCAATATACTTTCTGTTGTACAGCATACCACGTTTTAGGGACTATTCTCAAAGCCTCATCAAACTTTTCTATTGCAGCCTCATATTTTTCCTGAGCAAATAGAGCAAGCCCCTCATTCACACTTTTTGCCCAAGCTTTATCCTTTCGGCCACCGTAAGCGAACACTACTGTGAACATCATCACCCAAAGAAATAATAACCTTCTTTGTATCATTACCGTCTTCTCATTTATAGTTATCAATAATTTACAATATAACGTAAATGGGGTATAATTATTGCAGAAACGCAAATATCGCGTTGCAGAAATGCCGTGTTAATTAACGTGAGTTCAATGAATTAGCTCTGAAAGAGCGACACCTAACAGGGCACTGAAAAAGTCACCATTTTTCGGAATTTTGCTCTTATCAACTTACAATTTACAACTTGTAATATTTGAACATAACAAAAATACATATATTCATGCTTTTGTTCTATCTATTTATTGATAAATAACCAAATGCGGCAAGCATAAATTACAATTTGAAAGTGTTAATTACTTTTTCAGTGACCTCGTTAGGTGTCGCACCTTCGGCGCTTTTCGTCGAACTCATGCTACAACACATACTTCGCAATCATAGCCTCTATCTCCTCAGCCGAAGCATCGCCATTGAAACTACGAATCAGCTTACCTGCGTGGATATAGTGAATCTCATCACTAATATCAGTAAGCGAGGAAATGATATGCGAAGAGAAAATAACGGTCTTGTGCCTTGATTTCAAATCCTTGAACCATTTCTTGAGGATGATAGTACCCACAATGTCAAGTCCGTTGAAAGGCTCATCAAGAATCACTATGTCAGGTTCTTGAAGCATAAGCGCCATGATGGCAAGTCGTTTCTTCATACCAAGTGAATACCTCGTGGCATATTTATCCAGAGGCAAACGGAAATGAGAGTTTATCTCCTCCAATGCAGTTTTACCAAGCACCTTACCACTTGCCTTCATGCAGAACTCGATATACTCACGACCAGTAACGTATGTATAGTAGAATGGAGTATCACTAAGATAGCCTACAGTCAAGCCATTTGGAATTTCAACCTCACCATCATAGTTCTCCAAATTGGTAAGGCATCTGAACAATGTGCTCTTGCCTGCCCCATTCTCGCCCACCATACCATATATCCTTCCCTCTTCAAGAGAAAGACAAACTTTGTCAAGGCATACCTGAGAGCCATATTTCTTCGTAAGATTCTTAACTTCAATCATTGATCACTACATTTGATATATATGAATAGCCTTTGAACATAATCCATGCCAATATCATTACTGACAGGATGAAGATATATGGTATTCCGATTGAAAAATATGCGACAAATACCAATGGAACAAGTACGAATATCATCATCAGTTGATTGTCCGCCATAGTGAACCTCAGCATCTCCACTTCTATCAGCAGAATTGTTTCAGCAAGATAAACACCGACAACAGACATCCACGATATGCCTCCGACAAGCAACAACACAAGGAAAGGCAATAGTAACATACCACATCCCACGGCTATCTGTTCAGTCTTTATCCTCAGGAAATGCAAAGCCGAACGATAGTTCAGCATCCAGTTTTTGTTAGGCGGAAGAATAAGAGCGCTCATCAATTCCAAGCATACCAATCCTGTTGCCACTTCTACAATACGGATATTGCCATATATCAAACCTGTCACGGATAGCGCAAGCAACACAATCCAAGGAACAGTACCCCATCTGTAAAACTTCTGAAACTCATAATTTCCTTTCTGGAAAAGCGGGAAACTCGGAATTGTAAGTCCAGAGCTATATCTTGGCAGGAAAGGCAAGACAATCGCAGAAACTATAATGATCGGCAAGAAAAGCCAATCTGAGTTTATTATTGCAAGTACAACAAACGGCAAAGCCACGATAAGCGTATCTGACACCAACAGCCTTCTATATCTCTTGCCAAACTGACTTTCAAGGAACATCGTATCGCCTCTCGCCTGTAACATCATCAACGCAATAACGACAAATGCCAGCAGCCTGTACTTCGCATTTATACAAGATAATCCATAAACCACAAGGCACAGGAATGCCAAGAGCAGCAACGTCACCACTCCTAAATCACGGCATATACGATATGCCATTTTCAATCTAAGACTATAATATACCTTCAACATTACGAAAAAACGCTTCTATAGAAAAGACGATACATCCATAGGAAATACAGCATGACGAGTATCTTTAATGTTTTTTACGATTTAAGTATTCGCTTGCCAGTTGACAACAAAGAAATATCGCCAATCAGAATCTTATGAGGCATCTCTGCGCGCGAAACCCTTGTTCTCAACCAACTAAGTATTTCCTCTTCAGTAATAGCCGATGTATGTTTCAGTTCCACCTGTGCATGCAAAACTTTCCCAAAAGAAACATCATCAACTGGATAGACCAAAGAATCTGCAATCTCAGTATGCTCGTTGAGCACTCGCTGGAGGTGTTCGGGATATACATTCTCCCCACCACACACCACCATGTTGTCGCTCCTACCACGATAGAAATAATACCCTTCTACGTTTCTCCACACAAGATCTCCCGTATTCTTCCATATACCACCCAACAAAGGCTTCATGCATAAAGTTCCAATGCCTTCAGCGTTGATATTCTGAACACGGCATCTAACACCTAAAATCGGTTTTCCCAACGTAATCTCATTATCAGAGTTCAAGGCAGATGGTGAAGCCAACATGAAAAAGCCTACCTCTGACGTACCATAGAGATTGAACAGAACATTGCCTATCGTCTCACGAACCTTATCAACAAGTGTCTTCTCAAGAATATCTCCTCCACAGATAATGCACTTGATGCTCCTCAACTGTTCTGACGCATCAGGAACAAGCATCATACGCGAAAGCATGGCAGGAACAACAGGTAAAGCCTCAACCGTCTCATCGTGAATTAGTTTCACCACTTCTTCTGCATGGAAATGACGCATCAGACATATTTTCTTTCCCAAGAAAGCAGAAACTATCAATGACGCAAATCCAAAACCATGATAGTAAGGCAATACTACCAATACGCTCTGGTATTTGTAGATGCGGATATTCCGAAGAAGCGCAAAAAGAGGTGGCAAGAATTGAAAAATTCGGCTTTGTCTCGTCACAGCCTTATAGTTTCCACTTGAACCTCCCGTGAAAATCGTGATGTTCCCACCTCTGAAAATATATGGCAATGAACATTTCGCAGAAACAGATACTTTAATTAGTTCTGCCAGATGCTCAACAGAGACAAAGGTCGTGGAGGTAGAATGTTCAGCAACCAACCTATCGGAATATTCTTCATCGAAAAATAGGAAATCGGTTGTGCCGACTGATAGAATATCAGTTATTTGCCTGATACAAACGTCCGTGTTGAGAAGCATAACATTTACCCCAAGACGTGATAGAGCGAAAAGCAATAGAGTTGACCATTCGTGATTACGGCATAGCATGGCAACGTTTTTGCCTTTTGAGATATTATATTCAGAAGACAGGAACATTGCCAAGTTTTCTGCTTTTCTATACATTTCCGTATAGTTCAACCTCACACCTTCAGCAACCAACGCGCATCGTTGAGGATGAGTTTTTGCAGATGTCTTCAGCAAGGCCATCAACGTTATACCTTCTGTCAGGAGACTATAAAATATGTTGAATATAAATCTCATTATGCTTTTCCAAATATACTTGCTATTCTCCACGAAATTCTTGCCCACCACGGCATAAAGCAACTATTGCCATTCATTGCCAGACGCAAAAGCAATGTTGCAGCTTCCGAAGCACTATATCCAGGAAGTTCCTTATACCTTGGATTTACATCCGCCATCGCAGTATGAACCAAGGGCATATACGCTATTTGTACTTTCACTCCTTTGCTTTTTAATTCTTTGGAGGCTGTTCTACACCACATATTAGCTGCGACCTTTGATGAATGATATGCCGACCAACCGCCAAACGCAGGATAAAGTGTACTTACCGATGAAGTATAGATAATTCTTCCTTTTGACTTGACTAAAGAGGGAATGATTGCGAGCGAAAGAGCCACCAACGAACGATAGTTTACATCCATAGTCCTATCAAAATCGTGAAGTCTATCCAAAGCATCTTCTATCAATCTGCAAATAGACTTGCCTGCATTACAGAAGAAATAATCCACTTCCGAATACCTATCATGTAACTCTGAGCAAAGAGCAGAAAGTGCCTCTCTATCACGAAGATCCACAGCATAATAGTCAGCCTCACATCCTTTTATTCTTGCATCAGAACACAGTTTTGACAGTTCCTTTTCATCACGCGCAATAAGAACAATATTTGCCCGTACCTCTATCAAACTATACACCAAAGCCTTTCCGATACCCTTTGAGGCACCAGTAACCACTATCCTTTTCCCCGAAAAATGCCTTTTCAATTTCTCTGGCTTAACATGAGGAGAAGGATAGATAAGCCATTTGAATGTATGGAGAATCATATTATTGCAATACAAATATTGTAGCTTGTACTTTTCCAATACCTACTGCGAAGGTAAACAATGATTCTGATACTGCCAAACAATCGGTAAACATTCGGTTTGGAAAACAAACAAGTTTTGCTTCCGTTGTGGGTTCGTTCTGCCTTCGCTATGCCTTCGCTCTGAGTCCGTTCAAACAAGGAAGATAGGGATAGGCGAAATATAGGACCTAGAACGGACTTACAACGGATTTACAACGGACCAAGAACGGACTTACACATAATATTATGATTTCCGGCACACGAAGGGGCTACAACGAAAAAATTCCCACACTTCCAAATAATCCGTAATAGGCGTTTTTGAGAGTGTGGGAACGGGGTATCGTGTTATCAGTATCGGGCGTTTTTTACTTCTTGTCGCCTACGATACGGAATTTCTTCCAATAGTCGGCTACCTGATATGCCTTTACTACTGATGCCGGTACGTGGAGGTCACGATATACGGCGAAGGTCATGTTGTCGATAGCTGGTGGGGTTTGTGAGAGTATCTTTACTGATGCCACGCTGTTGCAGCCGTCGAAGGCATAGCTCATGATACTGGTGTTTGCTCCGTTGATTGTTACGGATGAGAGGGATGAGCATAGCATGAATGCGCCTCGGCCGATGGTGATTACTGAGCTTGGTATGTTTACTGAAGACAGGCCAAGGCAGAGGGCGAAGGCATTGAGGCCGATGGTTCTTACTGAGTTCGGGATGGTGATGCTTGTGAGGCTCTGGCATCCATAGAATGCACAAGCTCCGATGCCTGTGACGGTGTTGGGGATGATTGTGCCTTTGCAGCCGGCAACGAGCATGTTGTTGGCTATCATTACGATGGCATTGCATCCGTTACGGCTGTCGTATACTGCATTGTCCTTATCTACAATGATTGATGAGAGGGCGTTGCATGATGAGAATGCTCCCATGCCGATGCTTTCAACAGATCCGGGGATGTTGATAGCGGTAAGGGCATTGCAGCCTGAGAAGGCTCCCTCGCCAATTGCGGTCACGGAGTTAGGAATCGTGACAGAAGTAAGTGCACTGCATCCGTAGAAAGCCTTGTCGCCAATGCCTTTTACGGAGTTTGGAATTGTGACGGACGTGAGACCGATATTCTCAAAGAATGCCTCTTCACCGATTGATGTGACAGTATATTCTTTTCCCTCGAAGGTTACAACCTGCGGAATGGTAACAGCTCCAGAATATGAAGACGAATAAGAATCCGCAGGAGCACTCTCGTTGTAGGTTACCTGTGCTTCTCTCTTGTTACCGTCTAAGTTGTAATAGACACCATTGATTTTGGTCTCGGCGAATGTAGCCATTGAAATCATAAACGCCACTGAGAGCATCATGATCTTAGAGTAAGTTTTTTCCATTTCGTCTGTTTTAAGAAAACAACATTATGTATTATATATTAAACTTTGTTTCTATGCTTTTATTGTATAATATTTTTATAGAATTGCATTTTTAATCTTTTTTTTGAAAGTCGTTAAAAAACTTAAAACGAATTACGGTTTATGAATCGTCTGCACAGCATGATAGGGGCATCGGAATCCGCGTATCTTAACCCGTTGGATTTCAAAGTATTCATAATCTGCATCAATAATAGATCTTTCCTCCCGAATCGATTGCGGCGGCTGAAACACGAACGCGAGTTGGACGGGAATTATTATAGAAACTTATAGTGAACTTGCCATCGGCATCGGGTCGGGCATTGGGATTCCAGTAGAGTGTGCGACGATAATCGGCTGGGCGTTGTGGCGATAGGGCTGAATAGTCGGGGCTATAGAATTCCTCTGCATACGTTATGCCTGGGAATACATATCGGCGGTCGCGATATGAGGGGCGTACTCCGTCGTCCTCGATTGGAATGAAGTCGAGCAGAACGGATGCTGCATTAGCTTCGGCAACATAACCGGAATCTGTGCGAAGCTCATAATCGGTATATACACGCACTTCTTTCATTCTACTGAGGCGCAGATGGTCGAACATATAGTTTGTTGACATATTGACATCAAACTCTGATGTTCCTTGCACATAGTTGCGGAAGAAAGTTGCTTTCTCCATCATAGCGCGTACATTGGGCTGTTGCATCAACCCCATATTACCGAAGAGACCGTTAACGGCCTGCAGGGGGAATTTCTTGAAATTCATCACGCCTGGCGAAAGTCCGTAGTCGGTAACATCGTTATACAGGGCATAGATATCGCGAACAATGGCTGGCTTAGACAAATCCCATGAACGCTTGCCACGGCGACGTGACTTCACGATAACCGTCTGAAGCGTATGGTTGCCGGCAAGTCTGCTTGTCTGCGGAATGTTGCCATCGTCGTCTTCATCAACAAAAAGGAGCTCAGGCGAGTTAACCTGATACCATGAGTAGGGATAGGTGAAAACAGGGAAGAACATATCGCGCTTGACATAATAGTCGGGGAAAGCTCGCTCATCGCGCCATTTCTTGTCTTTTAAGCCTTCCATACTACGCTTTACAGAATCTTTCACATTGTATGCCTTGATGAAAAGTATGCCATTATCATAGTAGGGAGGTATCTGGAATGAGAATTTCCCTCCATCGCCAGTCTTGGCAACAACGCCATAGCTTTTGCCGTCAAACTCCACCTCGCCCTCAACAAGCACTTCCTTATTCAAGGCCTTGCCGTTATGGAAATCGTCAAGAGGCTCAATGGTTGCCTCTTCCTGCAAATCGCTCTCTATCTCAGGCACTTCGGCAACGGAATCGTCAACAGGAGTAACATTTTCGTCAATGTTACCTCCACTGCGATTCAGGAAAGCAAAGGTGTCACTTTTATCTGATGATATGGAGGGGCTCTTCATCATATTCTCAACATCCTCTGGCTCAATGGTTTCGGCTGTATTTGGAATCTTATACACACTTCCCTCAAAGGTGGTGGTAAGCTCAGGCATATAGCGAGCCTTCTTCACACGCTTGTACCTTCGCCACCCCTGTATCATCATGAGCTGGTCGAGACGTGATGTATGCTCTGCATCATCTGAGGCGAAGTAATAGGCAGGATAAGCCACAAAGCCACGAAGTTCGCTACTAAGGAGCATATCCGTAAGGATATTACCATCGTCATAACCGCAATCATCAGTTCTTGCATCACGTATCGCAATCGAGTAAGTCTTAGGCGATGAAGCATTAGTAGCGGATAAAAGTTCAAAATCCACTTTCTGATATGGTTTCAAAATTGTCTTATCCCCGACCTCACCAGCATCGGTTGTCATCTTCATATCTATCTTAGTGCCCATATCGTGATTGTTCACGAAAAAGAGTCGGGAAGCAAGAGGGTGGGCATCAGCATCATATATTACAATATCATTGATACCTGTTGGTAACGGTATATCCTTGAGCGATATATTACTCTCACCATTAAGACGCTGGAATTTCTGCAGTCTGCCACGGCATAGCACAGCATACGCTGCCGCCTTTATGCCAACGGCATTTACGGTAGCTGTAGATGTAAGGTGGTCATAATGAAGAACAACACCTTGTTTTCCTGCTTTTGGAAGTTTGAACGAATACTCTTTACCCTCCCATGTGAAAGATATCTTTTCCTGAGTATCAGATGGTGTATAGGAGAAAACCCCACGTCCCATATAATCGGTCTTTACTGTTGTTCCGTCGGCAAGTTTCCCTTCAACATCAACAGCCTGCCCATCCTGATCGGTTGCCTCAAAGGCAATAGTATTCTTAACTCCCTGCACACTATTTCCTCCTTCTGGCAAGAACTTCACAAGAAGACGGCGAGTGGATTTCTGCATGTGTTGCTTGGGACGACGCGACATATAGCGCTCATCGTATGAACCATTCTCAACCTTGTTATACACCGGCACCACACGCGAATACAATCCTGGATACTCGCGGAAGAAATCGGCACACATCTGCTTATTATAGAACCTTCGCTCGTCAATAAATGAATACTTGCGATGGGTAACATTGAAATTGAGCTGCCACTTGGTATATGCACGAATCTCGTAATATCCCGAGTAAAGGCTATCGGATAGTGCGAACTGCCCGCAGGTCAAGCCTTTGTCGGAAACAATTACATGCTGACGCTCTACCACAAATCCATCGGAATTGAGCAGTTCCACGTACAACAGCTTTGAAAGATTGGTAGGGTGCAGGTCATCAGCAGTAACCACATAAGCCTTATACCAGATGGTATCACCGAGGAAATAGCAGTTGTTATCGAGATGCAAATATATCTTTTCCTGAATCTGCGGTTTGTCACGAAGCACACTTTCAAGCGAGTCTATGGCATCGGCATGAGTGTTTAGGGCAAAGATGAAAGATAATATGGCCGTAATAAAAGATTTTGTCTTCATGAAATGAAAAATTGATTTACTATTAGCTTTTGCAAAGCTAAATGCTTTATTGTTTATAAAATTCGACGTACTATTGTTTTATGGTTAATATTTTCTGCATGCAAAGGAAATTATTATTTTCCTTTTAGCCTAGTGGAACTTCGAAAACCATCTTGCCCTGAAAAATGTCGAACAAAAACATTTTTTTCAGGGACAAGACAATTTATTTTTCACCATCACTTAAACGGCAAATACCAGTTTCGAGGATCATAGAGATTCTTCTGCGGTTTGTTGCCTTCAAGCTTCTTAGCAAACCACTTTGAACCGAAATCTGCTCCCCATGTACCAGCCTCGTTGAAATGACGAGCAAGGCGCTGGAGGTCATAGAATCGGCGACCCTCAAATGCAAATTCCTTGGCATACTCATCACAGAGAATATCCTGCATTGCAGCTATAGAATCCGCCTTCGAAGTCCCAACACTTATGTCATACGTCCTCGCAATCTCCTTCAGTTTCTCACCGATGACAGACTCAGGAAGGTAATGCGTATTCATCTGCGAACCGAGAGCGGTTGCCCTCGAGCCCTTTGCCGACTGAGCAAGTTCATTCTCTTTCCTGTTATATGTACAAGAACCATGAGCATGGATGCCATACACCTTATCGGCGGTAAAAGTTTCACGATACTGCGCATTGAGGAATGGCAAGGTCGTTCCAAGCATATCAACAGATTTCTGTGACATATACTTATATGCCTCAATACGTGGCGTACCATCCTCATTGAGCACTATCTTGCCTTCTGAATCCCGAGTTGGCTTCTTCACAAGGCTCTCAAGATACGTAGAGATTCCATTCTTGAGAATAGCGAATGCAACATCAGTATATCCCATTGCGTTGAGTGCTTCTGCAAGATGCAGATATATGGTTGAAGCACGATAGAGATACACATTGGCATTTATTACCTTTCGCACATACACACGAGTGGTGTCCGAAGGATTCCGATATAAGATAGCCATGTCGACATAACGATATTGCGATGTTATGCTTGCACGTCCATCACCAGCCTTAAAGTTCTTCACCCTTGTAGGGTAGCTGGTATTCACAGCCTGTCCGTCATAACTTGTTGGATAGTAATAGAAATAGGCAGAATCCATAAGTTCATAGAAAACCTTTGACGGCTGAATCTGAATATTCTCTACGCGAGGACAATCTGATGAATTATTGATGGAATAATAGTCATATCCGAACGACAGAGGAATAGAAGTGGTCTTTCCTCTCTGCGAGCTGACTGCCATCGGAATATAGGTAACCACATCTCCAGAACTTGCAGTATTACCGTAGATAGAGACATAGTTATCAGTAAGCTGATTAAAATCAGAAGAAAAATCCACTGGAACCGTATAATAATCCCTCATACGGAAAGATGTATAATATTCAGATATCACACCATATTTACATAGGTAATCAGCATATTTCTTCGCGGCTTTATCATATTGTGCAGTTTCAAGATACATATCTCCAAGAATCACCTGAACAGGTACGAAAATTCTGGACATATCGATAGACTTGTTTGCTCCCCAGTTGGTTTTGCCAATATCAAAGACGGATGTTCCAATACTAGGCACCTTGGTATTTGGATAACGCTCCAATAACAATTCAAGTTCAGGCGCGAGAGCATCCACAATCTGTGACAGATTCTTCTGGCAAGCAGGATCTGCAGCCTTTGCCTCAATTTGGGATATAGAAGTCAACGGTTCTGTGTAGAATGGGATTGTGAGCCCCTCAGCATTACCGCAATATATTCGAGCTAACTGAAGATAAGCCCACGCACGCCAAGCTGCAACAGCTATATACTCGTCTATAACCACATTCGTAGAACCAGTTTTCAACGTAGAATCACGATGTGCGAGATAGTAGTTACAGTTATTGATGACTTTATAGAACACGTATGAACTATCGTATGCATTATCCATATTTGCGGAGTAATTGGCTAGTTCCTTGAGATTCTTGTTGGTAACAGCCTCATCCACGGTTACGAGTTCACCGCGCAACTCCCCGATATAAAAGTACTGATCTGCAAGTTGCTGCATGGCCTGAGCGATACCAAGAGCAGAGAATACTGAGTCAGTCTTCATATTCAGCTCAGGATTATAGACCATACTATCATTGTCAGTCTCAAGCATATCCTGGCAGGAGTTTAGGGTAAAGAGTAAAATGAAAAGTGGAACAGCAAAGCTGATGAGCTTGCGAATAATATAGAATGACACCCTACCCTTATTATTATATTTCAGATTCGATTCTTTCATTTATTATAGATTTATATTTAACCCAAGTACAAATGCACGGCTCTGCGCGATATTTCCGCAGTCTATTCCTTGATACATCACACTATTACCAATACTGAACTCAGGGTCATTACCAGTATAATGGGTTAGAGTAAAAAGATTCAGAGCCTCAGCCCAAACATTAATTCCCTGAAGCCATGATTGCCAACTTTCTGGCATAGGTAACTGATAATTGATACGCACATATTTCATGCGCAGATATGACCCATCCTCTATCCAACGGTCAGAGAAACGATTGTTAAGCATCGGATCTCCGAATGCAAGACGCGGAAGTGATGCTTCCTGCCCCTCATAGCGCCAATGACCAAGCTCGGCAACCTGCTGATTGTAGAAGGTAGAACCTGAGTTGAGGATAGCACGTTGATAATTATAGACATCATTACCCAAGCTGAAGTTGAAACCTAAGTCGAGGGTGAGATCCTTCCAACTAAGTGTTGCAAAGATATTACCATAGATATCAGGATTCGGATCTCCTACTACAGTCTTATCCGCATCACCTATCAATCCATCACCATTGAGGTCAACAAAATGAACATCACCTGCTCCGAACCTTACATCCTGATTTGCAGAGTTTTTCATCACAAGATACCCCTGCGGACATGCAGTGCGAGCTTCAGCATCAGAAGAGAAGACGCCATTTGTCTTATAACCATAGAAGAGTGCCACAGGATTCCCGACAGAAACAAGTATATTATTATCACCATATACAGAATTGGTATAGTTTCCATCAGGAAGCATTGTTATCTTATTCTCATAATGCCCTATTGTTGCTCCAACTTCAAGAATCCAATCGCGCATTGCTATAGGCTTACCCGACAATGCCAGTTCAAAACCCTTATTCTCAAGTGATCCACCATTTGTCCAATACTTGTTTATACCAGAGATAGATGTAGAAAAGGTTTTAAGTGTCAATAGATTCCTTGTCTTGTGGATGAAATAGTTGAAATCGACAGACAGACGATTATTTAACATATTTGCCAGAAAACCGAAGTTCCACTTTGTTGTAGTCTCCCATTTGATGCGCTCATTGCCGATTGTAGTCATCTGCGAACCTATCGCCCAATTATTATAGCGCACAGATGAGAAAGAAGTGCGTGCGGCATAGTTTGAGATGTCATCATTTCCACTTATGTCATATCCAGCATTTAAACGGAGATAATCAATACCCGTATTCTTCGGGAACCACTTCTCATTTGTAACCACCCACCCCGTCTGGACACTTGGGAATACTGCCCACGATGTACCTAATGCTTTCAATGCCCCCGACGCCTCACTACCAAAACGACTGTTAGCCTCTGCAAGAAGTGATACCGTAGCATAGTAACGATTGCAGAAGCTATAGTCTGCACTCGCATACCATTGTATATTCTTCCACACATCCTTTGCACCAACTACATCAGAATAACCGACTGATGGGTCTGCAGTCAGATTCAGATTCTTATCAGATTGCGATGAACTATACTTAGTTGTAGGATCACTGGCATCATATGAGAAACTGTTATAGCGGAAGCCTGACACAACAGCAACATCATGCGCACCATACTTATTATTCCAGTCAACATGCGTGTTGCTCAGCACGTTGTTCTCCTTTGCGAAGAATGTCGATTTCTGATTATATACAGTTCCGAGCCCTTCAACCTCAAATGGAGGCACGCCTCCAGAAGGACGGATGTATCGCTGTGAGTTACGATTAAGATAATAACTGAACTGCGAAGTAGCCGACAGATGAGTATTAAAAGTATAGGTTGGGGCAATATGTACGTTGAAGTACATATTCTCAAATTTATTTTTGTTATAACCAGTTCCATTCCTAATAATGGCCGTCGGATTAGCAAGGGAATATGCATAATCGTTGTCATACAGTTTCTGACTCAGCGGACTGAACAACTGATCATAGTCAGATAACAGATTCGTGAATCCGCCAACATGCTTGTTATACTGAAATGGTGTGACAAGTGGAGACTTGATAAGTGCCAAATTTGTAGGCGATGTCACAGGTCCTCTGCTAAAATCCGACGCAAAGCCATCATCGAAGATACTATTATTAATACGTGCAAACGACATGTCAAACTTCGTGGTAAGATTCCACAATATACTGATGTCGGTATTGAAACGTACGTTCAATCTGTTGAAATCAGATTCCTTCACAGGACTCTGAGCATCGGCATAGCCCACAAAGAGGTTATACATACCAATATCATCACCACCCTGCACGTTAATGTTATAGTTCTGTGTCAAAGCTGTGCGATACACTTCATCCTTCCAGTCTGTATCATTATGGTACATCTTATAATAGTAGCTGTCAGGATCATCATTAAGGAAATTGAAGATAACATCACGGTTTGCTGACTTTCTCAATTCCGATACCGTACCGAGCATCTCCGTAGCATAGTCACGATACTGCGACGCATTCATAACTTTCTGTGTACGAGGCATCAATGTAACACCAGCCGACAATCCCACATCAATACGTGTTGCCATACTATGTCCACGCTTTGTCTCAACAAGTATAACTCCATTAGCACCACGTGCTCCATAAAGAGCCGTGGCATTCTTCAGTATTGTCACCTTCTCTATATTCTCAGGTGAAAGAGATGCAAGCGCGTTAAACGCATGTCCACTATGCAAGGTTGCACGATTGAGCATCATATCAGTCTCCACGCCATCAACTATTACAAGTGGCTGAGAATTAGCATTTATAGAGTTTAGTCCACGGATGAACATAGCACTACCACCATCGAGCACACCTGAACGAGTTACAGCACGCAGATGACCTCCGAGATTAGCATGAATTTCCTCATCAAGAACAATCCCCCCCCCCTTCACTTTATAGGTAGAAGACGCCATATAATCTGTAGCATCAACATACATATTCCTGAATTTCTTGCTAATCAGTTTTATTCTAACCCTCTGCATTGTATCATTGCTTCTGACGGCCACCTGTTGTGCCATATACGAAGGAGAACTAACGTAGAGGGAGGTACAGAAATCCGGAATCGCAACATAAAACTCACCTTTAGCATTTGTCATTGCCGTATATCGATTGTCACCAAGAGCCTGAACTCTCACACCGGCAACAGGAAGTTTCGTAGCGTCATCTATTACAATGCCAGCAAGTTGCACCATAGTATTCTTATCGACTTGCTGAGTACGCTTCGGAGCTTTGCCAACCTCCACCTCGTCATCACCAGATGCATCATCATCCACTTCCTGAGCGTAGATGTTGGTGCAAAAGGACACGGCTATAGCAGAGAAAAAGAGCCTTTGCCCCACTCTTCGTATTATGTCTATAGTATTCTTCATATTCCGTTAGTCTTCTTTTGTCGCATTTTGTTCATTATCCTCAAGATCTTTCGGCTTTAGGATGATGTTTGCAATACGTATTTGTGCATCATACTTTGTTTTATTACTAATACTAAACGAGCTCAATGTACTCATAACCTTGAGGTTGGGAGCAGCTTTAGTGCCATAGTAGCAAATAGGGAATGTGAAGCGGCCGAGATATAACGTATCGACCTTCGTCGGATTATTCACAAAAGCAGGAACCTTTGATATCTTTGCTATCGTGGTCTGAAGCGTCTCTCCATCAAGACGTCCTGTCTGCGGTTGGTTGCTTGCATCAGTATAGTGAAGATCGAAACGCAAGGTATATGGAAGTCCTGAACCGTCAACCTTCGCAGGCACCACCACAGCATAGATATCATATGTAGTAGAGAGCACATCTGGAAGATAGAAATCCATTTCGGGGGCGAAGTTTGAACCTTCCGGAAGTGATGCACGAACATATTTCAGATTCTCCTCATCATCGTCCAGCTTACAGAAGCTGTCGTCAAACTGCCAACGTTCCATATAGAAATTATCATAACCATATCCGCTGGTACTCACCACACGCCCAGGAGTTCGTGTCTTTATCACAGGCGCATAAGTCTCCGAAGCACGATACGGAAAGTCATTTACCATTCGCGCATGCCCATTACTCAACTGTTGTCTGAGCACAGTAACCTCATCGAGCTTGTCTAACCCCGTAAGTTTATTACCTGATGTAGAAAAGAGAGTGTCATTCTTGACAAAGGCTGTGCCTGACACAAGTTTTGAATTGTACTTTCTGTTTGTTTCTGAGAAAGCTGCGTTTCGAACAATCCATCGCTTTGCTATAGAGTCTGTCCAATATGCCTTTGTGTCCTGTATATCCGCATCGGAAGGTGCTGTGCTCAAAGTAGCAGCATTATTAGCATCCACACCAGCACTAGCTGCAAGAATAGTGGCCTTACCAGTGGATGTAGTAGGACATGTACCGCCCTTTTTCCCTGCGAAATCTGTAGAGGTACTACTGAGATTCTGATACTTGATTGGAGTGATGTATTTATAGTATGATTTTATCTTGTCATACGCCTTTTGCCATGCAGCATCAGTCGGAATAATGACGGTATAAAGACTATCCTCATTATCAAGTTCAGCATTGAGATGCTGACTGCTCGTGACAAATGAATTCGTTGTAACGGTAACAGAGTCGTCATACACCTGATTTCCATTCACAATCTCACCTTTCACAGACGCATCTTCGTCAAGGATTATTTTCTCATATTTCTTCACATACGCATTAAAATACGAGTCTGCTATACCATAATGGCTCTTATCTGTAAAGAAATTCTCGTAGGCATTTGGACGAAAAGGCACCATACCGTTAAGGGTATAGAGAAGTCCGTTGCTTGACGGAGTATTGAAGGCATTACCACCCCAGTTAATAGCCTTACCGTCAAATGAGAGGTTACTAGTATTTTTCCCAGAGAAGCGTATAAGTTTCTTACTGAGCATATATACCACAGTATCAGCTGGATTTGACTCAAAGTGCGAATAGTTAGCCACGTGATCATATACGAACTGTTCTATCACATTCTTCCTTGTAGCAGCATTCTGCGCCAATGATATTAGCGAATCCTTATTAAATGTTCCATTGACAGGAGCCCACACAGTATAGGTTGTAGGAGCATTCAGGACTGCATCATATCCTACAGTCTGAAGAACCTGCGCAAAGTCGCTCAACTCTCCCTTATCCGATATATTCTCCCACAATGTTTTTTCGGCAGAAGGATTTGTATCCACTCCCACCGTGTTATAGTCGTTGAAATCAGAACAGGAGGAAAAGAAGCCCAACAAAAGACCTACTCCCCCTCCCATCTTATAAAAGAAGGGGTGTGGACGGCTTTCTTCGCTAAAGCCTTTCACTAGATGTTGAAATATGTTGTGCAATATACTCATCCTTAATAATCCATTTATTAATTAATAATTATCAATTAGTCTTTTTCTAAGAGACTTAATACCAATCTTCCGTCATTGTCGCATCATTGATGACAGTTGTCGGTACAAGTTCAAGGAAGTCGAATGAACCACCGAGAGTGGTCTCTTCTGGAATAAGGTTACGTAAACGCAGCCAATAGTCATTACGCTGATCAAGATGGATTGTTCCGAGAATACGGCGCATCATACTTGTTCCGTAACCCTCTTCATATCTGCAACAATTACTTATCGTCTGAATAAGTTGATCTGCAGATGTGGCACGTTCCTTAATACTATTGTAGGTTCCACGAGAAAAACTCGCAGGCGCACGCATATAATTATGGTTACGCATTACGAGGTCGGAAGCAACACCATAGTCTGAGAACTCCGTTGAAAACATATAGCCTGTAGCATCACGGTCAGCATCAAGCGATGAATTAGGATAGCGAGCATCAAAAGGCACTCCAAGCGGTTGCATTGAGGCTGCACTTCTTGATGTACCTATAAAATACTGCATAAGTCCAGAGTTTGCCATAGGAGGATAGATGACACGAAGTTCATAGTCGCCCGTAGGAACACTTGGGAGTTTCACAGCGAAGTCGTATGCACCCCAGAATGACAACTGGTCAGCCTCCCACGCACGCCATGCTCCTTGTGTGTACCAAGAAATGCCAGATGAAGTACCAGTGAAACTATACAGGTTGTCAAAATAATCTACGGGGAAACGTGTCATAGTACCAGCAGAACCATTGAGATTCTTACTTGCAATCTCTGCTTCCGTAGCAAATCGAATGTCGTTATTTGCAAGTTCGTGGAGCATAGAGCCTGTATCTATGCGCAGACGCTCATTGAGTACTTTCTGAGGGACGTCTGCATTATAAACAAGCATACCATTAATACCATGTACATACCCATTGAGAGCTTTGATATTGCTGCGGCTGTCAGTATATACAAGTATACCAGGAATAAGCACCTGATGTGTATAGGCCTTACCCATAGTACCGACCTCATCAGTCAATGTGTTATGCTGTCGAAAACGATTGATGAATATACCAGTCTTTGAACCTGTTGATATCTCACCATTCTCCTTCTGATATAGAGGTTGCCATATCTTCATCAGAGTGTGAGGCAGTAATGTCTCATAATAGTCGAACGGTTCACCTCCAAATGCGAAGTTCCAGTTTACGTTAGAAGCATTATAACCAAAGAGTAACTTTGAAGTTGCCATACCTGCCTTTAGGATATGATAACGCACAAACATATTCACAACGTTGTATGTATAGGTGTAGTCATCGCCAGTACTTATCTTCTCACCTTCTGGTAATGGATACCAGTTCTCTGCATCCTTATACCATTCTATACATTTAGCCTTCAAATCTGCAAATGTGCGAATACCATTAGCAGCCATAACAGTAGAATCCTCTGCAAATACAGTGTAACGAATATTACACTCGGTAGGCACATAGAATTCTGTTGATGCCCAGCTTGACCCTGGACGACCATGATTATTGTCAATAGCACTATTGAAATCTTTCTTTGTCTTAGAAAGCAGAGAAAGTAAGCCTGTCTTATCAAGAGCCTCATAGAATATCTTATATTGCGTGAGGTTCTTCATCATCTCGTTGATTGTCTGAGTATTGCGAGGTATCACTTTATTAATATAGTGTAGATAGCCATTTGCCAATTCTATATCGTGTCTGTCATTATCCTTATCCACTATAGCAGAGCCACCGAGACAAACAGAACCATCGTTGCATATCTCCGAACTGAAAGTCTGACCGAGATAAGTGAATACTTCATTGGCGCCAGCACTCGAAGTTTCAGACAAATCTGCATATAAATATGTCATTGTTGAGATATGATATTTGGCAATCTCCTTACACTGTTGATCAGTAAGGCCATTCACAGAATTCTCGCTCATACCATTATGTACAGGATTGCCATTGTCATCCGTTGACTTCGGGTCATTCCATAAGCTATCAACGTATGCAATAACACCCTCGTTACTTGGTGCATAACAGGTATATTGACCATACGTGCGCATCTCAGCCCATAAGTTTGCCCTCTCAAGAATCTGTCTAAATAGCGAGAGATTGTCATCCTCTTCTACAAATTCCTGAATCGTCTGTCCCGTAAAAGTATATAGGTCAGATTCATTCGGTTCCTTATTACAGGAAGAAAAGCATAACAAAGAAAGGAAAAGGGCTGCGGCCCCTCCCCCCGCCCTCCCCCGCAAGGAGGAAGCCGGAATGCGAAAAGCGTTCACCATATTTTGAAATATCCTAAGCATTATTGTCTAATATGAATTACAAATTATGAATAACAAATTTACTAACTGCCCTTGATTAAAAGGTACCTACTCCCTCTGTGAGGGTGAGGGCGCAGCTCCCTCCATATGGGGGAGGGCGATGGAGAGGCCATTAATAATTTTTCTCCGCTGTAGCCCTATCCTTATATGCCGGATTCTGTTTCAACAGAGTATTTATCTCCACTTCTGACTTCAGCACAGGCAGATAAAGATAAGGCTCAGTTTTGATATTTGCCACGAGTGCTGTTCCGTTTCTATTAGTATATTTACGAGCCATGAGAGCGAGGAAATTATCATTGTTCCTTGCTTGATTATCTCCCATATCAACCATAAGCGTTGTATAGTTTACGCCATTCATACGTCGATAGTTATAACGAAGCATATCATACCAACGCTTACCCTCAAAGCACAACTCACGCGCACGCTCGTTCATCACCTCAAGTTCCAAATCCTCACATGTCTTGTCTAACGAAGATACATATTTTGTAATAGCTTTCACAAAATCAGCAGTTTCCGCCTCTTGAACACTGAGTTTATATGCAAGTGAATCATACAGGGATACACCATCTTTCTGCGCACGAGTATTCACAATCTGCACCTGACGCATACCAGTCACAAGGTAGTTGCTTATCTCGTGTACTTTAGAATATGCCCCCTTAGCAATTGAGACGGAGTCGTGAAGTGAACCGGCATTTGCAATCTGAGAAACAGAAGCTTTCACTTCCTCACCCATCAGACTTGCAATCTGAACCATAGCCTCAGCCTTCATCAGCATTACATCTGTCACACGATAGACAATCCAGTTTGCCCTATAACCTAAATATGAACGATTTGATGGCGCATCTGCCTTAACATCACCAATTATATCCTGACCAACATATTTACGTATCATCACCTCATCCTCTGCTCCATTATTGAAGTTATAGACACTTTCAAAGCCACGGATATCAGATACAGCATCACCTGAATGCAACTGGTTAAAAACACTTGCGTTCAAGCCTATGTTCGTATTCTTTTTTATAGATGAATAGTATGAATTGGTATAAAACCAAGGCTTGGCATTTGATGATGATCTGCTTTTGTAATAAGCATTGCAAAGAGCAGTATTATCATTAAACTGGAGTTCAAGCAGCGACTCACCATCATTTCCTGTAGCAAATGGCTGATAGTAATTCCTGAAGAGATTTAGATTATATCCATCATCATCAAACTGGCTATTATTACCAAAACGCTTACTTGCAACGCCACGCGCATCTCTTATCATATCACACAATTCTACACAGCGCTTATAATCTGAAATAGAATGGTTTACTGACGCTCTCCACAGATAGCAATCAGCCAAGAGTGCATAGATACTATTACGAGTAAAGCACCCATACTTCTGCACATTGCCAGTCACATTAGCTGTTGAAAGAGCATCGTTCTTTACTTCTTCAAGATCTGAGATTACAAAATCAAGTACAACTCCTGCCGCCGTCTGACCAACATTGAGTTGCTGTGAACTCTCCTTGTAAGGCTCAAGAACCAATGGCACATCGCGGAAAGCACGAATGAGATAAAAATAACACAATCCACGCAACGCTTTCATCTGTGCCAACACATTCCTATGGTCACCCTCTAAGTAGTTAGGATCTATATCCATGACCTCTGCAGATTTTGATATGACAAGGTTACATGTGTTGATTACAGAATAGAGTGACGCCCAACTATTGTGACGGTTATCTGTCTGAAGATTGTTAGAGTCAAACTGATTAAGTTCGTTTATACTCAGCGATGTATTCACATTAAGTTCATCTGAACGGCATTGCCATATAATAAGTTTCCTCTGCACATCCTCAGAAGCCATTGAGGTATAGGCACCATTGACCATTGACTGCACCTGTGCCTTTGTCTGCCAGAAATCCTCCTCCACCGTCTTGTCATCAGGAAGAATGACAGTATCTACACATGAGGTGAAAGATAAAAGGATAAAGAAGAGAAGAGCGCCCTCTCCCGCTCTCCCACTCCGTAGAGAAGGAGCAGGAATGCTAAAGTAATACGTTATATGTCGAAATATGTTGTGCAATATACTCATTTTCAATTCTCAATTATAAATTTTCAATTAGCTTATGCCTAAAACCCTACTACCACATTCGCAGTAAACGACTTTGAACGTGCCGTCTTGTTATCAATGGCAACTCCCCATCCGCCAACAGAAATCTCAGGATCAACACCAGAGTACTTTGTCCAACAGAATAGGTTGTTCATCGTAACATAGAACTGCAACTGATTCAAACCATATTTCTTCAAATCTTTCTTTGGGAAATTATATCCCACCTGAAGGTTCTGAAAACGGAGGAATGAGCCATCTTCAACGAAACGACTTGAGCCCTGATAGTTGTATGCAGAATTATCATCATACACATACATAGCACGCGGAATCATAGTCACATCACCATCCTTACGCCAACGCCAATTCACTGTTGCACATTGGTTGTAGGCACCTGACATAGACTCAAGGTCACGACGTGCAGCATTCACTATCTTGTTACCCCAACGATAGGTGAAACGCGCCTTCAGATTCCAACCACCATATAGCAACGTCAGGTGGAAGCCGCCCTGCAACTTTGGCATAGAATTGCCAAGATACACAATATCAAGGGCATTTATCTGACCGTCGTGATTAATATCCTCATATATGGCATCACCACCTTGGAAGGTATATGTTGCAGCACCAGAGTTATAATTATACACAATGCGCTTTGGCTGTCCATTGTTATCCATTACCACCTTACCATCAGTACCTGTGACAACTGGCATAGTCTTACCATCAGCAAGCATCGAATTTATCCAGTTCTCATAATCTGAAGTTGTCCATGCGGGATTACTCTGCATCTGTTCAGAATTATAATTCTTCAGATAGTCGAATGAATACTGGTACACACCTTTATAGCGGAAACCATAAATTGAACCAAGTGCATTACCCGTCTGAACACGATTTAGGAATTCGCCACGTTTAGTAGCAATCCAATCTGAGTTTATCGCATTGAGCACACGGTCGTCCATCTCTGTTATCTCATTATAATTCTGGGCTATATTGAAACCGGCACTCATAGAGAATTTACCTATTTTCAGGAATTTATTGCCCGAGATATTCAATTCCCAACCATCATTCTTCATGCCACCTACATTCTGATATGCAAGGCTCGCATAACCTGTGGTAGTAGGAATAGCCACAACTTTCTGCAATAGATCCTTCGTCTCTTTATGATAGAAATCAAAATCGACCTCAATAATATCATCAAGAAAACCAAGATTGAAACCGAGATTGTATGATGTAGTCTTTTCCCAACGAAGATCGTCAAGTCTCAGGCCATCCATTTTTGAAGCAGATCCGTATGCGCCGGTGCCTGTTGAATATGTATTATAGAAAAGGTAGTCAGCATCTGGAGCCTTACCATTGATACCCCATGAAGCACGTAGACCTACCATTGAGACATGCTTGCGTAAAGGCTCAAAGAAATTCTCATCCGAAATGTTATAACGTAATGAAACTCCTGGGAAATATGCCCATTTTTGCTTTGGGCCGAACTTAGAGTCACCATCTGCACGAAGTGAGAATCCAAGGTTATAGCGCTGTTTATAGGAGAAGTGGGCATTGTATATCATGTTCTGTGAGTTTGAACGTGAACTGCCGTCACCCAATCCATTGTACGTCTTGGTTCGGATGGTGGTATAAAGCAAAGCACCTTCTGACGTTACAGACGTAATACCGTTTGGCAGATTGTACTTTGCCACATACTGTGAGTTACTTCGCTGCGTACTCATCTCATAACGAGCAAGCATAGTCATAGAAATATCCTCATTCTTGAAATAAGGTGTAAAGACAAACTCACCAAGTGCACCAATCTTCAGACGATTGGATTCTGTTTTCTCTGAGAAATTATACTGAAGTGGCGAACTATCCCATGTTATTGACGCTATCTCAGCAGGTACATATGCTGGTACCGTTCGAGCATAGATATCAAAGTCCACACGACCATTGAATGTCAGTCGCGTCTGCCCTGTGGCCGTACCCAAAAGTTCATACTTGATATTGAAATCTGGGGTAATACGATATGTTTCATCTCTCTTCCATGATAGTTCCGCATTTGCCACCGGGTTTCCCAGTTCCTGAATAGAACGAAGCTCGTATGAAGAGTAGTTACCTGTGTATGGAGTCAGATCATTAAGTGATCCAACAGTATTCATTATATAGAACTGGTTTGTATCATTTCCATATGCATCCTGCTTATACACACTCATATTAGGCGCCATTTTCTGTGCCTGATTTACTATATCATAGTAGTTCATTTGGTTATCAGTGTATGTCAACGCAAAGTTAGTTGAAAAACGTATGCGATCTGACACGTTATAGTCAAGTACAAGACGTGTTGACAAACGATCCAAATGTTGCTTTATGATATAGTTCTCCTGGTTATCATAACCACCAGAGATACGAAATGTTGCCTTCTGACCACCACCCGTAATATTCAGGTTGTAAGAATGCTGCGGACCGAATTTCGTCACCTCCTTCACCCAATCTATATTATTGTTCCAGTTTTCAAAATCAGCCCATGACTTGTCATAATTTATCTCACGTATATTTGAGGTTGCAGTATTCGACTGATTAGGATTATAGTACTCTTCCTTGATAAGCATTGTATAATCATCACCTTTTAGAAGGTCATAATCCTTTGGCTGCCAAGTACCTGTGAACTTATACGAGAAATTCACGCGTGGTTTTCCACGACTACCACGCTTGGTGGTTATCTCTATCACACCATTTGCACCCCTTGCTCCCCATACGGCAGTAGCAGCGGCATCCTTCAATACATCTATCTTCGCAATATCCTCTACATTTACAGACAATAGTGATGAATACTCTTCTTCTGAGGCATTCTGGAAGTCGAAGCTTTTGTCAGGATTGTCAAATATCTTACCATCAACAACGATAAGTGGTTCTGCATTACCATTTATAGTGGTAACGCCACGCAGACGCATTGTTGTGCCTGCACCGAGGTTTCCTGAGTTAGCTACAATATCAAGTCCTGCTATTTCGCCCTGCAAAGCCTCATCTGCAGAAGTAAATGCCATTCCTTCTACTTCCGAAAGATTGAACGTTGACTGTGCTACTGTTATTTCCTTCTTAGCAATATTCAGGCCTCCCGATGTTCCATGCGTTCCTTTTACCACAATCTCTTTAAGATTGGTGCTCTCTGAGGTAAGCATTACCTCAAACGTTGTTTTATCGCCTATCGTCACACTGTATTTCTTACAACCGACGTAAGTGATTTCCAGTTTGTTCTTAGGGTTCTTTACCTCCATAGAGAAATTACCCATCATATCTGTCTGCGTTGCGGAAATGATACGATTATTCGCATCTTTCTCCACTACGTTTGCCATCATGATAGGTCCCATATCATCGCTCACCGTTCCAGAGACAACACGATTCTGGGCATAAGAGAACAGAGGAAGAAAGAGGAAGAGAAGGAAAAATACCCCTTTCCGCCCTACGGGCATCTTTCCCCATAAAGGGGCAAGAAGTTCGCACAGAATGGGCCTTTCGCTTATATGTCGAAATATACTAAACATAAATTACTAATTACATGTTATCAATTACAAATTGCCTGTTTAATAAACTGCCCCTAATTTTCCTCTTAACGATAGAAGGTAACAACTTCCACTATGGAGGAGGACAGGCGGGAGAGCCCGCTGGGGAAATTTAATACTTCAACGGTTCACTTATCTGATGCACCACAGCAAATGATGATACACTAATATTTTTTGCAGATGACGACTTCGCATCAAACTCATAGTCACGAGTCATCATGTTCACCAGCTTATCCTTGGAATTAGCATCAATCCTAATGCTGTGACCTGTAGCATCTGTAACGGTAAGAATGCCGTCTGTACTTTCCGTCGTTATCTTAGCAGGAATACCGAGTTCTGATGAATACATTGACTGATATGTGGTTCTTGGCACTTTATTATCAGCAAACACGGAATTGTTCTGGAAGTGGTATCTCACAAAGGCACGTAGCGTATTCAATTTCTTCTGCACATCTGCCTTTGCCTGCTTTATCTCGCTTTCAGAATAGTCGCCCTCACTTCCCTGATACTTCTCAAAGATTGCCTTGATTTCAGAGATACGGGGCAAACCGTTATTGTTATATGCTATCTCCATCGCTGCATTGTCAGGTGCAAAGAAAGTGTAATTATAACCATTGAAGAAGTTCACATTCTGATCAAGAGCACATCCGCCTTTGGACGAAAAAACGAAATAACGTTCCTGTGGTGATGTGCCCACAGCAGCTGTCTCTGCAATACCAGCCCAACTCAAAAGCACCGACTCATCAAAGATTGATATCATATCAAGGAACTCTGAAAAACGATCCTCATACTTATGCAGAAGCGCATATACACTCGTTATTGACGGCTGAATCACATTATCAAGAGCAAAAGTATAACCATTACCTTTTTTAGGATACCAGCCTCGGGTGATGTTAGCAGCTTTGGCGCCGTTATCCAACTGAGCACCACCACGCACTTTACCCGTGAATGTCACAACGTTACCATTAACAGTCTTACTAAAATCATCCAGACGTATTGCTCCACCATGCTTAGTGAGGTAGTAATGATTCTCACCAAAGCGATCCACATTTGACGAATCAAGGATAAGCGTATGATACTGAAGTACATCATAAACCTGAGACTTATAGTCCTTTGAGCTTGCTGTGATATCCTCTACTGTGTTCCTTATGGATGCAGATATCTCGCCCGTCACCTTATTGTAATCGTGAACCTTCACTCCGATTTTCTCTACAAGCTCACCTCGTTTATTTGCCTCCCAATGTGAATAGAACTCAAGTGCACGAGGAGTTGAAGAGCCAAGTGATACAGGGTCGATATAGCACCCGGCAAAGGCATTATTGGTTGGCAGGAAGAAAGCGAACTTAGACTTCATCGCCAACAAATAATAGTAAAGGTCAGCTCCCCATGTAGAGGCAGATGTTCCATTGGTCTTATCCTGTGCGAAGGAATTCATTATGCTATACTCTGGGAATATAACCGCAGGACCAAGCACTGACTGATACTCGTCAGGAACAATCATCCTATTGAGCTTATACACCACTCCATTGCTTGCCACACAAATATCATATTTCTCGCCTTCTGCTGTTTGCTTGCGTGCAAGGTCAGCGATTGTAAGTCCCATAAACTCGCCAGATGCATTCTGCTGAATCTTACTGAACTTGCTTGGCACACTCTCAATGAAAGAACTTTGCATCAAATTGTTTACAAAGGTTGTCAGAATGCCTTTTCCTTTCACATACATGGTATCAAGATGCTCAGGAAGATTCTCCGGAGTATTAGGAAGACCTGTCCTACCGTAGTTCTCCACGAAGAACGCTCCATCACCACCAGCACAGAAGTATTTCTGCAAAACATCATCGGTTGGCACAAGAACAGCGCCCATATCTGCTAAGGAGATTGCAGAAGAAGTATATTGATTCCAACCTGGATCCCAAAGCAACTGCTTGTTTGTCGTAGAAGAACCGTTTGGATCGAGGGTTGTACCACCTGTTCCATGCGATTTCTTTGAGAAATAACGTACCTCAAATATAGAGTCCAAAACCGCACGACCATTCTGTATAGCCCAAGAGTTATACGAGTTGGTTGCATTGGCGTTAAAGTAAGGAGCACAATGATAGTCAAGCATACGTGAGAATAGTTTTGTGTTTTTCTCACTACGGAGTACCTGTCCTACATTCCCAGGAGGCACTACGACCTTATCCACCTGATGTATATAGCCATTCAAACAGGTTACGTCACCCTTTACTACCTTATTGCCGAATATATATGCACCCTGCGAATCGTCAACACTCGCGCCTACATTTTCACCACGCAGAATACCAAAATCACAATCAGCACCCGTCACGGTAATATCATTGTTAAGCATCTGCTCACGAGTGAAGTGAACAATCATAGGAACTGTTCCATCATATATTACATTGATACCCTTATTATAGTAGCCTTTCCAATAGGAATTACCCTGAGGCATAGTAGCTCCAGAGTACAGAGTATATATCGTATCGGTAATACTTAGGTTGGAAGCATGTTTCAAGGCGACGCCACGACTCACGTTATTATCATCGGCAGATACATTCGAAAGCATACCTGTGAGCATCGCATTGTCAAGCATGGAAGTATATAGCAACTGTTTCTTCATACCTCCGGTCAACTCTGCATACGAGTGAACGCCAAAGGCATTGTCTGACTGGAAGAAAGCCTCGAAAGCTGCATCATTTGCAGGGAAGATCGTCTTACTACCTGTTCGGCCAAGAACTTCATCATATCCAAGATCCTTAACCAACTGCAGATAGTTATGAAAAGTCCCCTCAAGATGCCTCCCTGACTCCAGTTCCTCATAGATTGTAGAACCGAGCCATTCAGGCTTCTCGTCAGCAGGCACTAATTCTTCCCTCTGACAGGAATTCATCATAACCAAGCATGAAAGAGATGCACATAAGATGAGCTTTTTCATAATTGCTTTATTGGTATTATTCGTTAATATTTTCCGTGTTAGTGAGAGTTATTAGGAATCAGATTGAAAGGGTGTAAAATAAAGGGTATTAATACACTCTTGTTTCGCTTTGCAAAAATAGCCAAATTATTTGACATTTCCGCATAATTCAAGAAAAAAATGCGAAAAAAAAGAATAAAACAGAAAAAAAGCCCCTCTTCTGCCATCGTGCGACAGAAGAGAGGCGATTTGTAGCTTCTATTCTTTCCTTGCTCTTTTCTTATTCAAGACTCCTACTATGGTCTGATTCAGAATATACGAACTTACAAGTTGTAATGATGAACCATTAAATTGAACCACATCATCGTCCTTCAGTTGATTGCTCAACTTCAACAGGAGCCTATCCACACCTTCCTGCGGATCCACCTCTACCCCTCCGGTAAGTTGTGGAGCAATCTGTTTTGCTATATCAATACGTTGCTGGCTCATTTCCGCATTAACAGTTTCAAGAGCCTGCATAACATTATTATTGCTTAGGCTGAGTATTTCCGTAGCCTTTTGTATTGCCTTTACGAGTATAGAATCCATAGTATTACATTAACGATTAGATTGTCAGACATAAGTGTAAAGATTCCTTTTGCGTTGTGCAACAAAGCACCTTCACGCTATTTTCTCTTCGAATGCAAAAATAATAATTCTTTCTTACATCACCAAATTTTTTCACGAATATTTCCATAAATTTTTTAATGTATAATCTACAGCTCAGCAACACAAAAATCCCTCACTCCACTATGGGAATGAGGGATTCATATTTACTTTGTCAAAAGGCTAAAGGCTAAGGTATAAAGACTTACGCCTTTTGGCTTTTGCCTTTTGTCCTACTTAATCTGAACACCAACAGCGTTGAATGTGCCATTAGCCGTCTTGATTACGAGCTGACCATTCTCAATAGCCTTGACCACCTTAACAGCCTTAGCAACTGTAGCAACATCGTTGATACCTGTTGTAGCGCCAACTGTAATGCTCTCAATCTTCAGATTGTCGAACCAACAACGGCGATTTGTATTTGCATAGTTAGATGCGAGAATGAAACCTGTAGCCTTCTGTTCTGGGTTGAGTGCAACCTCTTGTGTTGTTGCTGTACCCTTAGAACTTGTTGTTGTGCAGTACATTGTCTTATTGCCATAATCGAGAACCACCTCGAAGTGTGACTTGTTAGATTCTGCAGCAATTGCATCGTTTTGAGCAGCACCAGAACCAACCTTTGTCAACTTACCTCCATAATCAACACCAAGTGTGTTGTAGGTATCCTTAGAGTTATACATATCACAGAAGAGACCACAGATTGTATCTTGACCTGCTGTGAGGTAGTAACCTGCATAGCCACCTGTAAGATTACCGAAATAATAGTCAAATGAAACGCGAACAATTTCATCTTTATTTACAGGAGCTGCATTAAAGTCGACTGTTGCAGAAGTATCACCCACACGGAGAATACCAGGATACGCAAGCTCAGCTTCAGCATCAGAACGATAGCCAAGTTCATAAAGGTTTGTTCCAAGAGCATTATCCTCTGCTATTGAAGTAAACTTCATTTCACCAGTCTTACCTGCGAGTGTAAAGTATGTATCAACCTCACCTTCAGGATCCTCATGCTTAACGAATGAAGTATTCTCAAAGTCTATGTCAACAAGTACTTCTGCCTTGATTGCAGCCTTAAATTCCTCAACCAACTGGGCAAGGGCAGCCTTTGCATCAACGAGAGCCTGTGCGTTCTCTGCTGAGTAAGCTGCAGCGAGCTTTTCCTTATAGAGATTCTCAACCTTTGTAATCTCATTTCCAAGCTCACCCATCTTAGAAGAGCTAGAGAAGATACGCTGAGTCTTTGCAACCTTTGCAGCCTCAATAGCAGCAGGCATATCTGTGAGAGGAGTATTCAGAGCATTAAATACATCGACAAACTCATTTTTGAGATAGTTAGAACCTGCAGCCTCGAATACATCACAAAGAGCCGTATTTGTATATACAGAGTCCTTTGTTATATACTCACCATCTACATAGAACATACCACCTTCAACATTGAAAGATGCAGTTTCATTTGCCATAGCCTCAAGGATTTCCTCCTGATTATACTTCTTCATAACCTCTAAGCGAGCCTTTGCAGCATCAATTCCCTTTTGGAGATTCTCCTTACCCCAAGGTTTCTCGGTCTGAGTAGCAGCAACGAGTTCTTCTGCCTCCTTGATACGCTCTTCGAGTTTTGCAATCTGTGTCTCTACGAGAGAGAGGTATGTCTTCTGGTTAGGTGTAAGCTCACCCTTCACAAGTACCTTATAAAGCATTGGGTTAGCGAAGAAGACGTCAAAGCCATTAAGCACGTCGAGAGTCTGGTTACAACGAATACCGAGATTAACCTTTGAATCCTCTGCAAGAACATACTTGTTGATGTATGACTTATAGTTCTGGGTTGGAAGCATACCGCAATCGAGGGTATCATTAGCAGTAGCAGCTCCGTCAACGCCAAAGAATATCTGTGTAGAAGCACACTCGTAACCACTATGACGTGCCCAGCGCTCCTTGTTGAGTGTCATCATACCGCCCTGACCATCAACGCTGTAGAAGTATGTACCCTTGTCGAGTGTACATGTGAGGGTAGCAATATTATCCCAATCGCCAGAAGCCTTACGCATCCACTGAATCTGCATAGGCATATTCTTAGCAGCAGTCTTATGGCTCCAACGGTCGGTTGACCAGTTCCAAGGAGCCTTACCTGTATATTGACCATTTCGCTCTGAATAGCCAAGACTGTTCCACTTAGCAGTCCAGTTCATCCAGTTAGCAGAGTTGTTTTCTGCATTTGAAGAACCATCGGTTGTAGGGATAGCCTCGAACACATTTGCAAGGTTAGCCTCAGCAAAGCTCTTGAAATCGCCATTCAGGTTGTCAAGGTATGTATTGATATCAGCACTATTAGTCTTGATGGCATTCTCAAGTGCTGTTATATCAGCCTTTACGTCATCAAAATAGTCGTATTCAGATGTCCACTCGAAGCCATTAATGATATACTTGATATAGTTAAGACGAGCCTGCGCTATACGTTCATCGATAACAGATGTAACTGCGTGGCACTCAATATCCTTGATTTCAAGATCTGCAACCATACCGCGAAGGTCGATGACGATCTTACCCTCGGATGGAGCCTCAACGGTGAAGGCCATCTCCGTGTAATCGTCGGCAGTGAAGCTATAGCAAGCCTCGATAGCTGCGCCACCTTCTCCGAATGAGAGTGTTGTATTCTTATTACCGCCAACGGTAGAAAGAGTACCATCGGTATTGAAATATGCGAAGATGTAGTTAGTAGCAGGAGCTGTCTGGTCAAGGTCGGTATAACCTTCCTCTGCACCCTTAACCTTCATGGTAACGACGTATGTACCACCATTAGCAACATTGATGACCTGATACATACCGTTTTCGAGGGCGGTCATGCCAGAGTTTACTTTTACTCCGCCATCTTCCAAGACTGTGAAAACTTCAGCAAGACCAGCGGCAGTTGGATCAGTAGCCGTCCAACCGTCAAGAGAAGCGCCTTTCAGTTCTCCATTAGTTACAAGGTTAGCTGCAGTTACCTTATATTTAGCAGCGCGCGTGTAGATAAAGTCATCTACATTGTAAGCGTTTGCACCGATTGCCATCGATGACAGCAACGCCAATGAAAGTAAATTCTTAATCATAAGCCTAAGTCAGTTAATTATGTTAAAGTTATTAAGTTATTTATGTTAAAAATCTATCATGATATTGTATAGATTACATCTGGTGGCAAAAGTAGTAAAAATAAATTAAAAAACAAAAAAATCTTTCATTTTTTTTGCAAAAAGGCACAAATTCCTATATTTTACGAATTACAAATTACAAATTACCAAGTTTACAATCAGCAAATTTGCCCTAAATTCTCAGTTTCCTAACAAAAAAATGGTTTTATGACAATTCGCTTTGCCTTCGCTCTTCCTCCCCTCTTCCTTCGCTCTTCCTCCTAACCAAACTCGATGAACCTCCGCTTTTTCTCTTATACAGAATAAGAGCTTCATCGAGTTTGGTTAGGAAGAACATAGGAGGAACAGCGAACTTAGTTCCCATCTGGCTTCTTGCCATCATATACCGGTGACAAAGGCCAATAGAATGTTTGCCAATCATCTGGCTGACTTGGAGAGAAGTCTTTCCAATCGGAAGAAAGATATTGTACCAACGGAGAATTTAGCCTTTTCAACCCCATTACAACGAGTTTTGAAACCTCGTATGCCCCAAAGGGATTGAAATGGGTATTATCTGAGAATTTCTTCTGCTGCCAAGGGAAAGTTCCCATAGGATAATGCACGAGAAGATGCTTTGAGCCTTCAACACCCATAGTTTCAAAGAGTGTTTTTGTCTCAGCGCTCAAATCTATGAGAGGAACATTTTCTCGCTCTGCAACAGCCTTCATAGCTGCTGGGAAATCACCATGAGTGTTCTTTATCTTCCCTTCTGCATCAAAGAATCTGCGTTGGGTAGGCGTGCAGAAAATGATATTTCCCTTCTTTGCGCGAACCATATCCACGAACTTCTTCAACGCCACAGAATAGTGATACCAAGCACCTGTTCCCGGACCTTTTTCCTTCTCGTCATTATGCCCGAACTCACAAATCACATAATCGCCTTCCCTTATAACCGACAGAATCTTCTCCAACCTGTTCTGAGCCATGAAAGAAGTGGCTGTAAGACCGCTTTCTGCATAATTAGCGATGCTAATGTTTAGTGTTGAGGGGTGAGTGTTTAGTGACTGTTCCACAAACCATCTCGTAAACATCTGTCCCCAAGAAGCCCAAGGCTCTGTTCCTTGGTCAACGACAGTAGAGTTTCCGCATAGAAATATGTTTGTAGCCGTTGTGTCTGGCTCCATCTTTATACTTTGCACACAAGGCGAGGCCCCATTAAATTCAAGCGTGAGTTTCTCATCCCATGTAAAAGAGCCTACCTCTCCCGGTTTTATACGTACAACCGAAGGCTGTGTAGGCTTGCCGTCAATACCTATATACGAAGGAATGTCAATACTCCTTTTATTTACTATGAATGAAAATTCCCGGAATTCTCCCTTTCTCGTCACACATTTCTCAACCATCATCCTACGCGACTCTGCACGTACTGTTGTCTCGCCCTCACGTTTCTTACTGCCAAGACGAACCGTAACGCGATAGTTGCCATCAGGCACCTTTGCTGAGAAATAGAATGGAGAAACGCTCTTTGCCGTAGGAGTCTCTACAACATCATAGCCATAGCCCTGAGCCTCAGAATATCTCGGCTGCTGCTTGGTAAGGTCATAAGTTATCTCCTGTGCCGTTGCTACAACACAGGAGGATAAAAAGGCTAATATCGTCAGTATTTTCATCTGGCAAATTTATCTTGAGACAGTTTGCACATTCACGTCATCTATAAGATGCCAGTCACCTTCAGTTACGAATTCAAGCGAATAAGAGCGAACCTCTCTTGACTCGTCAGCATCCAACAGCAAATCATTCTTGGGCTTATTCGACAATATGACTTGAAACGTATTCATTCTTTCAAAGTAGAAAGAGCATAAATCCGAGTTGTTCACATCCCATCCCCCCCAATTCTGATTAGGAGATATACTCTTGAGGTCGAACTCTTTAGCCTCTATCTTCTTGCACATCTTCTCAGAGAAGTACTTGCGGATATCCAAATGTTCAGAATCCTCGTATAACTGCCATACGAGCTCACGGAATTTACTGTCTCTTTCGGCATTTTTGCGCATATTGGTCTTTATTTTCTCAATACCATCAACCAGTCTTCCGACAATAGAATCCTGAGTTTCCTTTGACTTGATTCCATGAATCTCAGGATATATATCCCCGAGATAATCAAGGTTCTTCAGGAAAGCCGAAACTGAATCAAGCTGAGCACAATACACATCAGGAAATTTATGGCACAAAGGCGTAAACGTTGCGCTTGCTGCAGCACGATATGCATAGAAAACCTGACGCAACTGACCGTTTTTCCCTCCCATTTCACAGAAGAGAAGATACTCCATAGAGGCAGAATAGAAACAACGATACCTGATAGGAAGCATTTTGTTAAGAGTCTCTACGCTTATTGAGTCAGCTTTTTTCGGAAGAAGAGGGACAAGCGCTATAAAAGTCTCAACCTTAGCATCTCTCTTTTTAGCAAACTTAGAGAAAAAATTGCTAAGTATAACCGCATTCTTGCTTGCATCATCTGTAAGTTTCGGGAACTTCACATCATAACCAAACTTGCTATGAAATAATTTATGAGATGACGTATCCTTAGCTTCGGGCTCAACAAATCTGTCAATATCCGTTCCTTGTAAGGTTCTGATATTGAGTGAGAATGCGCTTATAGAGCATAAGACTGCAAGAATGGAGAACAATATTTTTCTTAACATATTTTTTCTATGGATATCATTTTAAGGCCGAAGTCTAAAGGCAAAGTCTTTTGTCTTTTAGCATCCGTATCTTTCCTTGTGCTTGCAAAAATAAACAATTTAACCGAGAACTCCAAATTTTTGCTAATATATTTTTTGCAAACGCCCAAAAAGAAGCTTTCTACCAACATTTCAACAAGCCTCTTACAGATAGTAAAATCATCCGTTCTTCCTTATTATATAACAAATCCGTAACTCTCTGATAATCAATATTTGTTATTTCTGTGTTATTTGGAACAAAAATGGTCCATTCGATACTCCTATGTACCTCCCATGATCCTATAGTTCCGGAGCGGACTTACAGCGGATTTAAAGCGAAGGCATAGCGAAGGATCAACGGAGGCATAACAGCCTTTGATTTGTATTGCTCACTTTTACAGAAAGAAAAAACAGAATTTTTACACAACTCGTCAACTCATCACCCGCAGCGCCATAACAATATGTACATCAAAGAGTTACAGCGGTGATTCATTTTATCTCACTCGTCACCCACTTATCACCCTCATATGGCATATCCTTCTGATATTGAGCAACTTGCAGAGCTAATTCACTCGTCACCCTAAAAATTGGTGACGAGTGGTGTAAGGGTAAATTGTGCGCGTAATATTCATATTATCAATAAGATACACGGATTTTGGTGACGAGTCGGGTGACGAGTGGTATAGGGCGAATTAGCGCTGCAATTCTCAATGTCATAACGATTTACAGCGCTATGGGTGACGAGTGACGAGTTTTTTCAAAACTCTTTTTCTGAGCACAAAATTGCAATCTCCACATTGCAAATTACATATATTTTGGAATTCACAGCTATTGTTTTTTCATTCTTCCGCAGTTTTTATATATGAAGAAATGATGACAATTGAAAATATTGAGCGTTTTTTGCACACAATTACAATGATTTTCCCGAAACTGCCGATTTACACAATAATGTATCAAAGGCAAAAACTATGAGCATATCATATGCTGATAATGGTAACATTCTAAACAAGAGTGATGTCGGCCAATATACGTATGATAGCGAAGACAAACCTCATGCAGTAACTTCTGTCAGCAATAGTAGCAAAAATATCGGCTCGAATACCGTTCTTACAGCGTTTGATGTAAATGCAAAAATTAGCAGTATTCAGACAGATGGTGCTTATCTTGCCTATAGGTATGGTCCTGGCTGCTGTTGAGGAGTAATTTATATCCGACAATAATTATAAAAGGGACCTGTCCGCTTGGGCAGGCCCTTTTTATGCTCTTAGAGGCTCATTCGTAGCTAAATCAGTTCCTTATTGAATGGTCTGCAGGAACTTCAACGTTGTTCCACGCTTTCTTGCTTGTCCAATCAGCGTATGGATTTGCCCAGAAAGCATCTGAAGCAGGAAGTCCGAGGGCACAGAAACCAGCGCATACAAGGTATTCAGAGCCAGTATTGATGTAATCCTCTGACATGTGAATCTGTGCGTCGGCTCCTGCTGTTTGACATCAAAATAGCTCTCCAGAGAACATAAAATGTTTCAAAGACCGCATCAGGCCTCCTGTGAGGTCCATATATGAGCCTGTGAGCATCCATATTGACTGCAAAGGCCGATTAATGACTCACATTAGCTCCGAGAGTTAACGACCAATGCTGGGAAACAAAGCCTGTCATAGGTCAATGTTGAATCAAAATAATGCCACTTTTACAAGTGGACTCATAATTGAATTTGTAACGTGTTTTGAAATGTAGATTTACGTATTCGATATAAATGTTCTTCAAGAATTTCGCTATATAAGGGAAATGTGTCTTTGATTTACGTCTATTTGCGTATTTTTTAGTATTTTTGCACCGACATTCTGCAATGAATACAAGACACATTTTTAACAACTAGACGACCTCCATCGCGAGGAACGAAATATACGTAATAAAGAAGTTGCGCCCGACACGAATAAGGGAGTTAGTAATGGCAAGTTTAAATAGCGAAAGAAGTTGCTATCAGAATATAAATCATCTCCAGCGTATATGTCTGGTGTTTAGTTTATTTCTTTTTCTGTCAATATATGCATCTGCACAGATAGTTGTGGATGCAGATTCTGTAGCACAGTTAGGGCAAACTTATAAACTGCGTTATCAATACAATTTCAATGACTCGACTGAAAGAATCATATCACCGACTTGGAACTGGGAGAAAAACATTTATGGATTTGAAGTTCTAATGGGACCTTCACGTTCCTCTCAGACATCAACATCGATAAAGAATGGAAGGACTACTACAACGTATGGCGAAACATTTACCTTTTTACTATCTTTCAACAAGGAAGGACAGTACTCCATGCCAATAATGAAAGCTCAAACAGGTTCTGGAAAGAATTTGTTTTCAAACTCCTTTTCCGTTCGCGCAACAAAAGAGGCAGTCTCGTTATCATCAAATATCCCGACTTCATCAAAGTCCTCAAAGAATGATTTGTTAGTTGTTGAAGCTACCTTTAACAAAAATTGTATAACCCTTGGCGATAGCGTTATTTGCGAGATTCGACTATACACGAATTTGAATGTAAGTCATATGTCATCATCATCCAATATGGCAATCTGCCCTGCATTTTGGCATGAGTTTGAATTGCCAAAAGACAATACTTTTGAGACAGTTGAGTATAAAGGTGACTCGGTTCATTCTATTCTTTGGCAGAAGGTCTCCATTATTCCTATGCAAGCTGGAGAATTTGTATTAGAACCAATGAAGTTTACCGCAACAAGATTGGATTCTAATCCAAATGTAGATCCCTTTGAGGCATTCTTTAATGGGGGGAGCATGTATAGGGATACTGTCATTTTGACCAATCCCATTAAAATACAAGTTGAGAACAGACAATTACCAGACAAAGTTATTGCATTTGACAGTAAGTCTACACATAATTGGGGTCTGGTGATTGACCGCTCTTCAAGTCTAAAAGCGCAGAACGACAGCCTAGCGCCCACATATTTACAATTAGAGAGTATATTTGTTGAGCAACTGACAAAGGGTAAAAAATTTGAAGATTATTCCGTTACCCTCTTTGCAGGGAAGCCGCATTTCCCCAAATCATCCAATTTGTCTGAAATAATAAAGTTGTCGCCATCGGAAGAGAATGACGGGTCGGCTATCTACGATGCTATTTTGGCCAGTGCCTTACGTGACGATGCTTTAACAAAAGAACGCCCACAATATTCTCTCCTACTTCTTACCGATGGTTCAGATAATAGGAGCAGATTTTCAGAGAAAACACTAACAAATCTTCTTCTTCAACACCATATTCGAGTAGATGTTATAGTTTTTGCGAGCAGAAACGATTCCGTCTATTACGTATTCAATGATACTATTGGCGGAGGAATGATTAAGAATACACAAGATTTCAGTGATGTTGAAAGAATAGCGAAAGCGACAGGTGGGCTGTTCATTCAGATATACGATAAAAACCAGATATCGAATGCTATACGTAAAGTGAAAGATGTCCAATTAAGACACGCACCTAATAGACAGTCCAATCAGGATTTCTTTCCTGAGCCATATCTGTTGAATCTGTTATATAAGGAGATAGAACAAGATGCAATGAAGGGGTTCTGATTGTCAGGTTAAAAGAATTTTTCAATCGAATAATCAATTAGTAGATTATGAAAAAGCAAGTCGTTATCAAAATTCTGTGCGTATTACTATATGTTCTGATTGTGTGCGCATTATCAGCATTATTTGCTTATAAAGAGTGGAGCACGTTGTTGTTCATAACAGTAATCTTTATTGTTTCTTTAAAAATATTAGGAGTTTATCCAGGGAACAAGTATGATGATGTAAGTATTAGCCAGTTAATTTTCAACAGTGAATATGGAGCTGATTTTGACGAATAAACATTTTTTGAGAGAATGTGTGCATTTCCAATGGAAAGTCGTTTTGGAGCAGATAGAGTAAGAGCATTACCGACTCAATAATTCTCTCATTCCCACACTGCCTTGTGAATCCTTGGCGGTGTGGGAAAATCTTGTTCAGCGGCTGAAAGGAATGCCAATTTTTACTCTCTAAAAAACTCCCCTTCTCTCAGCCTTTTGACGTTTTGTCTTTAGTGCAGAGAGAAGGGGATTTTTCTATGCTTTAGGTTCGTTCTTCCTCCTATGCTCATCCCTTGTACCTCCGATGATAATACCATTATAATACCATTATATTACCATAATAATACCATAATATTACCATTAACTATGGTATTTTAATGGTATCTTAATAGTAATTTAATGGTAATTACATAGGAGCTAAAGCGGAGGCACGACGGAAAAAGTACCCTTCTTTCGCCTTGAAAGAGGGAGAAGATTATTTCATACCAACAAAAACAGGAAATGAAATGAACCCCGAAAGTCTGATAAGAAACTTTCGGGGTTCACTTCAAGGATTCTTAATAAATGGAAAAGCGGTAGGATAATCAAAACATTCATTTCCCACTTGTTCCTTGACCTTCTTTTGCTTATAGAGTATCGAGATTAGGATTTATGCTATTCTCTGTCCAATCTGCCTCTCCAGAGGTATTTCCTCGTTTCATGCACAATCATACCTGAGAGGAAAAGCAACGACAAGAGGTTTGGAATTGCCATAAGAGCATTAAAGATGTCTGCCAAGTCCCAAACAAGATTAAGGCTTACAACAGCTCCAAGATAGGTTGTGATAAGGAATATGATTCTGTAACAGTTGATTGTATGGCCGACGAACTTGTTCTTCTCATTGCCATTTACCTTGCGGGCTTGTCTGTGCATATATTTATTGGCAAGATATTCCACTCCCCTCTCTCCGTAATAACTCCATCCGAGAATAGTGGAGAAAGCAAAGGTCAAAGAGCCAAAAGTGAGCAGAGGCTCGCCAATATAAGGAATCTTTGAGAATGCCATCTTTGTGAGGATGCCACCATTCGACATGCTGATATCTGGGTAGGCAATAATAGAAGAAACAATAACTATACCTGTAAGGGCACATATCACAACGGTATCCCAAAATGTTCCGGAAGAAGACACAAGTGCCTGACGTACAGGATTCTTCGTCTGAGCAGCTGCTGCAACAATAGGAGCAGAGCCAAGTCCTGACTCGTTAGAGAACAGTCCTCGGGCAATACCGTATCTTGCCGTAATCATAATTGAAGAGCCGACAAAACCGCCTCCAGCTGCATCAGGATTGAAAGCAGAAACAACTATGAGTTTCATAGCCGGCCAAACATAGGCCGCATTTATGCAGAGTATCACCACACATCCCACAACATAGAGAGCTGCCATAAGCGGAACAAGCATCTCGCAACACCTTGCGATACTCTTAACGCCACCCATGATAACGGCAGCAACAAGAATGGTGACTATTCCTCCCACCACGACAGAAGAGACTCCATAAGTATCAGAACTCAAAGTAGATATGGCATTAGCCTGAACGGTAGAACCTATTCCGAATGTTGCCAAAGCAGTAAAGAAGGCAAAGGCTATCGCCAAAGTCTTCCACATAGTCTTACGAAATCCAGTTGCTCTCTCAGCCAAACCTCGTTCAAGGGCATACATAGGACCTCCAAGCATCTTACCATGCTTTGCCTGAACACGATACTTGATAGCAAGCAAACCCTCACCATATTTCGTGGCAATACCAAACACACCCGTAAGCCAGCACCATAACACAGCTCCAGGACCTCCAAGGGCAATAGCCGTTCCCACGCCCACGATATTTCCTGTACCGATAGTAGCCGCAAGGGCTGTGGCAAGGGCAGCGAACTGCGAAACATCACCCGTTGAGTCCTTGTCACGACTAACCGACAGGCGGATAGCCTTGAAAATATGACGTTGCGGGAATTTCAGCCTTATCGTCAGGAACAGATGCGTTCCCAACAACATTATAATCATTGGCCATCCCCAGAGGATGCCGCTTATTTCGGAGATTATTTCTTGCATATGGCCTCTCCCCCCGCCCTCCCCCGTAGGGAGGGAGCCGATTCGACTATGAGGGATACTTTAATAATTATAAACTACAAATTTTCTTTATCAATTTCCTTTCGCCTTCCAGCTCCCTCCCTACGGGGGAGGGCGGGGGGAGAGGCCGTTCTTTTTACCTCACCTTTACCGCTTTCGGACTTGCAATCGGAGCAAGCATCTTCTGCATCTGCTCAATAGCATTCTCACGAGCTACTTTCTTATTCTCTGGATTCATACAACGCCTAATCATACGCTCACGAGCCCTGTCATACATAGCCTGACGGTCTGCATTACTCCATTTGCCAGACTCGAAGAATGACTTTGTTCGAGCCTCATCTATAAAGTTCTGGTCAAGAAGACGTATCTCTGGTATAGTGACGTAAACAGTATCATCCTTCTGCATTATCCAGTCCTCTGAGCAGTTAGAGAGGTCTATTCCCAATCGCAGTTTACCATAATATATACGAACGAGCTCATCATCTGAGAAGAATCCCTTACGCACAGTATCTATGAGTTCCTCATCAGAAACAGTAAGGAACTCCCATTGCCCTATGGCCCTCATTCTGTCAACGATATTAGGAGTACAGTCAATCTTCTCATCAACCCCAATGGAAAGAGAACTATTCTTCACACCATTGCACGTCCATACAAAGACGACAATAATAAGGACCACGCACAATGTCCCTATAAAGAGGTACAAACGTGTGAGACCGTTATTCAAGCCTCCTAAGAATCGTGTTATTCTTTTCATTTTTACGGAATGTAATGGTTATATCTTTATCCTTGAATCCAAAAGCCTGAACAATAGGCACTAACTGTCGGGCAGCACTCTCTCTCGCCATATTCTCAAGACCAAGACTGCCAAGTGACGCTTCTATTGACTTACGGCCTTCCAGCTCATACTTCTGCAACTCCTCATCGCTAAAGTTCCTGCGTGTAAGAGCCACATACTGCTTTACGCCTTCATGGTCGATATGCGTCTCGGTTATCTCAACATCAGGTTCTGGGAGGAATACCGTTATCTTGTCACCTTCACGCACTATGTCGTCATCAGTAACCTTTCCAAGGTCTATACTCGCCTTTACGGTAGCATAAAGCGGAATGGCAACCTTACGCCTGCCTGCTGGAATATTAACCGACAACTCCTTTCCCATGAGATTTCCCGACAGTTTCAACTCGTCGTCATGAGTTATAATCTTATGAAGCTTGACCTCCGCAGTATTCAGTCGGGAACAACGTTGTAACTGCATTAATAATGTAGGTCCTGAAATGGAATCAACTTTCCCATCCGCTTTCTCAGCAGAAGAAAAAGAATTGCACCTGCTTGCCACAAACACTACAAGCAAAAGTGCAATAATTCCCAAAAACACTCCTATTTTCCTTTTTTTGTCATTCATCAGACGACAAAATTAGTAAAAAAACATCAAATATGGAATTTTTTTCCTTTTTTTTTGCGGTTTTATTAAACTTTTTATTAATTTTGCAGTCGAAAGGATAGACATAGGAATCTATAGTGTCATCGCAAGATTGAAAATTACGCTTAATACACTTTTAAAATTTTGTTATGAGAAAATTCTTAGTATCTATCTTTTTGATAGTTGCTGTTAGCGTAGGCGCATCAGCACAGAATGAGCAAGGTGGCAATCGCCGACCAAGTATGGACCGCACAGAGTGGGTTAAGAAACGCACAGAAAGGATGGTTCAGAAATACGGTCTCAACGAGAAGCAGGCAGCAGAACTGCAAGCCCTCAATGAGAAGCAAATGCCACGAGGCAATGGTCAACGCCGTCAGAGGCCAGAAGGCGGACAGGCTCCAAGGCCTGAAGGCCAGCAAGGCCAACGTCATGGTGGTAACAGGCAGGAAATGATGAAGCAGTACAATGAGGAACTGCAGAAAATCATGACAGCCGACCAGTTCAAGGCTTATACGGAAGACATGGAGAAAAGACGCCAAGAGCGTCAGAATCGCCAAGGCCGTCCATAATGGTAAGTCCTAAAACAAAAAAGACAAAACATATAAATCATAGGTTTGAATTTTAGTAATCTTAGTTTTTCGTCATCGGTGTGCAACACGTTGCGAAATGAGTTAACACCAGCGTACCTTCGGGTACGTCGTAAGTAATCAAAGGGGCAGGTCTGTGAAGTTCTGCCTCTTTTAAATTACTTACAGCTAACAAAAAGAAGCCCCTGACGCGAATGCATCAGGGGTTTCTCATTTTCACTTCCCAAGGGAAGACATTATTACATATTCATACCACCGTCAATCTGGATTACCTGACCGCTTACGTAGCTTGACATGTCAGAAGCAAGGAACAGACATACGTTAGCAATATCCTCTACCTGACCACCACGACGAAGTGGAATCTTCTTCATCCAGTCCTTACGGATTTCCTCTGGCAACTGAGCTGTCATTGCAGTCTCAATAAAGCCAGGTGCAACTGCATTAGCACGTACACCCTTTGGACCGAGCTCCTGAGCAATAGACTTTGCAAGACCTATCATACCAGCCTTTGAAGCAGAATAGTTACACTGACCTGCATTACCATGAACACCTACTACAGATGACATATTGATGATAGAACCACCACGCTGACGAAGCATGATAGGTGCACAAGCATGGATGAAGTTGAATGCAGACTTGAGGTTTACGCTGAGAACTGCATCCCACTGAGCCTCTGACATACGGAGCATAAGACCGTCCTTTGTGATACCTGCATTGTTTACAAGTACGTCAATTGAACCGAAATCAGCATGTATCTGCTTTACAACAGCCTCAGTCTCTGCAAAATCTGCGGCGTTACCTGCATAAGCACGACATGTCACGCCAAGAGCCTCTATTTCCTTACGAGTAGCCTCAAGGCCAGCCTTCATATCATCGTTGAGTACAAGGTCAGTGAAAGCGATGTTAGCACCTTCCTGAGCGAACTTCATGGCAACAGCCTTACCTATGCCACGTGCAGCACCTGTAATGAGTGCCGTCTTACCTGTTAATAATCCCATTTTTTGATTTTTATATTTTAGATTTCAAATAATGTTTTCGTAATTCATTCCCTATCTAACATTGGCTATGAGTCAATCATCTTGCCCAATGCACCGTAAACCACTTTCCTCACAATCGGACGAGTGGCATCATCGCTCAATCCCTGACCTAAACGACCATAAATATAAGGTACCTCAAGTCCCTTGACGCAATAATGTGTAATATCAGCCACGAGGTTTATGTTGTCGATGTCAAACTCGCCATACTTCACCCCACTCTGATACACCTTACGGAAAATAGCAATCTCGTCATCATCAAACTTCTTCCTCACCTTCTCTACCATCCAGATATTACGGAAGAACTCGGCACGGAGATTACCATTTCTCACCACCGTCTCACGTATCATACTCAGGTGAGTATAGATAAGCTCTATGATTTTATCCTGCGGACGGATTTTCTTCGATGCCACCTCATCGAGTTTCTCGGAAAGACGCTCAAGCTCCGATTCTATCACAGCAGAGTATATATCCTCTTTCTTACTGAAATAGGTATAGAGTGTACGGCGACCCTTGCCTGACTCGCGAGCGATGTCATTCATCGTGGTTCCCTCCAGACCGTTCTTGGCAAACAGCTTTCGGGCAACATCCACAAAGGTTTGTTCGGTTTTACTTATTGACATAGATTGCACATTCGTATTTTCATGTGCAAAGATAGGAAAATTCTGCGTAAAATCCAAAAATATCCCAAACTTTTGGGATGAAAAATGAATAATCACCCATAGTTTTATAAAAAAATGACAGATTTTCTTGGTAGTTTCAGAAAAAATCAGTACCTTTGCATCCGCAATTGAGAATCAAACCTCATTTGCCAAGATAATAACATCGCGGAGTGGAGCAGTTGGTAGCTCGCCAGGCTCATAACCTGGAGGTCGTTCGTTCGAGTCGGGCCTCCGCAACTAAGAAACCTCATCCAAATAGGATGGGGTTATTTTTTTTACCCTTACCTTTACTCCAAAAGTACATATACGAACAAAGGCCCACCGTGGTGAGCCTACGCCGATTTTTTATTTTTCACTTTGCTATGTATGTTTCTATTTTGCGAGTGCTTCTTCGCACGAAGTCAAAAAGTGCATGTCAGTTCTTAAAAACTGGGGCACGTTTCTATTTTGCGAGTACAAAGTTACAAATAAAAACTAAAATAGCGATAAAAATATAAAGTTTTTTACTAAAACTGCAAATTTATTAATAATTTGTTATCTTTATATTGCAATTAAAATATTAATATTGTAAAACACAATTTACAATTGTCTTTTTTCCCCTTTTTAACAAGAAAAAGTTAGAGCCCCAAAAAAGCCCTAACCTTTTTAATATATATGCACTGTTACAAACTGTCACAACTGTAACTGTCACACACTAAGCAGAGGTATATTTCAACTTAGTATATGTTCCGTCTTGATTCTGCCTTACATGCTTTCGGCTTTTCCAAGTGCGGAGTGTAGCATCAGTCGAACTCTTATCATCTCTGAAACCATTAGCCTTTCTAAATGCCCTGTACTGGTCGAAAGTGAAAGTTGCAGTTGTGACAGTTGCAACACTAAGAAAAGAAGGAAACAACACGTCTGGGCACTAAGGATTATTCCTTTCAAAAATTATAATATATAAATATTATATATTATAATTTCAAAAAAGTTTTTATAAAGGTTCTTTTCAACATTGAAACTATTAATTGTAACTGTCACAACTGCCACAAAGGCTAAAGGCAAAAGGCTAAAGGCTAAAGGCAAAAGGCAAAAGGCTAAAGACGAAAGACTAAAGGCAAAAGACGAAAGGCTAAAGGCGAAAGGCTAAAGGCAAAAGGCCTGGCGGTAAAAAAAATGAATTTTTTTTTGAAAAAAATGCAGTTTTTCGTATTTTTTTTGAAGTCAAAGATATTTATATAATGTAGGCAGGGGGAAAGCTAGCAAATCCCAACCAAAACCTAACCAACGCCCTACCAACCCCCATCACAGGGAGGGAGGCGAAGGGGTTTCCGCCGGGCCCGGCGGAAAGGGGGAAAAAACTAATAACTAACTAAATTAAATTTTTAAAACTATGGCAATTTTACATGGAATTATTTCCAAAATGTCAGGTTCAGTTGGTAGCTTGACCTTTCAAAACAGCAATGGTATGACTATTGTTCGAGAAAGAATCACTCAGATTCGTAACCCTCGCTCTCAGGCTCAAATGCAAACGAGGACAAAATTCACTAACGTGGTGGCTATGTACAGGGGCATTCGCCCATTACTCAATTCTGGCTTCGAGAGCAAGCCTAACGGCCTTTCCGACTATAATATGTTTGTGAAGGTTAATATGCAAAAACAGCCTGTTTACCTCACCAAGCAACAGGTGGCTGGCGGTGCTTGTGTGTGTGCGCCTTATCAGATTACACAGGGTTCGCTCCCTGCAATTGTCACCACAGGCACGGGCCAGAATGGCGTGACTGATATCCTTCTTGGCAGTCTGTCAATTACAACTGCAACAACCGTGGCACAGTTCTCAAAGGCAATCGTTGACAACAATCCTGATTACCGCTATGGAGACCAGATTTCGTACTTCCTTGTGAAGCAGAAAGTAAACGCAGAGACTAACATTCCCTATTGTCAATTCTCAGCTGTGAAGGTGGTACTGGATGCTTCTGACAATAGCGTTCTTGAGCATAGTTCAGGCTTTGCTTCTATTGACGGAAAGGTTGGTCATGCGGGCAACGATGGCGATTGTGCATACGCCTGGGTCCATTCAAGAAAGAGTGACAACAAGGTGCTTGTGAGCTCACAGTCTCTTATTTCAGCAAACAGCATATTGACTGAGTATCAGGGCGATATAGCCTTCAATATGGCAAGTTCAAGCTATGGACAGAGCACTGATATTTTCCTCAATCCTGGCGCTGATTCAGCAGGCGGCAGCTCATCAACTGGCGGTGATGACAACGGCGGTGGCAATGGCGCTGGAGGTAACGACACGCTGTAAACGCTCTAAAGAAAGGGGGAAAAAAGAGATGGATGACCAGATACGGCCATCCATTTTTCTTTCTTGATTATATTCAGGGGAATATATTTTACTTATCCTCACCAAAAAGAACCACTCCGAGTTGTTTCATGCCATCCATCATGATTTTGAGAGGCTTTGAGAAACGCACATGGCGAACATAGTTCGTCTCTTCAACGGCAGGCATAGCATCAAGTATCTCCTTGCGGAAAATACCCTCACCACGATACTGGTTTATGGTGAAATAACCTACACCGAGCGAGGTGAGGTTCTGGAAGAAATGAGTACCCTGTGATGGGTCAACTCGGTAGTTGTCAAGCCCTACTTCAACTATCAGTTTTGATGCAGAGATATGAGGCCATTTCACAGGCACGCCAAGCCAATAATCACTTGACCCCCATCGCCCTGGACCTGCCAGGATATAGTTCTCACCACGGGCAAGGAAAACACGGTTAATACGCTCAATATCATCAGCCACGTAAGGATTGTTTGATGCTGTATAGTTCTCATCGGTCTTTACATATACAACATCCATCACATCCTCTGAAACTCCATGACCAAGCGAACTTGATGTGCGGATAAGGCACTCATCATCAGAATATTTCGTGAGGTCTTCGTTGAGTTCCTGCTTAGAATCGACGATAGGACGAATCTGAAGTAGATAGAAATCCACAGTACCGTCGCCCTTGATATTAGTGGCAAACTCAATCTCGACAGGTCGGCGCATAGCCTCTGAACCGAACTTCATAGCCATCTGCATAAGTTCTGGTATAGGCGCAACATCATTCTGAAGCACTCCTGCAAAGGATATGAGCTTTCTTCCCTCATCATACTGACCGTCACGGATTACATTGTCGTATGGGTCGTAGGTAGAGACTATATGTCGCATCGAACCGTCGCTATAGTCAGCTTCCTTCACCCTCACTCGCTTGATATTAAAGCCATCGTCAACCTTGAAATCCTCATCACCTTCGCTCATGTCAAGGGCATAGAAGATGGTTTGAGTCTCTTTCAGGGCAATCTCCATCTCACTCATCTGCAACACCTGACGAGGATGATAAGGACATACACGAAGGGTTCTTCCACCATCCACAATATACTTGCCCAAACCCATAGCCAATGATGCAATGCCCTCTTCCGAAGTCTCGTCGCCTATAGGGTAATAATTGAGCGAACGAAGCACTCCCGACATATTAGGATAGTAAAGCGTCTCACCATTACAATTATGAGGCATACCAACTACCTCCTGAAGCACAACAGCCATTTTCTCCTGGTCGATGACATTAGAGGTGGCAGTCATATAAGCCTTGGAATCCTTGTAATAGACAGAGGCATACACGCTCTTGATAGCCTTTGCAAGCATACTGAGCATCACCTCATGGTCAGCGATATAAGGAATCATATATGTGGAATATACACCTGCAAACGGCTGGTAGTGGCTATCCTCCAGAAGAGAGGATGAACGTATGGCAAGCGGACACTTGGTGGCACGTATGAAAGTCTCGCAGTCACTACGCAAATCATCAGGGAACTGAGCCTTCAGGAAAGCCTCAAGAATCTCTTCATCAGAGGCATCGCTAAGTGCAATAGGGTAAAGGTCATTCTCCTCCATGAACTTATCGAAGATGTCGGTACAGAGCACCACAGTCTTCGGAATTGATACCTTCACACCCTCGAACTGGTCAAACTCAGCCTTGCTCTTTATCACATTGTCAAGAAAAGCCAGACCACGTCCCTTGCCTCCAAGAGAGCCTTCACCGATACGGGCAAAGTGACTGTAAGAGTCGAACTTCAGCCTATCGAAAACAGCCACCGTACCGATGTTCTTCATGTGTCGGTACTGCACGATAGCATCGAAGATAATCTGACGATGTGCATCCACATCCTGAAGTTTATGCCATGTGATATGCTTCAGGAAGGCAGACACAGGGAATATGGCACGAGCTGAGAGCCAACGAGATACATGGTTTCGGGAAACATGATAGAGCATTGACTCACGAGGAATAGAGAATACATGGTCCTGCAATTCCTTCAGGGAGCGTACACGCTGGACCACCTCATGAGTCTTCGGGTCACGGAATAGGAAATCACCGAATCCCATGTGTTCCTCCATAGCCTTACGCAGGTCAACGCTTATCTTCTTAGAGTTCTTGTCGAGGAAGAAATATCCCTTCTGCTTGGCAATAGCCATGTTCTCCTGCTCCGAGCTCTCGATAATCAGAGGAACATACTCATCCTGACTGCGGATATAGTCGAGCAGTTTGAAGCCAGCATCAGCCACTTTCTCACTTTCGCCATTGAGCTGAGTGTAGCCAGTGATAGGGAAACGGCAGTCGGAGATTACGCCAAGCATATTCTCCTTGTATTTATCATAAATCCTCACAGCCTCGGTATAGTTTCGTGCAAGAACCACCTTCGGTCTTCCTCGCATACGAAGGGCAGACGCATGAGGGTTTAGAGCCTCGGTAGCGAAACGCTGGCTCTGGGCAAGGATAAAACTGTAAAGATGAGGGAGGATGGATGAATAGAAACGAATGCTATCCTCAACAAAGAGGATTACCTGTACACCCTCGTTTACATCATGCTCAAGGTTCATGCTGTCCTCTATTATCTTGATGATAGAGAGGATTAGGTTTGTGTTTCCAAGCCAACAGAACACGAAATCGAACATGGAAAGGTCCTCGTTCTGCATTCTTCGGGTAATACCGTGACTGAACGGTGTGAGCACCACGCAAGGCATGTGAGGGAAGTCGGCCTTCACTGCACGAGCCACATCGAAAGCACCATTGTCCAGATTACCTGGCATACAGATGACAAGGTTCACGTCAACTGACGTAAGCACGGCACGAGCTTCCTCCGTAGTGCTAACCTGAGTAAACGTAGGAGGATATCGAAGACCAAGCTCGGTGTATTCATTGAACAGTTTCTCATCTATACGACCGTCATCTTCGAGCATGAAGGCATCGTATGGATTAGCGATGATAAGCACCCTGTAGATGCGTTTGTTCATCAGATTGAGAAACGTGACGTCACGTAGTGGAGTAGAATTCATAAATTAATTACAAATGACGAATTACTGATTACCTGTTTACAACGATAACAACCTATCTTCATTTCCAACTTTCGCATTTGGAATAACAGAAAAAAAAAAGAATCCCCCTTGTATTTCAAGGAGGAATCTTCTTTCTGCATTTTCCTTGAGATTATTGGTTGTTTACGTTTGCTTAGTGTCTGTCAGTTAAACAAGACAGGTGCAAAGTTAACAAAAAATAATCAGAATGCAATATGTTTTTACAGTTTTTTTTACTTCTTAATCTTTGTCTTACTGGTTGCTACCTCAATAGCCAAAGGTTCGCCCTGCGTTCTGCCATTGAGAGATACGGAAACCTCGAAACTCACATTGCCGTCCTTCAGACTTCCGTCAGCAACCACCATAGCCGTATAGCGGAGAGTCTGACCTGGGAGGATATTCTCGATATGAGCGGAAGGAGATATGAGAATATGGCTGTTGTCAGTGCATTCCACAACAGCAGGAATAACGTCATACTGCATCTGAGAGGTTATGTTCTTAATCTCGAAAGATACCTTTCCCACCTCTGAACGCTGTAGGATTCCGTCACCATTAGCATCGGTGAAACGCACATTCTTCAGTTCAAAGACCGTTGAACTTGACTCAGCCACACTTGACTCAAACTCAATGCGGTCATCGCCAGAATTGGTTGAATCGAAACCACTGTCATAGTTCTCTTGAGTTTCACTTTCTACACGTTCACGATGCCTCTTTCCACGATGCCGAGCTATACGCTCACGACGGCGTTCAGCACGCTCACGACGAGCCTCCTCATAAGCCTCAATGCGACGTTCTTCCTCTTCAGCACCATTCTGAGCACCGATAACAGCACCAGTAGCCATACCAACCACCGTACCGACATCGTGACCGTAATGACCACCGATGATACCGCCAATGGCAGAACCAAACCATCCGCCAAGCATAGCACCGTTGAAAGCACCTTCTCCAGCCGTTGAGCCACAAGAACTCAACAGCAATACGCTACAAGCACCTATAATGACTGACTTTTTCATATACTTGAAAATTACATACCTTTTTAGGTCTAAAGTCTAAGGACTAAGGTTCGGGGACCTTTGACTCTTGATTTGTTTTCGAGTGCAAAAATACACAATTTCGCCGATATGGAAAAGCCAGAATCCCGAAATCCGTGTAGGGATTTCCCTATTTCACTCTCATTACACTTCCGTTTTTCTTGAACTGCAACACACAATTATGCAGACAATGGTTCACATGGTCAAAGATAAATGCAGGGTCAAAGGCACGACCTGCTATGCGGGTTTCAAAATGCAGATGCTCGGTAGTGGCACGTCCAGTACGGCCTGTAGTGCCTATCACATCGCCAGCCTTCACCTTGTCACCAACATTCACATAGTTCTTATTGTTGTGAGAATAGCGTGTCTCAAGTCCGTTAGGATGACGAACTGTGATACATTTGCCATAGCCAGCGAACACTCCTGACTGCACTACAAGACCGTCAAACACGGCATAAACCTCCTTGTTAGGGGCATTCTTTATATCCACACCAGAATGATGCCTTCTGCCTCCATAACCGCTGATAACGTGAGAATCATCGAGAGGATAGCGCCAGGATTTGATAGCTGAAAGGTCAAGACGATATACAGACTTGTCGCCGAAAGGGTCGTTGGTGTCCATACTCATTCCCTCAGGTTCCTTCTTCTTACGCTCCTTACGGGCAGTAGTCACATTAACCCCCTTACCAGCCTTGGTAAATGTAGCCACCTGACGATGAAGTGCATGTGCATCCACGTCGAGAATGATTTCCGGATTAATCTTGCAACCGTTAACCATTATGCCGAACAACAGGCTTCCACGACCGCCTTCTACACCTATAATAGCGATGGTCTGGCCAGCCTTGACACGCTGTCCTACCTTTACAAGGTTCTGCGCATTACGCCCGTAAACAGTCTCAAGGCCGTTGTCATGGCGAATGACCACCACATTACCCATATCATGAATATGGCGCGACAGTCTAACTACACCGCCGAACATAGCCTTCACAGCATCACCTTTGGCCGACTCAATAGTTATATTAGAAGAGGTCACATCAGTTATCTTTCCCACAGGAAGAGGGAAAGAATATTCATCCTTTGCCAATTGTGAGAAATCCACCATGAAGGCATTGGAATGAGAGAAAAGTCCAGGAGTCTCAACACTAATCTGATGCTGTTCCACATTAGTGAAATCATCCACAGCAAAGCTTGTCAGACATAGTATCGAGATACATACGAATATAGCTGTTTGTATTTTTCGATTCAGGCTCATGACTGCAAAGGTACGAAAAAAATGCCGTAAAAACAAGGCGATTATAGAAGATTAACGATATTCATCATAAATTAGTGAAGACAAAAATTATCAAAAATCATCAAATTCACGTTAATTGCCACAGATAGCACATTGATATCACACAGTCCTTTTGAGAGTTGAAAATACATGATTATTTGTCAGTTTAGGGAAGTTTACCAGATATAAGGCTGTGAATATTTGGTCATTCCGATAATTCTTTGTACCTTTGCACATGATAAATACAACCAGCAATATAAGCTGGTTCACATCATGTGATATGGAAATAAAGGACTTTGCTATAAAATGCTTCCGAGATGAGGCACAAGCCATACTGAACCTCATTCCATTGCTCGACGACAATTTTCAGAAAGCAGTGGAAATGATATATAAATGTAAGGGAAAGCTCATCGTTACAGGTGTTGGCAAGAGCGGTCATGTGGGAGAGAAGATAGCCTCCACCCTCGCCTCTCTTGGCACTCCTTCCTTCTTTCTGAATCCGCTCGATGCCTATCATGGCGACCTCGGAATGATAGACGCAAAAGATGTGGTGATGGCTATTTCCTATTCGGGCTTCACCGACGAGCTACTTCGCTTCATTCCGTTACTCATAGAGCGTAAGGTGCCTATCATAGGTGTTACGGGAAATCCCGACTCGCTCCTTGCTCAATACTCTATCTGCCACCTAAACATAGCCGTTGACCATGAGGCAGACCCTCTGAACCTTGCTCCTACCTCTTCAACCACCACGACAATGGTTATGGGTGATGCTTTGGCCTGTGCCTTGGTACACATGCGTAACTTCAAGCCTAACGACTTTGCACAGTTCCATCCAGGCGGTTCACTTGGCAAACGACTTCTCACCACGGCAGAGGATGTGATGTTCAAGGAAAACCTTCCTGTCGTCCCAGCCGATATGCGACTTGGAGAGGCTATCATAGAGGTAAGCCGGGGAAAGCTCGGTATGGGCGTATCGCTTGATGAGGAAGGACGTATCATCGGCCTTATAACCGATGGTGACCTGAGACGCGCCACAGAGCGTTGGCAAGAGCAGTTCTTCAACCACAAGGTCAGTGACATAATGACCACCTCACCGAAGATAGTACTGCCAACGACAAAGATTACCGCCATTCAGGCAGTAATGCAGAAATACAAGGTGCACAGCGTGCTTGTGGCTGATAAGCAGAAGCATTTGCTCGGCATTGTGGACCACTATGGATGTATGCTTTAATTCAGATAACCATTATAGAGAGTTTTTGTGAACACCCAGATATGAACATAGCAATAATCATAGCAGGCGGTTCAGGCAACCGCATGGGACAGGATATTCCCAAGCAGTTTATCAACGTTCATGACAAGCCAATACTTATCTATACCCTCGAAAGTTTTCAGCATCACGAGGATATAGATGCTATAGGTGTTGTCTGCATAGAAGGCTGGGAGAATATGGTTAAGGCATACGCAAACCAGTTTAACATCACCAAACTGCGATGGATAGTAAAGGGAGGCAGTTCGGCACAGGAATCAATACGCAACGGAGTCTATGCCCTTGAAGGGACATGTAGTGACGATGATATCATAATTGTACATGACGGCATTCGTCCTCTTGTAGAGCCGACAGTACTCACAGATGTGATAGCCAAAGCAAAGGAATACGGAAATGCCGTAACCTCAATGCCTTACAACGAGCAGATATTCATGGTGAGCGAGGATGACGAAACGACAACCACGCAATATATTCCACGAGAACAGCTCCGACGTGTCAGTACGCCTCAGGCCTACCGCTTTGACTTACTTGACAGCAAGTATCACGAAGCATACGAGAAAGGCATAGGCATTCATGGCTCTAACTATGCCAACACAATGATGGTGCAACTCGGTGTAAGACTGCATTTTGCCCTGGGTTCGGACAAGAACATAAAACTCACGACCAAAGACGACCTTGAACTGTTCAAGGGGTACCTGTCACGCGACAAGGGTACATGGCTCAAATAAGAAAATGAACAAGGAGAACGCATTATATCAGCAAGACCTCAGAAACATTGTCTCCATGCCAGGCATTGAGACTCTGCACGGCAAGACTATACTCATAACAGGTGCCACGGGAATGGTTGGCACTCACCTTATAGATGCCCTTATGCTGTTAGGGGATGTGAAGGTCTATGCAGTTGGCAGAGACAAGAACAGGGCTATAGACAGGCTCGGTTCTTACTACGACTCACCCCTATTCACATTCGTAGAGCAGGATGTTTGCAATAAGTTTCCTTCAGACATTAAGCCTGATATCATAATACCTCTTGCAAGCAACACTCATCCACTGGCATACTCGCAGTACCCTGTAGAAACCATGCTTATCAACATCAAGGGAGCAGAACATGCACTTAATCTCGCAGTAGAGACAGGTGCTACTGTACTCTACCCTTCTACTGTTGAGGTGTATGGCAATGCCATTGGCGAAGATACTTTTTCAGAAGACTATACAGGAAAGCTAAACCTGTCAACGTCACGTTCGTGCTACACAGAGTCAAAGCGCTCGGCAGAAGCAATGTGCCAATCGTTCATAGCAGAGAAAGGAGCAAAGGTAAAGATAGTGCGTCTCAGTCGCCTGTTTGGCCCTACAATGCTAATGACTGACAGTAAAGCTTCGTCTCAGTTCATAAAGAAAGCCCTCGCTCATGAGGACATAATCCTAAAGAGCGAAGGCAATCAGTTGTTCTCATATACGTACATTACAGATGCAGTACGTGCAATGCTTCATGTCCTTATATATGGAGAAGTAGGCACGGCATACAATATAAGTTGCGAGTCATGCGATGTCAGACTGAAAGAGTTTGCAGGGCTTTGTGCACAATATAACGGTAAGGACGTTATCTTTGAGCTACCATCAGAAACTGAGCGGAAAGGCTTTAGCGTAGCTCAGAAAGCCGTACTCGACAATTCACGCCTGCGCTCTATTGGCTGGACTCCTCTATACAATATGAAGGAGGCCCTATGGCGAACATTAGACATTATTGCATCTTAACCTCAACACGAGCCTTGAGATTATAGAATGCCTTCAGATGATGAGGAATACGCTTGTCTTCTGGAGGCATTTGCATATAGTCGCCATATACTCCACGCAGATAACTGTCATAATCGGGCATCATATCAATAGTGATGTCGTCAAACGGCATATTCTTCGTCTCACCTTTCAGTATATCCGCACTAAAGACCTCACGAATGCCATACGCACCTCCATAGTTTATAAGACTATGAGTGCTTCCATACGGATATTTCCTGCATATCCCATCAATTCTATTAAGCAGGAATTTTCTCATCTTCTTGCGGAAGAAGAATCCCAACATCTTGACAACGAATCGTCCCCACTCATGCGGAGTAAGAAGAAGAGACATATATTCGCCAAAAGAATTATGTGTAGAGACAGCCTCAAACCTGTTTCTGTATTTCCTACATTTCTCCACGAGCATTTTCATTTCCTTTGGGTTATCACTCGTAGAATCAAGGGCGAAGACATCTATATACAATCCAATAACGCATGGAGTGTCCCATCGCTCCACCAAAGTGGTATTCTTGTTGCAGAACTTTACGAACGACAGATTATATCCTTCATGTGTTTCAGCAGAAACAAGTTCATAGCCCCCAAGATTCTCAGTCCTGCAGATTTCAACAAACCTGTCATAATCAGGCCTTGGCATTGCCACGTCAATGTCATCATCCCAAGGAATAATACCTTTATGACGCACAGCACCGATAGCAGTACCACCAACTGCATAATAGGTAAGTCCATGTCTATGGCATAAATCATGGAACTCCCGAAGCACATCAGTAATGATGCGTTTCCATTCCGCAAACTCTTCAGTTGAAAGTTCTTTCATTTCTGCAAATATCAAATATCAAAAGGCAATGAATAACAAATAATCTTCACGTTTCGGAAGCTCCACTTGGAAGCACAAGGAGTAGAAGACAAATATATCCCAATCAAGCTTTTGTCCCGACCTATTTCCTGATGCGTTTCAAGACGAAGTTCTCGCACTCAGCAAGTATCTGGACCTTGCATAGCTTCATAACCGCATAGTAGATTGCAGTAGCTAGAATACATCTCACGATAAGAAGAAAATAGATGTTGGTAATCGCTCTGGTGGCATAATAGGTGATAGCCATAGTAACAATAGCCGTAAGCGTGAATGGTGCTACATCCTTGAACACATCCCACCAACTATAGCCGATAAGCCTGCCAGTAAAGAGATGCCACGGCAATAACCATAGAATCATCATGGCAGAATAGGCAGATACCATTACGAACATTCCATCGTCAGAACATGCAAATACAACTGCTATCTGGAGAAGAATCTGACCGATATTGAGCCACATATAGATATCACTTCGCCCATGGCTTATTGCGAGATTCTGATACATGGTGTGGATTGGCATGAACGCTCCAGAGATACACAGCACCTGCAATAGCGGTACGCATTCAAGCCATTCTTCCTTGATTGTAATCAGAATAAACTCCCTGCCGACAAGGGCAAAGCCGAACATCAATGGCATTGAGATGAAACAAGTGAAGCGTAGCATCTTACGGAAAGCTTCACTCCTATCAGTTTCAACCAAGACAGGTTGCGCTATCTGTCCTACGGTATTGGCAACGAGAGAGTATGCCATAGTGTTCCACTTGAAAGCCTGTGTATAACTTCCCACCTGATGTATGGTGAACCAACGTGCGAATATCGGTGTAAGGATATTGGCCGACAATGTGTTAAGAATCTTTGTTACGAGTATCTTCAAGGCGAACGGAGCCATAAGGCGCACAGGTCCGAAATCGAGAGAGAGACGTGGTCGCCAGTCACGCACATAATAATAGCGTCCAATGTTTACTACTATCATATACGTCACCTGTTGCCAGGCAAGTGACCAATAGGCGAAGTCAAGAAGAGCGAGAGTGATACCTACCGCACCCGAAAGAATGAGAGCGAGTGCACCTATTATGGCAAGTTCACGATTCATCATATTCTTTGCCATATATCCTCCGTGGGCTATGCCGAGAGAGGAGATGAAGAAGGTAAGGAATACCACACGCGACACGGAAACGAGGCATGGCTGGTGAAAGTATTCAGCAATGAAAGGTGCAGAGAAAAAAAGCACGGAATACATCAGTACAGACATACACACATTAAACGAGAAAACGGAGTTATAATCACGTGCCGTAGGTCGCTTAATGTTGATTAGTCCCTGCGTAAAACCTGCACTCTGAAGGTCGGAGGCAATGGCGATAAAGATGGTGAGAATGCCAATGATGCCGTAATCAGCCTTGGTTAGATGACGAGCAAGGATGATGCCGATTATGAGATTAAGTATCTGGGTTGTTCCGCTATTGAGCGCCCCCCAGAACAGGCCTTTCGCCGTTTTTTGCTTTAGAGATTCGGACACTTGTTCTTAATTGCTAATTCTTATTAGTCTATACAGATAATCCGCCAGTTTCAGCACGAGCCCTGACTTGCTATGGAATAGCCAATAGAGCAACCGAGCACTGAAATGCTCTGGAACATAGGCTATGGTTTCATCAGCCGTAGTGACTGGAATTCGTGACCTTCCACATTGACGGTAGGCATTGAGCACTCCTATCTCCAAAGACATTGGGAGATGCCCCTTGCGCTGATGGTAGAACGAGAGCACCACCGACATGGCACGGAAATAGGAATATATATTCTTCTCACTTATATTCTGCGTGTATGAAGAGGTATTGTCTGTACGGTAGTAATATACAGCCTCATCAGTCCATGAACGGGTAGTGACACAAGCGAGTCGGCTGGTAGCGCATATATCCTCAGCAAAGTCAATACCATCAATGAAAATATCCTTCACCTTGGAAAGCACAGAGGCTTTATAGAGCCTTCCCCACAGACGAGGCAGGATTATGTTCTGACATAGAATCTTGTCGAGATACCGAGAAGGTGAATCGTGAGACGGCTTAATAGTTGCTCCACACTTGCCATTCTCAAAAAGAGCATATCCACCATCCACAATATCCGTATCCTTCAGTTTCATCCTATTGACAAGAATCTCCACGGCATTGCGAGGCAGGATATCATCACTATCCACAAACATGAAACAGTCAGTACTGACCTCGGAAACGAGACGTGAGCGAGTAGCGCCTATTCCCCTGTTCGGCTCATTACGAATGATTCTTATATGCTCCTTTCTTTCTGCATACCGTTTCATAACTTCACACAGCACCTCAATACTCCTGTCGGGAGTAGAGTCATCACAGAATACATATTCTATATCAGAATATGTCTGAGAAAAGAGTGATTCCGCACACTCGGCTATGTATTTCTCCACGCAAAAGACGGGTACAAGTATTGTAACGGTCATATCAGAGAGGTATATGCTTGAACTTTGAGTTAAGGAAACGCATTACCTTCGCCAAAAGACGAAGCAAAGGGAAGATGCTTTGGAAATGCGAAAGGACAATGAAATCATCGAGCATAGAGTTATTGATACGGGAGAAACGGAGATAGTCCTCACGATAGTAAGGCTCTACGACCTCTGCAACAATGCGTTTATTCTCAATGAGAGTGTCTCGCCAGCATTGCTTGCTCACTCCCCCACCCTCACAGATAGAGAGAACGGAAGGAATGGTTGCCAAGGTTGCTTTATCACGCGCCATAGGCTCAATGACCGATTTGAGGTCGGCAGTCAGTCGGTAACTCTCATCAAAGCCATACTTACGCAACACATCAGCCTTGTAATATGTTGACTGATGGTTTATGCCAAGCGAGAGCACATCGTAGAGTGTCATCTTATCTGGCACAAAACGGACATCATTCCCATACTTAGCACCTCCGAGAATGATATCTGTATCAGCATCATTTACCTTTGTGAGAACGTCGGCATCAGCAAAACAGTCACCTGCATTCATAAAGACCACATAATCGCCAGTAACATGGGCTATCCCCTTGTTCATTGCGTTATATATACCTTTATCCTTCTCTGACACGAAGACGGTGACTAACTGGGCAAAGCCCTTGATAACATCCTTTGTGGAGTCTGTACTTGCCCCGTCAATCACTATGACCTCAAGACACGGATAGTTGAGGGCTCTCACACTTTGGAGCGTTCTCTTTAGTCCGTCGGCATTATTCAGCGTGACAACGATGATTGAGTATTTCCTATTGCTCATTTCCATAGATTTCGATATAGCGTGAGGCAACGGCTTTCTCTCCGTAGCAGTTTATTATCTTCTGACGGGCATTCGTAGCAAGTCGCTCATGATTAGCCTCATCAAGCACATAGAGAATACCTTTGGCAAGGTCTTCGGAGTCCTTATAGTTAGCAAGATAGCCATTCTCAAGATGGTCTATCATCTCAGGAATGCCTCCTACGCGGAAACCAACACATGGCGTACCGCAAGCCATTGCCTCCATTATCGTGTTAGGAAGATTCTCAGAGAGAGAAGGGAGTACAAAGGCATCGACGGAGGCATAGAGTCTTGCCATCTCATGGGTGTCGGAGATATACGGTATGTCTCTGCCAAGGGCAATGATTTCTACACGGTTTGAGTCTGCGTGGCCAAACTTGGTCACTTTCTCATTGATGATAGCGGATGCCTCTTCAAGATATTTCATTCCCTTCATCGGGTTGTTGACAAACTGCGCCACGAAGAGCACCCGACGACGATTCTGATGTGGTACAGGCTTGAAAACACTTGTGTCAAGAGGATTAGGAATTGCCACCACTCTCTGCTCTGCCATGAGCGGACTTGTCAAAGCCTCATTCATCAACCACTGACTACAGGTCACGAACTGTATCTTCCTGTCGGCATAGAGTCTCTGCTTGCGTTCAAAAGTAGAACGTTCAAGATAGTCGTCTTTCCTCTGTATCTTGAGGTGATAAGCCCCCATAGCGTTCCATGCATCGTGCATGGTCCACACCACCTTCTTACCGTCATCAAGCATCTTACGAATAGTGGCAAGAGAGATGAACCCCTGGTTAACCCAATGAAGGTGTATCACGTCAGCCTCCTTATACTCGCGTGTACTGGTGATGTTCTGGCCGAAAAGGGCTATGTCGGTTGCCCATAGGTTGCGAGTGGAGAATCCGTTACACATCCATATATATGCCCGCTCAAAGATACTCGTCCACGACTGCTTCCTAAGCCCAGCAGGACCAAAGGATATATTCTTCCTACATAGCATGGATACCTCCACACCATTCTTCCGAAGGGCGCGCATGAGTCGGGTTGACGCAATACCAGCTCCTCCCGACGACTGGAACGTGCTTAATATCAGAACCTTCATTTATCTGACTATATGCTGGATTATAATTTGCAGATTATGTCCCCACATATATAATGTAAGGAACAGGACGGCACACAATACAACAGTGTTAAGCCTTGGCTTTGTGGCTGTATGCCTGATGAGATATGCCACGGCTATAGGTATGACGAAAGCCCAATGTGCCGTCATGATATACACATCGGCAGAGGCAAAATTAAGCCCTACGTGCAGTAGCATGTCAAACAGGAACATCGACATCAACATCCACATGAGCCGTTGCTTCCGTCCGAACCACACACCTGCCAAGAAAAGCAATACAATGACTGCCTCAAACGCATAGTTCCACCAATACTTATACCTCACAAGCACAGGACGGTAGTTCTTGTTCGAATCACGCAATGGATAGCGGTTGTGAAGGATAAAGCCCTCACCAAATACATTCTCCACCAACGAAGGCAAACGGTCTATCTTATAGTCGGTATTGGTAACGAAGTCAAGATGAATGAGCTGTTGCTCCTTGCGTTTCTTAATCTCAGCCTGCTCCTGTTTCCATTTCACTGCAAATACAGAGTCACGCGCCATACGCCTGTTCACCGTCCTCTCTATATTACGTGCCTCCTCCTTCTGCGTGTTCTCCTGCTGATAGTAATACAGCCATCCAATCACGCCAAGCGGAATGAGATATACGAGGAAATGCAATACTATCCTTCTGAACGGTTTCCTGCCCCACTGTGTAAACAGGTCGGCAAGTCCTATCTTAACACAATTCGTTGTTGTCACTCCCGTTGAGATGAACAACAGAGGTAATGACTGCCACAAAGGCATAGTCTTGCCTTTCTGAATGGCTCTTTCTGCGAGATATATTGCCAAAAGCAATAGCGGAAGGGTGAATGCCATGTGGTCCTCCACGAAGATAGTCAGCATAACATGAGAGAATGAATAGAAGTACAAGATGAGCAGAAGGCTAATCTTCATGCTCATACCCAACAGTCTGCGCTGTATTCTGTACATCAGCATCCATGCCGACATTGCACACACCACGAGCAACACTCCCACTATGAATATCGAGCAGTTCATGCCAGTCTCTTCCATCAGCCAACCATTCAACTCAGACAAGGGCCACATCATTCCCGCAAGTAACGGATGACGCGAAAGTACATAGATAGTGCGCCACTTCGATACCACGATATATGTATATGGGTCGAACCCCGATATCTCAAATCTGTTCCAGAAAGCACTCCAGAAACCTACCTTCGGATTCGTCCATGGCTGATAATGATACTGAAGCATCATCACGTTGAGCGCAACAATAATGACAAGGCCGAGCAAGGCAACAAGTAAACTCTCCCTATGTTTTACCAGAAACTGCTTCATAGACAATAACCGATAATGTTAATAATATTCCACACAAAGCACCACACGGCGGTCAGGGCACAAGCGAATGCGACGGCCATGTACGGGCGTTTCCTCGCCTCTAACGCCTTGAACAGATACGCTATGCCTATCGGCAGTACGAATAGGTAATGAGCCGACATGATGTATATCTCGTTTATGCCGAAACCAAGTCCCATGTGAAGAGCCATATCAAACATTAACATTGCCATAGCCAACCACATCAGACGTTGCTTCCGTCCGCACCATGTACCTGCAACAAATAAAACCATGATGACTGTCTCAAATGCATAGTTCCACCAATTCTGATATCTAACTATCACAGGACGGTTTCTAAGCACATCACCCAGGAGATAGTCCCTATGCAACTGTATTCCTTCTCCGAACAAACCCTCCACCGCCACATCCCAGCGAGAGGTAGTCTTATCAGTCCAACGCATGAACTCACCCTTTCCCATCGGTTTGCCAGTGTTTCTGTTCCATATCTGCTTATGGTCACGACGGTATTTATCCTTTGCTTTCTGTTGTTTTATCTTCTTTGTCAAAGCCTCAACAGCAAGAGAATCCGTAGAGCCGATGGAATCGCGCACCTGCTGACGAATCTTCTCCGTATATTCTCGGTTCTTCTTCACCTTCACCTCATTGCGTGCCATCTCCTTTGGCCAAACGTATGTGCGGTATTCCCAACGGGCAAAGCCCCATATCATAGCTGATGGCAATATCACGGCGAGAAGCAGATAACGCCACTCAAAGAAGCGCTCCCGTCGGGTGATAAGGGCTGAAAGGAACACCTTTAGTCCGTTGTTTAAGGAGATACCTGCCGTAAGCACGAACAAGACTATTGTCTGCCACATATTGAGTGCCGAACCGTTCCGAAGTTTCTTTCCAGAGAGATACAGCGTCAAGGTAAGGGCGAACATCGACATCATAAAGTGGTCGGGCACCATTGCCGAGAGCATGATGAACGCCATGCTGAATGTCATACCTGTTAACAGATATGCCTCACGCATCCTCACCTTAATCATATCCTTGAATATCCTGAACATGAAGACAGTAGAATAAACTGCACAGAATACGATAATCAATGCCGTGATGACCGTGGCGAAGTTCTTGCCCGTGAGCGTCATCAGCAACTGATTCAACTGACAGAAAGGCCACATGAAGAAAGCCAACAGCGGATGCCTATACACATTGTATGCCGTGTCCCAATGGGATATCACTTCGTAAGTCAATGGGTCGAAGCCTGAAATTCTGAACCACCTCACAAACAGACGGTGGTAGTTGTCAGAAATCGCGCTGAACCGTCCCCAGTACATATTCACAGTCATGAAGTTAAGGAACGCGAAAACGATGACCGACACAATTGCCAGCCATCTCTCATCCTTACGTATCTTGAATATGTCAAATAAACTCTTCATCTATTCAGGCTTATAAAATTGCTCATCGGCAAAAGCCAACATTTCCTTATCTCCTCGCGAGTCACCGAATGCAGTAACATGATAGCGATTTCTGTCCGTTTTCAGTTCTGGATATACTTGAAGTATTCGGTTCACCTTTTCCTGACCATAGCAGTTAGCGGTGAGGAATCTCCCCGTGAAATGCGGGTTGAACTCCATCTTCGTGCCTAATACCTTGAACTCAGGAACGAGACGACTTACCCAGTTCTCAGGACTCGCACTTACCACCACTACTTCGTCGCCATTCTTCTTTGCCTCCATCAATCTGTCGTAGAGCTTTTTTCTAAGTATATGCCTGTGACTATCAGCAAACCTCTGACAGAATTGGTTGAACTCCTCCTCCGTCATCCGTCCGAAGCAGTTGTGGAGCAACTTCTCCTTAGTGCGTTGGTTGGAGTATCTGCCCATGAACATCAGAACGAGCCAAGGCAATATACGAAGCAATGCTAACGCAAGTCCTACCTTCCCACGCTGATAGATGATTATCGACATCATCGAGTCCTTAGTGGTCAATGTGCCGTCGAAATCACAGAAAATACATCTCTTCATCTTAGATATATATTATAATAAGGTATGCCATGAACCACATGGCGATAACCAACTGAAGAAAGTGGTCGGAATAGAGCATCTTTGTCGGGTCTCCACTCTTCTCATCAACGAGGGTGCGTTGCATGTATCTGAGCAGTCCGAGTATCACGAAGACGGAAGTGAGATAAACGTATTCAGAGCCTGTTCGCTCAATAACTGCAGGACTTATGGTGTACATTATATAACTGACCACCGTGACCGCTGCAGTAATAGTAACAGCCTGATTGATGAATGTGAGGTTGTATCTCTCCGTGTTATGTCGGGGAGCCTCTCCTGTTTTCATCATCCGCACCACATCATCCCTACGCTTGGCAAAGGCGAGGAAAAGCGTAAGCAGGAAGGTCATCATAACCAGCCAGTTGGATGGAGTGATATTCGTGGCAAAGCCTCCTGCAAGAATCCTCAGCACAAAGCCAAAGGACAGCACGCACACGTCAACAATGGCATGGCGTTTCAGTAATCGGCAATAGAGTATATCGAGGATGAAATACGTCAGTATCACTCCTCCTGTCAGCAATGCCCTGTCACCCATCAATGCTATTATCACGGCAGAGAGAGCCATCATCAATGCCATTATTGCATATCCTTGGGGTATGCTTATCGCGCCAGATGCTATTGGGCGATGGCACTTCTCCGAGTGCTTACGGTCATCCTCCACGTCGATGATATCATTATAGCAGTATATCGCCGAAGCTGTGAAACTGAAGGCGAAAAATGCCATCAGTCCATATTGGGCAGTCTCAGCATCAGTGAGCGCACCACCAAAGAACATAGGCAACAGAATGAAGATATTCTTTGCCCATTGGTATGGTCGTGTCAGTCGGATGATATGTTTCATGCCTTGTTTTCTTTATTGTAAGTTGAATACTGAAATCGTGGTTGTATATGGCCAAGTTTGAGCCGAAAAAGACACTATGAGAATGCAAAAATAAGAAAAAAAAAAGAGAAAACGGAAAAAAGCAGTAAAAAAGTGATTTTTATCCCTAAATCACCTTGTATATATACAAAAAAGCCCAGACCTACGACAGACTGAGCAATGAGAGGAAACAAGAGGAAAATGATGGTCGAACACGCCCCAAATCGCTCATTTCAATTTCAATAAGAAATCCACGCCCTTATGCAAAAGCCAGGCAAGGGGCATTGTGACAGCAACGGTGATGAGGAAGGTCATCCAATAGCCAAGGTCAGTATTCTTCTCAAGAGGTTTGAGAACAAACTCTATGTGAATAAGGTAGGCTTCGAGCGAGAGTGCTCCGAACCATGCCACGCTTCGGTTGAACCATTGCGGAGTACGTCGGAATATACGATTAAGCAGAATGATAGTAGTAACGGTGAGCGGGATATAGAGCATTCTCTCTATAAAGAGAGGAAACTTACCATGTATCTCCTGTTCCAGCCAGATGCTTGTGCAGAGTGACATTAGGAACATTATCCAAACCATCCATATACATTGTCCGTCAAGGCTCTTCTTCTGACGAACCATCTCACCCATATTGATACCAAGAAAAAAGATTGGCACACGTGACCAGAATATCTCTATATGACCGACTGCACGATGGATAGGCGTAACCCATTGAACGAGGATGCACCACATAACCATGACCAACACAAGCCAATGATAGATTGGGTGTCGACGTATCAGTTCCATATAAGGAGGGGCGAAGACATATAGCATCATCGTGGCTGGGATATACCAGAAAGTCAACTCATCGTGAAGCCAGAAGTCCCAGTTTATGAGGATATCGCCGAAGAGGTCAATCCAATGAACACCGTCAAATCGGGGGATATAATACAGACACGCTATTATAAGCCATACGGGATAGATACGCTTTAGTCGGCGCATATAGAAGGAGAACCAATTATGGAAGAAAAAAACTCTCCCCCCTCCATCCCCCGTAGGGAGGGAGCCTGTACGTGAAAGGATGGTCTTTGTCCATGAGAACCACAGACCTATGCCAGAGAGGAAAAGGAACATATCCACGCCAAGGTTGCCCATTCTTCGCAAGCCGTAGAAATCACTCCACCTTGGCAAGCCAACGTGGAAGAGAATGACGAATAACATCGCCATCCCCATGTGCTCTGCCCTGAATCGGGAGATGTTTACGAGGTCTATGTCCTTAATCTTCATTCTGATTCCGATTACGAATTATCAATTACGTTCCCCCTTTTTTCGCCAGACCTGGCGAAAAAGCGCGAGAAAACCATAGCCAGAACGATAGTGGCAACGATATACAGAATAAGTCCTGCATAGAGGTCACCATGTCGTGAGATTGGAATTATCACCTTTCGGGTGATAGGATGGCAAACGAACATCGAAGCCGAGATTCCTCCAACCCAAACAAGAGGCTTCAGAAGGGATTGCGGAAGCAATTTTACCAAAGCCACCGTACCTATGCAGATAAGGAACGGCACGATTATCCATGTGGCAACCCAAAGGCTGAACAGGAAAATCAAAGCCACGCTTGCAATGACGAAACAGGCATAAGATGTACGGGTAGGTTCATTGAAACGATTGTATCGCGCAAACATCAGTCCTGCAATGAATACAGGCAGAGACCCCATTACGTTATAGCGATACCACTGTAATGTCATTCCTTCAGGTCGGAAGAACAACTGAGCAAGCAAGGTAACGGCAAACAGACCGCCGATAATCCACTTGTTACGGGAAAACCTGCAAGAAGGATGAAACACCAACCTATACAGAATATATATCTGCACCATCAAGCCGAAGTACCAGTAAGGTCCAGGCCAGATGTCATGGTCAGGGTCTTTGTATAAATTACTGAACATGCCCAACTGCCCTATCACATTCCAGAACTCATATCGGCGAGGGGCAGGAGTCATATAGTCAACCATGACGTAGGCGGAATATCCCACTATCATCATGAAGAACAACTTCTTGTAATGCTTCCAAATGAATGAACTGGCATTTTCTTCTACAGGAGAAGACTTCTCATATTTCATCACCAACCCATAGGCAGACAGAAACACGAATACTGGTACACCATAATGCCCGAAGAAAGAAAGAAGATGAGCAATAATTTCCCATGAAGGATGAGCAACCTCAACCATCAGTCGTCTGACATTACGCTCAAAGAACTGATACTCATTCTCCTGTACCATTTTCCCGAGCCAATGGCAGTAATTGTGCATAACAATGGCGAGGATAGCGATACCACGCATTGCCTGAGATTCCGTTTTGCTTATGTTTATCATTTCTTCTTCACTAATTCATCATAATCTACGAGATGTTGCATTAGTCGCTGACGTTTCTCATTATACTGCGGAGAGAGCAGGTCAAGTTCGGGACGATATGCCTTACACTTTATACCAGCCAAACCGAGGACGAGATGAGACATGGCATCGGTCATGAAAGGCTTGTTCTTGGCTTTCTTTATTGAAACCACCACGTCAGGATGCCTTTTTGCGTATTTCTTAGTCCAATAGAACCACATCGGTATCTCGTATTCCTGTTGTGCTATGTTCTTGGTGATGTTGGTGGTGTGATTTCTTCCGCAATGATGCAGAGAGCCTGGACCATAGACCTCATCTCCGTGGTCAGGGAAATAGATAATCACGGCATCGTCATTCTTGAACTTGTCAACGATAGCACCAACCACAGAGTCATTGTACCACACGGCACAGTCATAGAAGGCTATATTCTTCTTCTCCTTCTGAGAATTCTCTGGGCAATCATAGTCTTCGGCAAAGAACTTCATCTTCTGCTTAGGACAACGGATGCGGTAGTTCACATGCTGTCCCATAAGGTGGAAGATAGTGAGCGAAGGTACGGATGCCGTATCTACAAAGCCTTCTGGTGGTGCTACGAGTCTGGCATAATCCTTCAGCAAATCCTCATCCCAAAGGTGAGTCTGTTCATTTCTAATATCAAACTGTACCTTGCTCAGCATCTCGTCGTTAATGAAGAATCCACCGCTCACGTCAAATATTGCATCCTTGGCATGAGGCAGGAACTGGTTGGTCAGAAAGTTGACCTGATAGCCAGCCTTACGGAACAGTTGGCAGAACAGAGGATAGTCGCACCAATCACCTTTATCGCCTACGGTATATGTGGTCATGAGATGCTTGAAGACAAACGATGTGAGATTCCAAGGAGCCATAACATCGGAATACTTCACCAGCCGGCCAGTCTTTTGCAACTTCATCTGTCGCGGGGTATTCTTCTTCTCATACCCATAGAGTTGGGAATGATACTTATTGTAACTCTCGCCGATGATAAGCACGATATTTGACGGTTTAGACTCCATTATCCCTTGCGGAATCCCCAATTGCTCTGGAGTCATACGCTCTACTTTCTCTGCCTCAGCCTTCAAGCGGTCGAGCTGAAGAGAGACAAGGCGATTGGTAAAGACAGCATCAGCAAGACGATACACAGGCTGATACATCACCACCATCGGACGCAGGTTCATATCCTTCTCAACATCGCCTACGGTTTGGCAGTTGAAGTGGCGAACCATACACTTCTTGTTTGTGATAGTATCGCTCCAACCTACAGTCACAAGGACTAATGCGAAAAGGCTGAATGCGTATGGGAACAGCCGATAAGCATAGGACGAAAGCCGAAATACAATGGAACTGCCACATAACTTGGTAAACAATTTTCTGAGTTTACCCCTAAAGCATTTCCATAGGATATGCACAAGCAGGACAAGCAACACCCAGCCAAGTTTTGTCGTAAACATAACATCAAGATTGACGTATGTGCTCAGGAACTCCGTCGTCTCATTTCCCGTAGTCTCTCCTACGAGCAACAACATCGACGGGCTGATGGTATTGCCGAACTGCACCATACAGAACGTATCAATAATGGCAAGCGAATAGGCAATAGCATAGATGATAGCCCTCACGGTCGCACGTAAAGGAAACTTCCTTATCTTCTTAGGTACAAGCGCGATAAGGAAGGTAAGTACAAGCAAGTCAAGGAAAAGTTCATAGTAGAGATTGCCATAGACCTTTGCTCCTTTCCAATTAGAAAGGACCGCATAACTCTCCACTATGCCAAGGGCATACATGAACACAAGAAAGCCGAGGCTATCCTTGGAGAATAGCGACTTTCCCGTGTTCTTTATTATTCCTATGATTCTTTTCCCAAAAGACATTACTTCTCCATATAAGGGTCAGTTCCGAGAACTGTCTTTGCAAGACGCTTAGCCTTATCACGAAGTGTATTGACATCAGCATCCTTCTCTCCGTAACAGAGTGTTACACCCAATCGACGACCGAAGTGTCCATCTGGCTTTCCGAAGATGCGAACACGAGTACACTCTTCCTTCAAAGCATCAACAAGGTTAAAATCAGGAGCCTCGTTGTATTCCTTGTCTGCAAGCACAACAGCAGAAGCACCTGCATGCTCAAGACGGATATCGTGGATAGGGAGTCCGAGAACAGCACGAAGATGAAGCTCAAACTCTGAGAGGTTTGTTGTATGAGCAAGCGTTACCATACCAGTATCATGTGGACGTGGAGAAAGCTCAGAGAACACAACGCCAGTATCTGTGAGGAAGAACTCAACACCCCAGATGCCGTAGCCTGTCAAAGCCTTTGTCACCTTGTCTGCCATATTCTGAGCATCCCTAAGGTCCTTCTCTGAAATCTGATAAGGTTGCCAAGACTCACGATAGTCGCCACCTACCTGAACGTGTCCGATAGGAGGACAGAAGAGTGTAGGAGCATTCTTCTGAGTAACAGTAAGAAGGGTGAACTCTGAAGTGAAGTGGATAAACTCCTCTATGATAACTTCCTTCACATCGCCACGAGCACCTGCCATAGCTGCATCGAAAGCAGGCTTCAGGTCCTCAAAGGTCTTAACAGTACTCTGTCCATGACCAGAAGAAGACATAAGAGGCTTGATGACACATGGGAAACCTATCTCCTTGCTTGCCTCTACGAGTTGCTCGTATGTCTTGGCATAGAAATACTTCGCAGTTCTGAGTCCGAGTTCCTTGGCAGCAAGGTCACGGATTGCCTGACGGTTCATTGTATAGTTCACCGCACGTGCAGAAGGTACAACCTGGATCCCCTGCTTCTCAAAGTCGAAGAGACGCTCGGTACGGATTGCCTCAATCTCAGGTACGATGATATCAGGCTTATGCTTGTTCACCACAGCGGCAAGAGCATCGCCATCGAGCATAGAGAACACCTCACGCTCGTCTGCCACCTGCATAGCAGGAGCATTATCATATTTGTCACATGCCACTACATAAACTCCCTTACGCTTCGCAGCAATAACGAACTCCTTACCAAGTTCACCAGAACCTAAAAGTAAAATCTTTTTCATTTGTCTAAGTATTAATATTATTTATTAGCCATTTGCTCTTTTCTGGCAGATATAACCTCGCGCACGAATCCGGAAACAAGCCTTGCAGTTCCTTCTATGCCCAATAGAGAGGAGTTTACGCAGAGGTCGTAACTTCTTGAGTCTCCCCACTTCTTTCCCGTGTAGTAGTTGTAGTAGGCAGCTCTTTCCTCTTCCTTTCTCTCAATCAGTTTCCTCGCAGTCTCCGCATCACACATCTTAACCCTCGAAACACACGCTATGCGGTCTTCCATTTCCGCATGGATGAAGACATTGACGACATTCTCCATATCTCGCAGCACATAGTCTGCTGCTCTGCCCAAGAAGACACATGAGCCCTCACTTGCCACCCTCCTGATGGCATCACTCTGGAACTTGAACAATGCTTCTGGCGAAAGCCTGTCCTCATAGTAGTTTCCTGAAGTGATAGTCTCACGGATATGGAACAGATGATTGAGGAACCCTCTATGCTCATCGTTCTGTTTGAACAACGATGCGGAAAAACCGCTTTCCTGAGCAGCAAGGTCAAGAAGTTCCTTGTCGAGCAAACGAGCATCAAACTCCTTTGCAAGCAACTTGGCAACCTCACTACCACTACTGCCTACCTGGCGACCTACATTGATAATTATTTTTTCCATACGCTCGATTTTTTCATCATTACCGCTGCCACGATTGTAGCAAGGGCATCAGAAAACGGCATTGCAGCCCATATACCCCATAGTCCCCATATCTCCGAGAAGATAGCGAGAGCAGGAACAAGGAACAGCAACTGGCGGGAAAGTGAGAGGAACATACTCACCTTTGCCTTGCCGATACTCTGGAAGAAACTGGTTACAACTATCTGGAATCCCACAATCGGGAACATCATCATCATCATCCTTATGGCTGTACTTGCAAGATTTATCAACGATTCATCCTTGGTAAACAGCCTTGCGCATGGATGGGCAGCAAACATAGCCACGAGGAATCCGACCGTACAAACCACAGTAGCACAAGATATTGCGAGCTTCACAACCTTGCGAAGACGGTCGTAGTTCTGCGCTCCATAATTATATCCGGCTATAGGCTGCATTCCCTGATTCACACCCATTGACACTATAACAAAGACGAAACCTATTCTGTTTGCTATGCCGTAAGCACCTACAGCAAGGTCACCTCCATGCTTGCCCAAACAGGTATTGATAAATATCACCACCAGACAGGCACACGCATTCATGGCAAACGGAGACATGCCTATACCTACGATATTCTTCACTATCGGCTTGTTGAGTCTGAAAAGACTGTAGTCAAAATGCAGGATCTCATTCTTGTTAGAGAACAGTCTCCATTGCCAGCAAAGCGCAGTTACCTGAGAAATAACCGTTGCAAAGGCGGCTCCCCTGATACCCAAGTCCAAGCCATAGATGAAGATTGGGTCGAGAATCGTATTGAGCACGACCGTGAAAATCGTGGCATACATCGCATGACGGGGTTTACTGGCAGAACGAAGCACAGCATTCAGGCCGAAGTACAGATGCGTGAAGGCATTACCCGTAAGTATTATCTGCATATAGTCCCTTGCATACGGAAGGGTATTGTCTGATGCACCGAAGAATCTCAGTATCGGGTCAAGAAACAAAAGGCAGATGCCGCCGAACAGGAGGCCTACTATTATATTGAGCATCACGCAATTTCCCAGCACCTTATTGGCTATGGCATAGTCACGCTGACCAAGTTTCATGCTTATGAAAGTACAGGAGCCTACACCTATCGCTGCGCCAAAGGCCGCAGAGAGATTCATGAACGGAAAGGTTATTGCTAATCCGGAAATCGCCAATACGCCAACGCCTTGACCTATGAAAATACTGTCCACCATATTGTAGAGCGAGGCTGCAACCATAGCGACAATGGCCGGCAGAGCATACTGCATCAGCAATCGACCAACCGGTTTCGAACCCAGCTCCAAAGTGGCTTGTTTACTATCCATTTACGAACATTATTTATTTAGGAGGACAAAGTATATATACTTCGCACGAAGAAAATAGTGTACGTCAGCCTCTTAAAAGGCTGGCGTACGTTTACAATTTTCGAGGGCAAAGTTAATGTTTTTTTATATCATTTCAAAATAAATTCGTCAATTTGTTTTGCCAAATCAGTTTTTTCTCATATCTTTGCGCAAAATTCAATATCTTTATGAACCTCACACTCTACCAACTCAACAATCTTGTCAGACAGGTTATCGACTATTCGCTTAGCGAAACCTACTGGGTGGAAGCCGAACTTGCGGAATGTCGCGAGTCGGGCGGGCATTGCTATATGGATTTGGTGCAGAAAGACGAGGACACATTAGTTGCCCGTGCTCAGGCACGATGCTGGAGAAGCATTTGGAGCTATGTCCTACCGAAGTTCATGAAGGTAACAGGCGAGCGTCCACGTCCCGGAATGAAAGTATTGCTCTCGGTCAAGGCTCAATTTCATGAGGCATACGGCTTTTCATGGATTGTTCAGGATATTGACCCGAACTATACCCTTGGCGATATGGCCCGTCAACGGCAGGAAATCATTAACACATTGAAGCGTGAGGGCATCTTCGACCTCAACAAATCCCTGTCTGTTCCGATGTTCGCCCAAAGAATTGCCGTCATTTCCTCCCAGACAGCCGCAGGATACGGAGATTTCTGCAACCAACTGATAAACAACGAGTACGGATTCAAGTTCACCACCCGACTATTCCCTGCCGTTATGCAAGGAGAGCAAGTGGAACAGACAATAATAGAAGCGCTCAACAAAATCAACGATTCCATCGAGGATTATGACGTAGTTGTCGTCATCCGAGGTGGTGGAGCAACAAGCGATTTCTCAGGTTTCGATACCCTCGAACTTGCCGAGAACGTGGCAAACTTCCCTCTTCCTATAATAACAGGTATCGGACATGATCGTGACGAATGTATTCTCGACATGATTTCATGCGTAAGAGTAAAGACTCCAACGGCAGCAGCCACATGGCTCATAGACAACCTCTTGGAAACTCTCGACAGAATCGAGGATGCCTCACGAAGCATTACGGATTATGTCCGTTCAAGAATGGAACGTGAACGCCTTAGACTTAGCAGAATACAGAGCTTCCTTCCCGTTGCCTTCTCACTAAAGAAGACAAAGGAGGAGGCAAGACTTGCAAACCTTGCCACCCGTCTCCACACTTCCGTCAATCAGCAAATAAACATCGAACAGAACAGAATTGCGAATATAGAGCAGAGGCTTCCTCTCATAATAAAGAACAGAATTGAAAGAGCTTCATACCAGTTGGAAATGCTCTCTCAACGCACAAATGCCGTTGACCCGATTCATGTTCTGCGAAGAGGATACAGCATCGCTCTCCACGATGGAATGGCGATAAAAGACCCCAAATCGCTCAAAAAAGGCGACGAAGTGACGGTCGTTATGGCCTCTGGAGCTATTGACACAGTCGTAAAATAACACCACTTATATTATTTCTTATCCAACGCAAAGACGCTGAGACGCAAAGTTTCATGTTCTTTTCCGAAAATCTCTGTGCCTTTGCGTCTTTGCGTTTAAGTCAAAAAAGATATGAAAAAAGCACCTAATTATGAAGAGGCAGTCTCACAACTTGAGGAGATTGTCAAGAAAATGGAGAGCGGAGAACTCGACATTGACATGATGAGCACCGAACTGAAAAACGCTCAACAGCTCATCAAGCTCTGCAAAGACAAACTCACGAAAACCGACGAGGAAATAAAGAAGATCCTCGAAAGCGGAAAGTAACAATCAATAAGGAAGGCGAAACCTTCCTTATTTTTTTGCTCATCCCCCACTTTTCCTCGTAAGATACTACATACTTACTCCATAGCTACTCCATAGCTACTCCATAGCAAGTCCATCGAATCGATGGAGTAACGATGGATTATCGATGGATTATCGATGGATTATCTTCGGACCTGTAACCCTTTTTCTGCAAGCGATAATGGGAAGCATACAGGTATCAATTTCTATGCAAAAACAATTATTTTGGGCTTAAAACGAAAAAAAAGCCCACTTTCTTGCAAAATTAAAAGAAAATTTATACTTTTGCATTTTGAAATTTGATTTTTCCGAACTAAAAAGTAACAATATGAAAGATTTAGATTGGTCTAATCTGGGGTTTGGCTACAGACCTACAGACTACAACGTTCGCTGTTACTATCGTGACGGCAAGTGGGGCGAAATCGAGGTTTGCTCCAGCGAATACATCAACATGCACATGGCTGCTACATGCCTGCATTATGGTCAGGAGGCTTTCGAGGGATTGAAGGCTTACCGCTGTCCAGACGGCAAGGTGCGTGTGTTCCGTACCGACGAGAATGCTGCTCGTATGCAGTCAACAAGTCGCGGAATTCTCATGCCAGAGGTTCCTACAGAGCTTTTCAATGAGATGGTGGACAAGGTGGTCCGTCTGAATCAGGATTATATCCCACCATACGAGTCAGGTGCAACTCTCTATGTTCGTCCTCTCCTCGTTGGTACAGGTGCCCAGGTTGGTGTTCATCCAGCCAAGGAGTATCTCTTCATGATTTTCGTTACTCCGGTAGGCCCTTACTTCAAGGGTGGTTTCTACGCAAACCCATACGTTATCGTTCGTGAGTTCGACCGTAGCGCACCTCTTGGCACAGGTATATATAAGGTTGGCGGCAACTATGCAGCTTCCCTTCAGGCTAATGACAAGGCACACAAGCTCGGTTATGCTTGCGAGTTCTACCTCGATGCAAAGGAGAAGAAGTATATCGATGAGGCTGGTGCTGCTAACTTCTTCGGTATCAAGAACAACACCTATATCACACCGAAGTCAACATCAATCCTTCCTTCTATCACAAACAAGTCTCTCATGCAGTTGGCTGAGGATCTCGGCATGAAGGTTGAGCGTCGTCAGATTCCAGAAGAGGAGCTTGAGACATTCGAGGAGGCTGGAGCTTGTGGTACAGCAGCCGTTATCTCTCCTATCTCACGTATTGACGACATCGAGACAGGCAAGAGCTATGTCTTCGGCGATAAGCCGGGACCTGTATCAGAAAAGCTCTTCACAAAACTACGCAACATCCAGTACGGCATAGAGCCAGACGTACACAACTGGACTCGTGTCGTTATCGACTAAAATAAATTTTATTTATAAAACGCAAAGTCGCAAAGACGCAAAGCAAAAAACTCTGCGCCTTTGCGTCTTTGCGTTTAAAATCTTTTTTTCTCACCTCTAGCAAACTTTCGAAATTGTCTTAGAGAGGGAATCTTCCCTATTTACTTTCCATGTAAAAACGCTGCGCAAAACCACCGAAAAATTCATAAATTTTTACGTTAAATTACAAAAAAATGTTACTTTTTAGCAAAAAAAATACATATTATTTCTCTTTTTCAAAAAAAAGAATTAAATTTGCTCCCAAATTCGTGTTTACGATAACATAACAACTAAAAAAATAGCGTTTACACCTTGAGAATTGCGGGAAACAGAGGACGAGTCAACAAGAAAGACGGCTTGCAACGAAAAGTGTGTAGAGTACCCAACGACTATAACAATAACTTTTAAACATTGTGCTGATTATTCAGGGATAGCTAAATCAGTAAAAATGAAGATTATGAACAAATCTACAAGCAAAATTTTGAGCATTCTTCTGCTCTTAATCGCAAGTGCCTCATGGACAGGCGCAAGAGCCGATGGTGGCTTTTGGGAAACAAAGGACGGTTGGTCAGTTGACAACGGAAACGGTCTGTACTTTTTCATTGACTCGGAAGCAGGAACCGCCGTTTTGACAAACAGCGAAATGAAATCAGAGGGAAGTACCAAAGGTGCCAACTCATACAGTGGAAACATTGACATTCCTGAAACTGTAATATTCAACAGCAATATATATCCTGTAGTAGGCATACAAGAATATGCTTTCTATAATTCTACAGGTTTGAAAACCGTGGCTATCCCTGAATCCATCACATCAATCGGAAGCGAGGCTTTCAGCGGATGTACAGGTCTTGAAGCTATCACAGTTGATAATCTGAACCCACAATATGCTTCTATCGGTGGCCTCCTTCTCAGCAAGAATCAGAAAACGCTCCTCTACTGTCCAGGTGGAAAGAGTGGCGAATGTGCAGTTCCAACAAAAGTAACAACCATTGCAAACAATGCTTTTCTGAATTGTTCTAATCTGACAAGTGTCGTTCTGCCAGATGGAGTTACTTCTATTGGCGAAAGTGCTTTTCAGGGCTGCTCATCACTTGCTTCTATCAACATGCCAGCATCTCTCACCACAATTGGCGATAATGCATTTTACGAAGCCCGTGCTCTCAGTTCAAAAATTGTAATTCCTTCAGGAGTTTTGACAATCGGTGCGTCTGCATTCCAGTTTTGTACAAGTCTTAACAACGTTGTATTATCAGAAGGTATTAATGAAATAAAGAACAACGCATTTAGAAATTGTACTTCGCTTCAAAGCATACAGTTGCCTAGCACTATAAATAGCATTGGAACCTATGCATTTGCGTACACTGGACTCACTTCTATCATAATCCCTGCAAGCATTACAGAAATCAAGTCTGGAACATTCGAGGGTGCAAAGCTTACCTATGTTTCACTTCCAGAAAATCTGACCGCAATCAGGAACAAAGCATTCTACAATAACGGAACAACAATAAGCACATTGAACATTCCTGCAAGTGTTACTTCTATTGGCGATCTTGCATTTGACAAGACAACCATCAACGACATTTACGTAAACAACACTCCAAGACTTCTACAGATAAGTGTCTCTGACCCTTTCAATAAGGTATCTGGCATGCATATTCATGTATTTACACAGATGGCTAGTATCTTCAGTAACAGCACAAATTGGAGTTCATACAGCGCATATTTTGTTGGAGATATTGCTATCAAGCATATCTCTACCGTCACATTGGATCAGGCAACACTCACATTGCCAACAAACACCCTTTTCCAATTAAATGCATCCATCGCTCCTGAGGACGCAGATGTTAAGGATGTTGTATTCACAACTAGCAACCCAAATATCGTTGCAATCGTCAACGAGCAGACAGGACAGATCAAGTCTGGTACCCAAAACGGAGTTGCAACAATTACTTGTACAGCTGCTGACGGAACAGGATACTATGCAGAATGTGTCGTTACTGTCAGCAACCAGTTTGTGCCAGCAAACAACATCACCCTCAACAAGCAAAATTTGAAAATGAACGCTGGAACATCATTCCAGCTGAAGGCTACTATATCCCCTGCAAATGCAACATACAAGTCAGCAACATGGGAGTCTTCTGATGAAACTGTCGCAACAGTTGACGCAGACGGATGGGTACACGCTATCAAAGCAGGTAACGCAACTATCACCGCTCAGTCTACAGACGGATACGTTTCTACCACATGTGACATCGTTGTAAGCCTCGACACTTACGTTATTGCTGACAATGGCGGCAATTACACTAACGATGTAGAGGTTCACGTAAACACCCTTACATACAATAGGACATTTGGAACAACAAACTATCAGGCTCTCTATGTCCCATTCAGCATGTCATACGATGACTGGAAGAACGACTTCTATGTTTATAAAATTGTAAACTTCCACACATACGACAAAGACGGAGACGGCACAAACGAGTACAAGGAACTTGAGATTGAAATGATAAAGAGTGGCACTCTTAGGCCAAACCACCCTTACGTCATCAAGGCAAAGACAACAGGTGCAAAGTCTATAATCGTTAGAGACGCAACACTCTATGCCAATGATGAAAATAGTATTGAATGTTCTTCTATAGAGGAAGCATACAAGTTCACAGGAACATACAGTTCTATTAACGGTCTACTTGACAAAGGAGCTTGTGTGATAGCTCAAGGCGCTGTCAATTCTGTATTGAACAACATAACCACACTTTCTCCATATCGTTGGTATGTTCAAATTACTGACAGAGAAGGTCAGATTATCCAGACTACAACAAATGCCAAGATTGTTGTGATTGGTGAATTCGCAGACGAGACAACTGGCGTAGATGAAGTAACATCTGCTTCAAACGATAATGCCGAGACTATTTATTCGACAAATAGTGTTAAGGTTAAAGAACTCCAGAAGGGCATAAACATCGTTAAGATGGCAAATGGCTCTACTAAGAAAATCATTGTCAGATAAAACATTATCACACTATGAAGAAAACATATATTAAGCCAGATTTCATTGCTGTGCGAATTGACAACAAAGCAATTCTTGAAGGAATACCTGTAGGTTCAGGAGTAAACGAAATCCTTGAATCAAAAGGACAATATGGCAGTTTCGAATTCGAAGACGAATACGAGGACTAAACAATTTCAAAAACAAAAGGATGTCATTAGGCATCCTTTTGTTTTTCACATGAAAAAAACATCAAAATCAAGAAATTCAAGCTTAATTTGTTAATTTCTTCTTTTTTTTGATAAAAAATTTGGTCATTTCGTAGGAAATTGCTAATTTTGTACCGATTTATATAGTTACCGAACTCTAAAGAGGGAGGGAAACGGAAACATTCATTATAAATGATACAAACAAAAAAACATATAGCAGTATGAAAAAAAGACTATTACTTTTTGCAGCAGTACTTTCTGCAAGTGCAAACTACATGTTTGCGCAAGACAACACTGTGTATAGTGATGACAACAACATCACTTACACCTACTCCGCAAACTCTGATGTTACAATTACAGCGCAAGGTCAAAGTAGTTTAGACAGCGAGAACAACAGGGAGAATATA
>CADBXL010000003.1 GCA_902798615.1 uncultured Bacteroidales bacterium | reverse complement strand
CATACCCCCTATATCGACAAATATAACAGCCCTAACGGACTGCCCTATTAGGTATCGCTCCTTCAGAGCTCTTTCAACCACATGATAGTCAACAATATAAAACTGAATAAATTCGTCGAACTCACGTTAAATTAATAAAAGTTATGGCAACGATAGTATTAGATGTGCAGGATGAGAGCCTGCTCACGCAAATCAAGAAGGCATGCCAGTTGCTTAAGGGTGTGGCATCAGTAAAGGTGCAACGCAATCCCAAATCCAAGAACGAGGATATCACCCAGACGGCAGGTTATAAGGAGGCAATGGATGACATCAAGTATGGGCGTGTGACTGAGTATGCTTCGCTGAAGGATTTCTACAAAGAAATGGGACTCTGACGTATGGCATATACAGTAAGGATCTCTACGCGCTTCAAAAAAGACTTTAAGCGCTGTATGAAGCGTGGTTTAGACATGAAGTTAATTACAGATGCCATGGATTTGCTCGAGGCTACAGGCTTTCTCCCTGCTGAGTATAAGCCGCACCCATTAAAGGGCGATCGCAAGGGGCAGTGGGAGTGCCACATCGAACCCAATTGGCTGATGACGTGGGAGCAAAACGATAATGAGCTCACGCTGCTTTTCCTGCAGACAGGTACTCACTCAGATATTTTCGGGTGGTAAGGTAAACATCTTCCATCAGAATTGATTTTGGTTAGAGTTTAGAGTTTAGAGACCACGGAAGCACGAAATAAACGGATGCCACAGGTAAGAGTCCCCCTATGCAGGGGGATTTAGAGGGTCTAAGCGTAAGCGAGACACTTGCGTAGCTTGTTGAGCCTTGCGAAAAATCCCTTAAATTTGTGCAATCTGTGTTCGAAATAATAAAGGTTAGAGCTTAGTGGTTAGAGTTGACCACAGATATCTAATCTAAACAAAGTTTAACCAAACGTAGATTTAAGACCATCTTTTCATGGGAAGATGCGAAAACAACATAATTCCAATCAAGATCTCTCATTTGGCGGAGTATGTCTCCAAGGTGAAGCGGATTTCACTCGACGATGCGCTGGTGTACATCTATGTAAATCCGATGTATGAGCGGTTGTACAACGAGGAAGCCAAGTGGTGGTATCTGAGCACAGAGGCACTCTATGAAGAATTTGAGCGGTCGCGAGTTCGTCAAAATCGGGAGATATCCAAAGAGGAGTTCGAGTTCTACACCTACTGTTTGGAGAACTACGCTATCCGCAAGCAGATAAGCGGTATGCGTGCATGGGTGAAATTCAAGGAGTCAAGTGCCGATGAATATGTCATAGATAACTATGATTTGCTCCATACCCAGGGATTGGAGTATGTGTTGGATGATATCCAGCGTTTTATTAATAGGAGAAAGAGATGATAAAACTATATCACGGATCAACGGTAGCGGTACGCAAGCCATCCTTAAGGCCTGGCCGACCAAATGCCGACTTCGGCAAAGGATTCTATACGACAAGCGTCAAGGAACAGGCCGTGCGCTGGGCACATATCAGGCAAGAGAGAGAAGATGCACCTCGTGCCGTTGTGAGTGTCTATGAATTAGACGAATCATTGCTTGATAATGCCGATTGGAATATCCGCCGTTTCACTGGCGCGGATGAACCATGGCTCCTGTTTGTTACCGACTGTCGCAAATCTAGACCTCACGATTACGATTTAGTTCAGGGACCAGTAGCCAATGATAAGGTTTTCACAACTGTTAATCTCTTTGAGAGCGGTGTGTTGAGTGCCGAGGCCGCTATCCTGCAGCTAAAGGCCTACAAGACCTACGACCAATTGTCTTTTCACACTCCTCGGGTGATAGGAACATTGAAGTTCGTGGAATCGTTTGAGGTTTAATACGGAGTTATAGATGAGACTGGGACATTAAAAACATTGATGTTTATTGATAGCATCCAATCACGTTCCGTATAAACACCATCAGAAATCTCTCATCTCCTAGAATGTGTTAGAATAGGGTGAGGAAATCAGAAAACATCATAGGTTAGCATACACGTCTGGGGGGCGTGTGGTTGCCAGTTCGAGTTTTATTGAAAAAAAAATCAATCTTTTTGGGGAAAGTAAATATAGTCATAATTGTTATGTTTTTTGTTCTGAGAAGTGTAAATCCAGTTAAATGCATACTTGTTTAACATAAAAGTATGAATTTATTTATAAGCACAATCTAATAACTATGATTTCAACTAAAAGAATCAAAGAAAGATTGAAATTATTGAAGGGAATAAGTATATTGAAAACATTATACTTTAATTTTCATTATTTCAGATTCTCTCAAGCAATTTTATTGCCGGTATATCTGTATAATCCACAATTTATTAGATTGAGAGGAAATGTGGTACTGCCTTCTAAAATAAAAAGTGGAATGATTGTACTTGGTAAGCATAAAGTTTCTATATATCCCGATACGGGTATTTCTTTAGAAATAAATGGAACATTAGAATTCAAGGGTTATTGTACTATAGGAAGCGGTTCTTTTTTGTCGATTCATAATAGTGGACATCTGAAATTGGGAGAAAGATGCGTGATTACTCAAGGTATTAAGATTGTATGTTATAAATCAATAGAATTTGGTAAAAAAGTATTGTGTGGATGGGATTGTCTTGTAATGGATACAGATCTTCATCAATTATCTGATACCCAAGGCGTTCGTGTTGGAAATCCTTGTTTGCCAGTTAGAGTTGGTGATGAAAGTTGGATATCCTTTCAGACAACAATAATGAAAGGTACCATTATCCCGGATAGAAGTGTTGTCGCATCACGATCGTTATGCAACAAAGATTATGGAGCTACATCTTATGTCCTTATAGCTGGTACTCCTGCCGCAATTCTAAAAAAAGGTATTTGGCGAGATCCTACAAACGACCATGTCGTTTATGGCAAATTATAGATAAATAATACAACATAAAAGAACAATAATATAAGAATTGCAAAGATACATAGCAACGTACATATACGTGTAGTGGTAATAATTTACAGTCATCTTTATATATAACTTTGTTATTGGTTCTTACTTTATAGATTATGAAATATTTACAAGAACAGCCCCCAAAATGTTATATTGGTAATAGTACCAATCCACAGATTCGTTATAAGGCAACATCGGGAGGTATTGGTACGACTATTGTAAAATATCTATTGGAAGAAAAGATTGTTGATTATGCACTTACTATCAGTTGCTTCACTCCCAAGATGGCAATCACTGAGTTGGAAGAACTTGTTGGGGAGTTGAGCGACAATCCTGTTGCCATGAGTATCATTAGGGCAAGGGTACGGTCGTTCCTGTATAACAACTACGTACCTATCAACGACCGTCAGAAGATTATCAATACGGTGAATCTCAATCCAAGAGATAATGGAATCATATCTAATAAACCGAGTCACCTGCATAACCATGTGTAATCAGTCACTCTAAAATCGTGATATATTCGTTCTAATAAGGTATATCACAATGAATCCACAATACGAAGCAATATTCTATACTCGGAACATTGATGTTTATTGATAGCATCCAATCACGTTCCCATTTAAAGACCATCTGAAATCTCTCATCTCCTAGAATGTGTTAGAATAGGGGGAGGAAATCAGAAACATCTTTGGTTAGCGTACACGTCTGGGGGATGTGTGGTCGGCAGTTAGAGGTAAAAGATATCCAAATTAAATCGGAATATTTCCGGTAAACAGATAAATATCAGTATAAATTAAGGAAAAAAATGATATGTTATTCATTTCGTATAAATACAATTATGCGATGATTTCTTAGGAGCGAAGATAAATTTAAATCGTTGTATAAACGCAAATTGAGGATACAAAATTATTGTAAATGTCTGAGCAAAATAATATAGGAAATAACAAACGAATAGCAAAAAATACGATGCTTCTCTATGGGCGTATGCTCATGCTGATGGTTGTCAGCCTATATACATCCCGAGTTATACTCAATGCTCTAGGAATTGAGGATTATGGCATCTACAATGTAGTAGGTGGTGTCGTAGCTATGTTCAATATACTATCAGGATCTTTGTCTGCCGCCATTAGTCGCTTTATAACCTTCGAGTTGGGTAAGGGGGACATGGATAGGCAGAAGAAAGTTTTCTGTACGGCAATTAATGTTCAGCTGACCCTTATAGTAATAATTGTCATTCTTCTTGAGACTGGAGGTCTATGGTTCTTAAATTCTAAGATGGTGATATCATCTGATCGATTGATAGCAGCCAATTGGGTTTTTCAGTTCTCTGTAATTACGTTTGCGGTCAATCTTTGGAGTGTACCATATAACGCATCTATAATAGCGCATGAGAAAATGTCAGCCTTTGCCTACATCAGTCTTTTTGATGCCTTTGCAAAGTTATTTATTGCTATTGTGATTTTGTGGAATCCAATTGATCGTTTAGTTTTCTATGGGGGCTTGATGTTGGCCGTTGGCCTTATTCAACGTACTATTTACACATGGTATTGTAAGAAGCACTTCGATGAGTGTACCTATAATATAAGTTTTGACAAGGAGATAACTAAAGAAATGTTTGGCTTTGCTGGTTGGAATTTTATTGGTGCAGCAGCTGCAGTTCTACGTGATCAAGGCGGTAATATGATTATAAACCTTTTCTTTGGTCCTGGGGTAAATGCAGCAAGAGGTGTTGCAATGTCAATTAATCATGCTGTCATAGGATTTGTTACGAATTTCCAAACTGCTTTGAATCCACAAATTACGAAGAATTATGCCTCTGGAAATCATGAGTACATGTTTAAACTCATTTTTCAGGGGGCAAGACTTTCATTTTACATATTGTTAATTCTGGCTCTTCCTATTATTTTCACAGCACAATATTTATTGGAGATGTGGTTGGGTATTGTTCCAGATCATGCGGCTAACTTTGCAAGACTTGTTCTTGTCTTTACTATGAGTGAGTCATTATCTGGACCTCTTATAACCGTAATGCTGGCAACAGGTAATATTCGTAGTTATCAGATTATAGTAGGAGGCTGTCAATTGCTAAATTTACCAATAAGTTATATTTTGTTACGATATGGTTGGCCACCAGAAACAATTTTCATTGTATCCATAGCAGTGTCGGTTTTGTGTGAGATGGCTCGACTCGTTATGCTCCGAGATATGATTAAAATATCCGTTAGAGGATTCCTTAAAAACGTTTATTTCAATGTCATCTTTGTGACGATATTTGCCAGTATACTGCCGTATATAACCAAATATTATCTTGGTTTAGGTGACTTCTTTGATTTTTTCATAATTTTTACGGTTTCGGTTATAAGTTCAATAGTTGCTATTTATATTATTGGTTGCAACAAGACTGATAGACTATTAATTCATCAAGCATTTAATAAAGTCCAAAAACGTTTTCAATGAATTGATGGAACAATTCGATAGATACACTTAAGTTTATATTAACCATATTGGTTGTGCTAATTTATTCCTCGTCACCAATTCAATGGTATGTGCTCCCAATACAAGATGTGCTGTTCCTTGCTTTTTTACGATATCGGAATATTTTCTCTATACTGATGAGTGAACAAATATGATTGTATGAATCAAACGAAAAGCAAAGTCAATATTGAATATTATTGGATATACTATTAACATTAATAGCCATTAATATAATTCGCAAGTTAAGTATAATCAAATGATAAAAATAACAAATCCCGCAGATTGTTGTGGATGTACTGCATGTGCTAGCATCTGTAGTCATAATGCTATAACCATGAAACCGGATGTTTTGGGCTTTCTCTATCCAGAAGTAGATACCACTAAATGTACCGATTGTGGCTTATGCGAAAAGGTTTGCACTTTCAATGATAATTACGACAAGTCACGAAATTTCTCTGAACCGATTACCTATGGGGCACGTCATAAAGATATCAACGAGGTCATGAAATCTCGTTCAGGTGCTGTTTTTGTTGTCATTTCTGACTATATACTCGAACATGGGGGAGTTGTTTATGGAGCTGGATTAACGGAACAATTTCGTGTTGTGCACAAACGTGCAACGACTAAAAAGCAACGAGATGAGTTTAGGGGGAGTAAGTATGTCCAGAGTGACTTATCAAATATCTTTAGTATGGTAAAAAAAGATATAAATGAAGGTAGGATTGTCTTGTTTTCTGGCACGCCATGTCAAACATCAGCATTAAAGAGTTATATATCTGATAAAAGAATTAATCAATTAATCTTAGTTGATATAATTTGTCATGGAATTGCATCCCCAAAAATCTGGGACGATTATTTGAATTATTTATCTAAAATGTGGAAAGCATCAATTGAGAGTGTTAATTTTCGCGATAAAAACAGATTCGGGTGGAAAAGTCATTTGGAAAGCTATAAGTTAGTAGGCAAAGAGATGCCACAAACCCCTCCATTTGGGGTATATAATGATTTGTATTTTAGACATTCTTGTTATAATTGTTTTTATACAAATACGAGAAGACCAGGCGATATAACAATAGGTGATTTTTGGGGAGTTGAATCTGCATTACCAGGTTTTATCTCAGACGATTTGGGATGTAACTTAGTTTATATTAACACCCAAAATGGAAAAAGAATATTTGATAAAATAAAAAACACATTGATATATAGAGAAGTAGATTTGGTCAAGACATTACAACCTAATTTACAAAATCCTACATCAAAAAATCCTAATAGAGACAAATTTGAGAAGTATTACAAAAAAAATGGATTTGTGAAATCTATGAGGAAATTTGGTTCTAATGCTTGGAGGACACCATTTCAAAATTTCATCAATAGTACTATACAAAAGATCAAATCAATCATAAAATGAAAGTAGGTATATTAACTTTTCATAGAGCTATAAATTATGGTGCTGTCTTACAAGCATATGCCCTTCAGGAAACATTAATTCATTTAGGGCATGAAGTGAAAGTAATTGATTATTATTGTCCAAGAGTAGAAAAGCATGACAGATCTTTTTACTCAATTGCAATGATATTTAGGACGGTTTTAACTGGTCATATACGAAGAGCCTTGTTCTATTTAAGATGTAGGCAAGAAAAAAAAATCAAGTTGGGAATATTTGACAGTTTTCTTAAAAAAAGATTAAAACTCAGCGCACCATGCATTTATGACAATATTCCGGATGATATAGATGTATATATTGTCGGTAGCGATCAAGTTTGGAATACACATATTTGTGAAGGTTTTGATCCTGTTTTTTGGGGACTATTTCGTCGAAAAGAAAAATCGAAAATCATCTCATATGCTGCAAGTACGTCTATAAGTGATATTTCAGGTAATGATTTTAACAAAATAACCACTTATTTATCTTCTTTTAGTGCGCTGTCGGTAAGAGAAGTAGAAGTTACGGTTTTCTTGAATGAGCACATACCCTTCCATAAATATCGCCATCTTGCAGTCCATACAACAATAGATCCTACATTATTAGCGAATAAGGATATATGGGATACATTTGACGAGTCTAACTCTGATCAAAATGATAATTATATACTTGTTTTCTCTGCTAGAGCATATAAGAGTAACCCTAATCTAATGAATATTAAGGCGCATCAACTAGCAAAGGAATATGACTGCTCAATAAAAACAATAGATTTTCTTCATGATAGCCCGGAGTTATTTGTTAATAAAATAAAGAAGGCGAAAGCTGTCATTACATCTTCGTTTCATGGTGTCGCTTTTTCAATCATATATTCCAAACCATTATATGCTATAACCTATGGTGACGAACAAGACTCTCGATATGTAAATCTTTTACGTCAAATAGGTGCAGAAAAATTTATATTTAGCATTAACTCCGAGTTAAAAAAAATGAATGATGTAGGTTATAATGACATTAATAATAATCTCACATTATTAAAGAAATCCTCAATGAATTTTTTAATTGAAAATCTTCAGCAATGATTAATATATTAATATCGCCCGACAATAAATACACAATGCCCTGTGGCATTACTATATGCTCAATTTGTGAAAATAACATTGAAGAAGAAATAACGTTCTATGTATTGACAGATCAACATTTCACAAAACAAAACTTCACAAATTTACAACAGCTTGTTTCAAAATACAAATATAAACATATTGTTCATACTATTATTGACACACAAAAAGTTAATAGTTTAGTTGATTTATCAAGCACATATTATCCCGTACAAGCAGCATTTAGATTATTTTGTGCCGAATTGCTACCAAAAGATGTTGAAAAAATAATTTACTTTGATTGTGACATTATAGTACGACATTCTTTAGCAGAGATGTGGGCAATTGATATTTCTGAATATTCTGTTGGTTGTGTTCCTGATGGGTTAAGTGGTAACATGGAATTTTATAATAGACTGTCTTACCCATATGAAGAAGGATATTTTAATTCAGGATCAATGATTATTAATTTAAAATACTGGAGAGATCATGATGTCTCTCGTAAGTTTGTGGAATTTTTTACTATGAATCCACAAAAGATTTTTCTTTTCGATCAAGACACTTTAAATTATGTATTGAGATATTCTAAAAAGACAATAGATTTTAAATTTAATCTACAAGCTAGTTTTTTGTATAACCTCAGAAAAAAAAGATATGACTATACAACATTCAAGGATAAATTGTTACCAGCTATTAAGGATCCTGTAGTATTGCACTTTTCAGGTATACGACCATGGATAAAATACAGCTACCATCCATATATAAATTCATATTATTACTACAAAGGTTTGACACAATGGAAGGATGAACCTTTATGGAACCCACATTTCATAAAGCAATTTGGCTTGTTATATTACATAAAAGAAATATTTCGAGATAAATTGTCTGAATTTGGCCTATGTAATCCTAGATGTGTTATATATGACCCAGATATAGTCGAATATGGAAAAAATTTCATTTAGATAACTAAAAAATATATTATTAAATGGGAACAGCATTTGCTAAAAGAGACGTAATAAAATCGTCTATAATAGCATTATTATTCGTATATGCTTCTAATTGCTATAATCTGTTAGGATGGAATAATATAGTTACTAGAAAATATAATATATTGATTTCTAGTTTTATACTTTTGCTTACACTTGACAATTATTCTAACATTCGATTTTGTTTTACTTCGTTCCACAAATATGTTTTTTTTGTATTATTTTGGCCACTTTTTTCCATAATTTTGGGCTGTGATGGTTCTATACCAAATGAAATCCTGAGTGTATATTCCTGGGTCCCTTATATATTGTTGTTTTATTTGTTTTATATATATAATGTATATGAGAAGCATATTATCTTGGGAATGACCGTTGCGTGTGTTATGGGCTGTATTATTCAAATTTTTCAGCAATTTTATCCTGAGACATCAATATTTGGCGTAATAGATCCAGATTCGGATGAGTATTATGGTAAAGTTGCAAGCATGAGAAGTGGATATTATAGATTTCGCATTGGAATATTGTCATTGGCTTTGTTTCTTGCGTGCTATTACTGGAATAAATTATTAAATAGTAAAAGTATTATTATTTGTATATATTTAGCTTTAGTATTAACATATATATATTTTTCATTAACAAGACAAGTTATTTTGTCTACAATATTTGTTTTCATATACTCCTTCACTTTATATCGAGATAGATCCACAAAGAGAAAATCTGTAATAATTATTTTTCTCTTATTATCTGCTATATATTTTTATTGGGATGAACTTTTCTCTTCGCTCACAAATGACTACCTAGATGACAAATATTCCACAGATATAAGAAAGGAATGTGTAAACTACTACCTTTCTTATATGTATACGAATCCACTCACACTCATTTGGGGTAAAGGTCACATGTCATTAACCGAAGTATCGGCTCGTCTTCACGGTTTTTACGTTAGTGATATTGGTTTTTTAGGGCAAGCTTTTTATTTTGGGATATTGTGGGCAATCGTATATATCGTATTTGTAATTATTATATTTAAGAAATATAGAAAAAAAATACCTGTTTATATATTTCTTTATTTTTTATCAACATTCATTACATCAATAATGATATTTCCATATCGAAATAAACTTGAGATGTTAGTATGGGTATGTACATTATATATAAGTGATATATATATAAATGACAGGGTAGGTTTGCAAGAACATGATTAAAATAAAATTTTCTGTAACGATACCTGCATATAAGGCTCAATACCTTCATGAGGCTATCGAATCTGTTTTAAAACAGACATACAATGATTTTGAACTCATTGTAGTAGATGATTCTTCTCCCGAGGATTTAAAGAAAATAGTGTCGTTTTTTTCTGATGAAAGATTGTTCTACTATCGAAATGAAAAGAACTGTGGAGCAAAAGACGTAGTGGATAATTGGAATATTTGCCTTAGCAAATGTACGGGTGATTTCGTTATTTGTATGGGTGATGACGATATGTTATCACCGAATGCTCTTGAAGAATATGCAAAAGTTATTGATGCTTATCCATATGTCGATGTGGTGCATGCACGCACTTATAGAATAAATGAAATAGGGAAACCAATAGCGATTACTCCAAAGAGACCAGAATTAGAGAATGTCTATGAATTTATGCTCCAACGTTTTCTTGGATGTTCACAGTTTATTGGTGATTTTTGCTATCGAACATCTGTTTTGAAAGCTGCAGGGGGCTTTTATAAACTTCCTATGGCATGGGGAAGTGACGATATTACTGCTGTACGAGCTGCGTCAACACATGGTATTGCAAATGTTATAACACCCACTTTCTTGTATCGCACAAGTCGGTTTACAATATCTAAAAGTATAAATGCCCAGCCTAAACTTGAGGCTATATCAAGAGAATATGAATGGTATAAAGCTTTTTTTAATAATAAATCAACAAATGATTTACAAGAACAATTAACAAAGAATGAAGTTGTACAGCGACTGAACAAGTTTATAATTATGAAACAACTACCTTTGTTGCATGCGGAAATAAGGAACAATCCATTTAATATTATCAAATGGATGTTCAAAGCAAAGGCTTACAATATATCAATCAAAACAATCATTAAATCTGCGTTTTAATAATGAAAGTATATTTTGTTTCAGCAGATCCTCATAAAGAATACAATCCATATATTGCCGTATTATGGGATAGTCTATTGGACAATCATAGCGATATAGAATTATATTATGGTTATGATCTGTTTTGGACAGATGAAGTCCTGAATATGGATATCATTCATATTCAATGGCCTGATTGCATTCTTAAAAACACTCAAAAACGACAGATAACAGCAACCCAAGCCCAAGACAGACTTTTGTTCCTAAAAGAAAAAGGAATAAAAATTGTATCTACATGTCATAATTTTAAGCCTCATGTAGTGAAGGTATCAGATGAAAGTGAAGTATTTGACATCGTTTACAAGAACTCAGATGCTATATTCCATTTGTGGAAATATAGCCTTTCCGTATTTGAACAGCAATATCCGCAAATACAGAACTTATTGCTTCCTCATCAAATATATGATACTATATACAAGAATCTTCCAACACGTGAAAAGGCAATAAAAAAATTACATCTAAATCCAAAGAAAAAATATATTCTTGCTTTTGGAGCATTCAGGACACAAGCAGAACGTGATCTCGTAATAAATGTTTCAAAAATATTAAATAAGGAAAATGTAGAAATATTAGCTCCTCATTTTACAACAGTATCACCCATTCACGGAATCATTCATTCTTTTTATGTGTTATTCAAAAAACTATACTTTAAAACAAAATATAGAAATCTACATCTCCATCCAGAAAGAATAACAGATGATGAATTATTGTATTATTATGCTGCTTGTGATATCGCATTTATACATAGACCTAATATCTTGAATTCTGGCAACGTACCAATGGGATTTTTATTTAAGAAAGTTGTAGTTGGTCCACAAATTGGTAATGTCGGATGTCTATTGCAAAATATGGGTAATCCTACATTTGATCCGAACAATATTTGTTCAGTAATTGATTCAATACGACAAGGCTTGTATCTCGCAAAGAATGGATTAGGAGATAAGAATTATGAATACGCAAAGAAAAATTTCTCAACATCTTTGATTGCGGATAAGTTATATCACTATTATAAAATATTAAGTAAAAAAAATGGATAAACAATATGCTCCAATAATCTTGTTTACGTATTGTCGTCCAGACCATACGAAGCAGGTCGTCGATGCACTTCTTAAGAATAAAGAGGCATCAGAGTCTGATCTTTTTATATATTCAGATGCTCCAAAAAATGAAAAGGCGGCTTCTGGAGTCGCTGCTACAAGAGCATATATAAGAAATATTATCGGCTTCAAAAGTATTTCTATTTGTGAACGTGAAAAAAATTGGGGTTTAGCAAATAGTTTGATCGATGGTATCACTACTGTTATTAATAAATATGGTAGAGCGATTATTGTTGAAGATGATATAGTCACATCACCATATTTCTTAAAATACATGAATGACGCTCTTGAAAAATTCAAAGATGAGCCAAGGGTTTGTGCAATCCAAGGATATATGCTTGATTTGAAAGAAAAAAATGCTCTTGATGATGTTTTTCTCGTTAAGTGGGTTGGATGTTGGGGATGGGCAACATGGAAAGAAAATTGGGATGCTATAAATCTTGATGCAGAATATTTGTATAATCAAATTAGGATATTAAAAAAAGAGCGAGACTTTGATATTGATGATTCGAGAAGATTCACGGCTATGCTCAAAGCACAAGTTGATGGAGAGATAGATTCTTGGGCAATTAGATGGTATGCATCAAATTTCCTGTTAAATCGCTTTTGTTTACATCCAAGCCAGTCTTTGGTAAAACAAATAGGAAATGACGGAAATGGAGGCACCCATTCACATAAAGAGATACATATATATGATACGGAATTAAGAATGGATCCTATAGATATAGAAAGTTTTGATATAGATATATGTGAAAATCTTTTAGCAAGAAAAGCAATTCATGATAGAAATATAAGGAACTGGAGTCTAATAGACCATTTTAGATGGTTATTGCATATATGTTATATTGATAGATTATTTGTTGGAAAGTTAAAAAGGCAATCGCTTTATAGATGATAGTACTTCTGATAAACACATTATTTCGTAATGGCGACTCCACTGGTCGCATTGCGTATGACCTTATGCAGATACAAAAACAGGAAGGCATAGAGGCATACGTTGCATACAGTCATGAAACAAGTGCGTCACATATGGATAACACTATTTTAGAACTGGTGGTAGTGTAGAAAATGTTATTGATGATAATGTGCCTTATAATGATATTTATAGAAGTATGTATGGCATCATAGTACAACAATGCGTTTTCCTTTCCTGTCTGCAATAAGAGAAATCTGTTCTAACGGAAAGGAATACTATATTAATAATTGTATGGAAAAGGCTACTATAAAATATAATAAGAACGTTCCATATTTGAAGTATATAGAAGATTTATATAATAATATTCTTCATAAATAGAATGGTTGCAAAAAAACGCTTTGATGAAATAGATATCGTAAAGGGTATAGCAATACTATTTGTGTTGTGGCATCATAGTTTTATTCTATATCCTATATATATGCTTGATATACCATGGTGTCAATATGCAATGGCTATTCATGGCACATTCTTTTTGAATGTGTTTTTCTTGGAATCAGGCTATCTTTTTGCAAATTCCACAAAAAGGACATTCTTGGAAAATTTCAAGAAGAAAGCAAGTAGATTGCTGATTCCATACTTTAGTTATGCTATTATCAACCTCATAGTAAAAATAGCTTTCCCGACTCTTGTCAACAGAAAAGTAGAAGGTATTGGGGAATATTTGTATAAATTCTTCTTACAAGGTGGCGAATTATGGTTCGTCTATGTGTTGTTCCTCATCTTTCTTGTCTGGCCACCATTATTACGTGTGATGGGGAAAAAAACAACTTGTATTTCAGTTTTTGCTTTAATTATTTTGAATGAAATTATACCCAATAATTTGATTGATGGGATATTTTTATATTCAAAGTTTTTTAACTATTCAATCTTTTTCATTATTGGATATCTATTAAAAGACATGAATCGAGATCTACTGATAAACAAGCGGAATTTTGCAGTTTCATCTTTTCTATTTTCGATATTCTGCGTGGTCTTTGTACAAGCGATTAACATACCTCATATTTGGCATTATGTGTTGGCATTTATTGGCTGTTGGTTCGTATGGTCACTCTCGTTTCAGTTACTTAAATACGAAGGTATAAATAAAGCATTAAGTTTCTGCGGAAAGAATTCACTGGCATTCTATTGGTTAAATGGATTTGCACTTGTACCAGCGCGTGTGCTTATTGTAAATATTTTGCACGTTGAGAGTACACCATTAATTGCTAGCAGTATTTTTGTATTGTGTGTACTATTTGAATTTGTTGCAATATTGTGTATAAGAAAGGTTTCATTCGCAAAAGTATTAATTGGGCTTTAGTGTAAAATGGCTTTTACATACTAACGGAAAAAATAATGAAAGTTTTACAGATTAATACAGTTTTTCGTAACGGAGGTTCTACTGGTCGTATAGCGTATGACCTTATGCAGATACAAAAACAAGAAGGTATAGAGGCATACGCTGCATACGGTTATGAAACAGGTGCGCCACATACGGATAACACTATTTGTCTTCAGTCAACATTACGGCGTAAGATAAATATTCTTCGTACTCGTCTTTTTGATCATCACGGCTTCTATAACGAGGCAGAAACTCGAAAGTTGATTCGTTGGATGGACGAGATACATCCAGACATTATTCATCTTCACAACATACACAATCACTATGTGAACGTGAAGATGCTTTTTGAGTATATCAAAATGCATGATATACCGGTGGTTTGGACGCTTCATGATTGCTGGTCTTTTACTGGTCATTGTGCTTATTTTGATTTTGCAGATTGTGATAAATGGAAGCTTGGTTGCCACGATTGTCCTTCATTGAAAGACTATCCTCCTACATGGTTCTTTGATAGGACGAGACGAAACTACAAGGATAAGAAAATAGTCTTTACAGGCGTAAAGAATTTAACGCTTGTAACTCCATCAGAGTGGTTGGCTCATTTAACAAGAGAATCATTCTTAAAGGATTATCCTGTTGAAGTCATAAATAATGGCGTAGATACAAATGTTTTCAAACCAACAGTATCAGATATAAAGAAAAAACTCGGTATAGAAGGAAAGAAGGTAATACTATCCGTGGTAAATATGTGGGGAGGAAGAAAGGGCTCTGAGTATTTGGTAAAGTTGGCTTCTTTGTTAAGCGATGATGAAGTGATTGTCGTGGTGGGAATGCAACCATCTCAAATGAAATACCTTGTCCCAGAAAAGATGATAGGCATTCAGCGAACTAATAGTGTGCAGGAGCTTGCCATGTTTTATAGTGCAGCTGATGTATTTGTAATACCTACTTTAGAAGACAATTTCCCTACAACTAATATCGAGTCATTGGCGTGTGGAACTCCCGTTGTTACATTCAATACTGGTGGAAGCGTGGAGTCTGTTCTTGATGCTGGCATCAATATTACTAGTTCAGATGTATGTGAAACGAAATACGGAATAATTGTACCACAGGGAGATGTATATTCTCTTCGTAAAGCATTAAAAGAAGTTATCTTGAAAGGCAAGGCTTATTATCAAAATAATTGTGTAGAGAAAGTTCGATTGTCATATAATAAAAATGAACAATACAAGAGGTATATAAATCTCTACAATATGGTTGTAAAAAAATAACACATGAATCATAAAATTAGAATTTTAGTCATTACATTTCTTCCATGGAGGGGAGATAATAGTATTGGGAATTCATACTCTAATATTTTTAGAGGTATGACCGAAGATAAATACGAGTTCGCACAAGTTTATTTCCGTAATGGAATGCCTCAAAATGATTTGGTTCATAAATATTATCATGTATCAGAAATGGACATGATAAAAGCATGGTTTAAGCCCAATACTAAAGTTGGTAGATACTTCTACCTTGAAGACTCTACTGACATGCAGGAAGACAAATTCTCGTCAGCTTATAATATGGTGCGTATGTTAAGATGGCCTATATTTTTTTGCATTAGGGAACTTGCTGGTCTAAAAGATAGTTGGAAGACAAAGGATTTTGACAATTTTATTGATCAATTCAATCCGGATATAGTCTTTGGAACATTATCACAAGCTCCTGCAATTAATAGGATGATGTGGTATGTAAGTAAGAAAAAAAATATACCTCTTATAACATATCCTTGGGATGATTATTACTCTTTAGACCATAGTAATTTTTCACCAGTCTTTTGGTTTAGAAAATGGTACACACGACATTTTCTCCGAAAAACAGCTATCCGAAGTGATTTCATGTATTGCATTAGCAATCTTATGATTGATGAATACAGCAAAGAGTTTAAACAAGACTGCAGACTACTGTTTAAAGGGTATGATTTTGACAGAGAAAGGGAAATAAAACGGGATTCTGGGGGGGCTAAAAAAATTATCTTCATGGGTAATATTGGACAAGGACGGTGGAAAACCTTAGCTAGATTAGCGGAAGCGGTAAAACGTGTCAATGAAAAAATTGGTTCACAATATTTTTTGGTTGACATCTATACATTGTCGCCCAAGAATGCTCAGATAGAAGAAGCATTAAATATCCCAAATGTATGTATCCTAAACCCTCCTGTCCCTAATGATAAAGTTCTGGCTACAATGAATGAAGCTGACGTTTTAGTTCATGCGGAACCACTAGAAAAAACGGAAATACAGTTTTTTAGAGCTTCATTTTCAACAAAACTTGTTGATTATTTCTATAATGCTAAGTGTATTTTAGCTATTGGAGGTATGACAGCTTCTACAGATTATCTTCTAAGAAATGATGCAGCAATAGTTGTATCAAAAAATGAAAGCATAGAGGATAAATTATTAGAGATTGCAAACAATCCGAATATTTTATATGAATATGCCCAAAAGTCCTGGGATTGTGGAGTTCGTAATCATCAAATTAAAGAAATACAATCAAGAATGTATAATGATTTTGTGAATGCGATAAAACAGCATAAACCCAAATTTTAAAATGATTACAAGTATTAAAGTAAAGGTATTTATTTCAAATACGTTTTTTGTGTTCATTTCGTTTGTCAATCGATTGTTGAAACACAATAACAATAAAATACTTTTTTATATCAATCTAGAGTTTCGTGATAATACAAAGGTATTATACGAATATCTAATAGACAATAGATATAACGAAAAATATAAAATAGTGTGTGCATGTATAGATTATAAAAAGTATCGAGATAAAGAGCCTAAGAATGTTTCTTTTGTTAGTAGGTATAGAGCTATTATTGATTTCTTATCAGCAGGCAAAATAATATATAGTATAGGTCATTTGCCAATCAAAGCTGCTAAAGATCAGGATATTATCCAAATGTGGCATGGTGCACCAATGAAAGATGTTGATAAAGGTACATTAGCAACACATCCTACAGGTCATGGTTATTATACAAAGGTATTATCTACATCTGAACATTTTGCACAATTTTGGGCGCGTCATTTCAATGTCAAAAGAGACACAATTTTTGTATGTGGTTATCCTAGGAATGAAATTCTATTCAATAACACTACAAAATATGATTTTGGAGATTATAAGAAGCTAATATTATGGGCTCCTACATTTAGAAAGTCATCCCAGATTGGTGTTTCTGATTCTAATTCAAATGGTTTGATACCAATATTAGATAAAGATGATTTTGTTGCGTTTGACGCCTATCTTACTTCGATAGGTGTCAAAGTTATAGTAAAATTACATCCTATACAGGACTTGTCTAATTATTCATTAATAGAGATGAACAATTTGATATTATTAAGTCACAGAGAGTTTCTACAGAAAGGTATGGACTTATATAAATTGATGAAACAATGCGATGCCTTAATAACAGATTATTCATCTATATTTTATGATTTTCTACTTTTAGATAGACCTATTGGTTTTACTGTTGATGATGTGGATTCTTTTAATGAGAATCGAGGTTTTTGGATGAAGAATCCAGATTTGTATAAGCCAGGTATGAAAGTGAAATCTATTAGTGATTTAATGGAGTTCTGTCGAAACGTGGCAGAAAATATAGACAACTATAAAGATGAAAGAAAGCGAGTTAATACTCTGGCTAATGACTATACTGATGGACATTATTGTGATAGAATTTTAAAAGAAATGAAAATTACAAAAGATTAAATATGAACATAGCATTATTAACTGCTGGCGGTGTCGGAAACCGAATGGGGCAAGATATCCCAAAGCAATTTATGACTATTTATGAGAAGCCTGTTTTAATCTATACGTTAGAGGCTTTTCAGAAACATACGGAAATTAATGCTATTGCAGTAGTTTGTCTTCCTGGTTGGGAGCCTATACTGCAAGCCTATGCTAATCAGTTTAGGATAAATAAGCTTAAATGGATTTTTCAAGGAGGAACTTCGAACCAAGAATCAATACATAATGGAATTTTCGGATTGAAGGAGAATGGTTGCGATGATAATGATATTATAATTGTTCATGATGGCGTTCGCCCTCTTGTATCTAATAAGATTATTTCCGATAATATTGCAACATGCAAAGAATTCGGCTATGCTGTAACTGGCCTTGTCTGTAAAGAGGTAATTATGGAGATAAGGGATGGGGTGGTTTTGCCTATCGCAACTCCACGTGAGCGTTTAGCACGTACACAGACACCTCATACGTATCATCTTGGAGATTTAATTAAAGCTCATAAAGATGCTGCGGAAAAAGGCATTTTCGACACCGTTGCTCCATGTGATATGATAGCTAGAATCGGAGAACATGATCAGCATCTTGTACAAGGTTCAGAAAAGAATGGACTAAAATTGACTCGTCCTGAAGATGTGGATATTTTCAAGTCATTGATTGAATTAGAAACTGTTAAGAACAAATGAAATTAAACAAGCAACACTACCTTTATCAGGAGGATTTAAAGAATATACTTTCAATAGATAATATCGATAGACTTCATGGCAAGAGTTTCTTGATAACTGGAGCAACAGGAATGGTAGGTGTAATGCTAATTGACTCCTTGATGAAACTCGGCGATGTCAAGGTGTTTGCTGTAGGCAGAAATCGGGAAAAGGCAAAGGAACGGTTGGGGGAATATTTTGATAATTCAAATTTTGAATTTATCGAGCAAGACGTTTGCATGCCTTTTGATGAAAAACTGAACGTGGATGTGATTATTCCAGCTGCAAGTAATACTCATCCATTAGCCTATTCTCAGTATCCAGTTGAGACAATGATGATAAACATAAAAGGGGCAGAGTATGCACTTAATCTTGCTGAAAAATGTGGGGCTACGGTTTTGTATCCATCAACAGTAGAGGTTTATGGTAATGCAACCAATGCTACTGATATCTTTGTAGAGTCCTATACTGGTAACTTGAATCTTGCGACTTCACGAGCTTGTTACACAGAATCTAAGAGAGCGGCAGAGGCATTGTGTCAAAGTTATATTGCTCAGAAAAATGTCAAAGTAAAAATCGCCAGACTATGTCGTATCTTTGGACCTACAATGCTTGATAGCGATTCTAAGGCCTCTTCTCAGTTTATAAAGAAAGCTATTGCTGGTGAAGATATTGTCTTGAAAAGTGAAGGAAATCAGTATTTTTCATATACATACGTTGCAGATGCTGTGGCCGGCTTGCTAACTATATTGTTGAATGGAGAAAATGGTGAGGCTTACAACATTAGTAGCGAGAAGACGAATGTTCATCTGAAAGAATTTGCTCAGATGTGTGCAGAATGCAATGGTATGAACGTTGTGTTTGATCTGCCTTCTGAAACAGAGAAAAAAGGATTTAGTATAGCAATGCAGGCTATTTTATCCAATGAAAAGATTAAGAGCATTGGTTTTGAGCCTATGTATGAAATGAAGGATGCTGTAAATAGAACTGTTGAGATTTTGAAGTAATATGCCATAAGGTGGTAGAGGCAAACGGTTGTCGTGAATCATCAAAGAACAACTAATACGTATGTATATGTGATAAAAACAGTAACCGTAACACATGGTTACGGTTACGAGTTACGCTTAAATACCGACTTCAAGATGGACTTGCAGTTGCTGCTCAATAGAGATGTATTTCACAGAGCCATCGGAATAGGTGAAGATATCAAGGTTAGTGGTTTAAGTTTAGTGTTTAGTGATTAGTGATTAGAGACCCCCTCGATCCCCCTGCATAGGGGGAGATGTTAGAGGGTATTCAAGTGAATTTGTGCATAGAATTTGGATATTTAAAGAATAATTACTATCTTTGCCCCCAAGAACAAATATAACGATTATGGGAATATCTGCTTCACAGGAAAGGTACGTTAATTTCTATACGGATTTCGCTTTTAAGAAACTGTTTGGAACAGAGGTCAACAAGGAATTGCTGATCAGCTTCCTTAATTCCCTTTTCGAGGGTAGGGAAGTAATCAAGGATCTGAAGTATCTCAATGGCGAACATCTCGGTCATGTGGCAGCAGAACGTAAGGCTGTGTTTGACGTATATTGCGAGAATGAGCTTGGTGAGAAGTTCCTTATCGAGATGCAGAAGGCTGAACAAGATTATTTCAAGGACAGAAGCATATATTACAGCTCGTTCCCTATTCAGGAGCAGGCTCCAAGAGGCAAATGGAACTTTGAACTCCAGCGCATATATACCATCGGTATTCTCAACTTCGTTTTCGACAAGAATAGTGATGACTATATGCATCATGAGGTGAAGTTGATGGATATCCGTACCAAAGAGGTGTTCTTCGATAAACTGACATATCTATATCTTGAAATGCCGAAGTTCAGGAAGACAGAGGCAGAACTTGTCACCCTGCTCGACAAATGGCTCTATGCTATCAAAAATCTGTCTTCGCTCATGGAGCGTCCTGTTGCCTTACAGGAGGCTGTGTTTACGCGTTTGTTTGAGCAAGCTGAGATAGCAGCTTTCAATAAAGAGGAACTGCACGACTATCGTGAGAGCCAGAAGGATTTCTGGGATATCAATAGCGTGTTGGAGACGGCAGAGAGAAAGGGTATTGAAAAAGGCGACCGCAATCGTCAAATTTCAACGGCTAAGTCCCTGAAAGCAATGGGCGTATTGACTGATGCCCAAATTGCAGAAGCAACTGGGCTTAGTGAGGATGAGGTTAGAGGAATTTAGCCCCCTCAGTCCCCCTGCGTAGGGGGAGAGTTGAGGGATTAGAGTTTAGAGGGGAGAGATTAGAAGACCCCCTCAGTCCCCCTGCGTAGGGGGAAAGTCGAGGTTAGAGTTTAGAGGTTAGTGGTTAGGGCTCTTTGTAGGAAGGCTTTCCTTACAACTGTAATCTGTAAGAACTGTAAGATTTAAGACTCCCTCAGTCCCCAAGAGTTGGGGGGGAGGTTGGAGAGTTTAGAGACCAAGGATTATACGGATGCCAATCACGAAAAGCGTGTAAAAATTGCCCCCAAGATGAGGGCAAAATGACGTTTGAGTATTGAATGTATACATTTAAATTCTTATCATTGCCGAAATAGAAATAAGACAATTGCTTCATGTGTTGGGTAATGAATATGGAGATGTAGAATGGTTGCGAAATAAAAAACCCACAGAATGATTCTGTGGGTATTCAAGAACTTGGTTACGTACATTGATTGCAGAGGCTTTACCAAGCATTACGGTTGCAAATTTACTCATTTATTTTGAAATGCGCAAATGAATTACAAGAAATTTTCAAAAACATACTCATATTCACGCACATTTCGGTATTGGAGAATAGCAGATAATAAACTCTCTAGCCACAGGTGTGTAGGAGGAGATTCCCCTTTCCTTACAACTGTAATCTGTTAGAACTGTAAGATTTAAGACCCCCTCAGTCCCCCTGCGTAGGGGGATAGTAGAGGTTAGAGATTAGAGTTTAGTGTTTAGAGGTTAGTGTTAATTTTTACTTCTTAATCCCCGTGTAAATGTTAAAAAAGCAGTTAAACAGGAATTTTTTATTGATTTCTATTGCATAATTCAACAGAAATAAGTATTTTTGTACTCTAAAACATTTATAACAATATATCACTTATCATAATTCATCAAATGGACACTATTGCAATAAAGAATTCTGCTTTTAGAAGTGGTTCTGGCTTGTTGTGTGATCTTGAAAATAAGATTACGCCAGAAGAAGTGCGTCGTTTAGAGAGATTAGGATATATAGAAAATGCAGTTTCTCCAAAAGGGGAAACATGGAAATTGTCTCCAAAAGGTAAGGCTGCTAGAAAATTACTTCTGGGTAAACGAACTGTATTTAGTTGTTTGTCAGATTTCTTTTATCGCCATATTTTGGATTTTAGAGTTAGTTTGTAAACTGTGAAAACGTATTACGCTCTATGGATGCCAACAATAGAAGATGGTATTCCTAAATCTTCCTTTGAGGTTGGACGTAAGAACCTTTGTGATTGTAATTCATTGGGCGGTTATATGGTTAGCGCATCTTTTGGCGGAAAAGGTGATATTGTTTTATCGTATTATCCGCATTATTATAGACTTAGATGTGGCAAGAAGAGACATATAACACTAAAATTTGAAGAAAGTAATAAGAGAGGCTTCGTTATATACTCCTTTGATGATACAAGTTGTGTACGCGACAGTTTTGTTGATGCACTTGTAGGGAAAATGAATCCTTCTATATATCATTATATAAAAGGTGCATTCCATACACATGTAAATCATCTTCCGAATGAGGATGCTTTATTACAAGCATATGCAAAATGCGGAAAACTGACGCTTGCAAATGAAGAAAATGAAATCATAAAATTTTATCTTGATCAATATAAGGACAAGTTTGATGGTTTTTTATTATATGCGCATGTTGAGTATGAGAGCTCAATACGTCAGATATCAGGTTTCATCAATGTGAATAGAGGTATTAATGCGCTTGCTTCTATTATAGATAAAGGTAATTCAATAAAAGGTGAGCTTGACTACTATAATTATTTGTTGAAGAAAGCAAGAGAACAATGTGCAGTTTCAAAAGAATTTGGGAAATGTGTTTCGGCCGTTATTGATGATATTTGTAAGTTGCTCAATGAAGTAAACAATAGTTATAACCTTTGTACTGCAGGTCTTGGTGTTAAGTATGGTCGATGGGGTATTTTCTTTGGCGTATTGGGCATTATTGTTAGTTTTATAGGTGTATGGCAGTCCGTAATTTCAGAACCTGATCCGTTACCGGTAAATAATCATACAGATTCGACTATGAATTCATTGAGAAGTACTGTTGATAAGATGCATGAATCAATGCAAGATAGTATCAATATTCTGAATCATAAGCTTGACAGCATAAATGCTAAGATGACAAATAAAAACAAATAGCACATTCTTCAAACTATAAAAAAGTGAAACTCGAAAATTCAAGTTTCACTATAGTTGAAGCATGTTATTGTCGGTTTCCTAGTTCTTGTTAGTTCCAGAATTATCGGATTTCAGAATAATCTCCTTCAGAAATTCTTGGTGAAGTACAGTAAGAAGAGTTCCTTTAATTCTCCCGTTCGGGATAGAGAAGGTGATGCTTCGGATATTAATTAACGTGAGTTCGACGAAAATAAACGCTGCGCTTGGCTACATGAATTAACCGTGAATTAGCATGAATTAACCGCGAATTAATTATTAATTTTTCTTCGCTCCATATAAATTTATGGATAATTTGTGGGCAATTAATGATAAATTAGTGTGGCTCCACGCAGTGGTTAAGGCAGCTTGCTGCCATTCGTGAAATTATTCGCTATGGCTCATCAAGCAGAAGCAAGTCGTCGAACTGATATTAATTACATCTGTGAAATGTTAAGTTTCGGGTTTCACGTTTCAGCCAATGGGAGCTTGGGACGTTGGGCTTGCAAAGGTTGTCGCGAATGGTTAGCGTGACTTCCGTCCTGCATTTCTTTAGTCGCTCATAGAGACGGTTATAGGCCTCTGATGAACACTTGATCACTCCTGGAGTGAGTGGTGTGCCGATGATGATAGGCGACATAGTGAGCGATTGCTTAAGGGTGATATTCTGTGCTGTTATCCATGAGTTGCCTTGTTCGATTATAGAAACGAAATCGGGTGTTATGGATGCGTGTAGAGGAATGATGGCAATCACGCGATGTGAACAATTTAGCTTCTTCAGTTCAATTTTATACCTGCCTATCGGAAGCATATTGAAGGTATGCTCAATGGTATGACTGAAGTTGGCACCATTGACTGTAATCAGTCCCTCGGTGTAGAGATGATTTGATGCGAGTCTGTGAATTTCTATTTGCATAGCGTTTTGTTTTTAGAGATTACTAATTAAGTGAGGTATGACATTGAAGATAGTAGTCGCTGAAATCCTTGCAACCAGAAGGTAAAGTAAGAGCTGAGAGGTGGCCTCTGACACATACTCCGATGTTATCAACATCGGACTTCCCCCCGCCCTCTCCCGTAGAGAGGGAGCCGCTGGCGCATAACGAGCCTTTAAGCATTGATTCCAGTTGCTGAAATAGCCGTTGCCCTGGCTCATCATTGTCGGGATACATGTAAAGCTGGGTGTTGGGTGGCAGGTGATGGGTGATGGCTGTAACATCCTCTTTCTTCAAAAGTGTGGCAGACGGAATAGCGATGGCTTTATGTCCGGCAGATAACAAACTCCAGCAGTCGCTACATCCCTCCGCAATATAGAGCGGTTCACCTTCCCTGATCATCGGGATAATCTGCTGATTATATATATGGCATTGATTGCCTGAAGGGAAACGGAAGCGAGGTTGATTCTTATCCTCGCCCAAGTATCTGCTCTGAATGCCAATCAATTTGCCCTCCATGTCGAAATAGGGTATCTGAAGCCACTCCTTGTAGCTGTTGAGGCGGCACCATCTTATGACTCTCGGATCAAGGTGCCGCTTGTTAAAGAGAAACTCGGATGCAAGATTGTTGATGAATGGATGCTCAAAGAATCGGAGATACTTCCTTGCATCGAAATCATACTTCTTCACTTCGGTTGAAGGTTGAAATTCAGAAAGTATCACATTATGCTCGTTGGCAAGCCATTCGCAGGCATCAACGAATCCCTTTCTGAGGACTTGCATCGCGAGGTCGATAGTGCCTCCATGTGCTCCGCACACGAAGCATTTGTAGGTGTTCCTCGATACGGAGAATGAGAGTGATGGATGCTTGTCGTCATGGAACGGACAGAGTGCTTTGTGGCGCGTGACCCTGAGTCCGAGCCTTTCGGCTACAGACTCTATCGGGAGGTCACGAAGTTGGTGAATTTCGAATTTGTTCATAATGCTAAGACCCCCTTATTCCCCCTGCGTAGGGGGACTTTGAGGTTAGAGAAAACAGGTTAGAGGTTAGAGTTTAGAGACCACAGATAGCACAGATTTAAGGGATTATCTCGCTTTCGCTCGTGATTGACATCTGTGAGATCCCAAATATCTGTGGTTTATTTTCGAACACGAATAACGCTAATTAAACAAATCTTTATTCGTTGAATTCGGAAAATTCGTGGTCTCTTTTTTCGAACACAGATAGCACAAGATAAGTTTGCAATCAAATTCGTCCTCAATAATTCTTGATATAAACCTCGGCTGAGGCATCGGGCTGGAATACCATCTTGGTGCGCTTCCATTTATTGATGAAGATGCGCTCTGGAGTGGAAAGGTCAAGTTTAATGATAAGCTCACGCAGTTGATCCCTTGAGAACTGCTTCGGCAACTGGTCGTAGAGCGTAACCTTCTGCCCATCTTCCTCACCTTCTCCCTTGTGCATCAGTTCATATTGCTTGCCCCACTTTGACAGAAGTCCGTCAAGGATGAACTGAGCCATGAAGCGATAGAAACGGATACAATGTTGCTGATGTCTTTCATCCTCACCCCAGAGGTGATAGCACATGCACGCCATTCGCCATGCTGAAACGGAGGAACGCTTATAAAAGCAGTTGAGTGCACGTGAACCTGTCTTCAACACCAGTTGACGCTGTTCGTTGCACCACTTCCTTACAGAGAATTCAAGCCACTCGGCAGGCACCATGTGGGTATCCAGAATCAGATCATCCTCTGTGTAGGTTTCTGCCATCAGCCTTTCAACCGTCTTGTTCACGATAGATGATTCCTCGTCGGTCTGTTGGCGGAACACAGGTGCATCTTCGCCCATTAGGTCATCGTCGATGCGCACCAATACCTTACGGGTACAGTTGCCGCCTTCTATCGCACGCTTGTTGATATACTCGTTGAGGGCATTCTCCGTTCCGCAGAATAGCGAGTTGTAGATGACATCCACATCGGCATTGTAGGAAGCATCCGACAGCGTATCACTTGAATATTCCGCACCGAGGTCGTAGGCAAGTCTATCCATGGTGTTGAGGTCGGCAAACGCACGTCTGTTGCTCTCGGTCATCGTGGCAAGTTCCTCGGAGAAGAAAAAGAATGACAGAGGCGAGCCGTATTTACGTACCATCATGTCAGCACGTTTTACCAGTTTCGCCTTGGTGATGGTGTTGATGATGCGAGTCACGGTTATTGGCTCCTCTGGCAACTGCTTGTTCTTGGCAGCAGTCTTCTTCAGATCCTGATATGCCTGTTCGATGCGTTTCTGCTCTGCATCCTTTAGCTTGAGCGGTCGCATGAGTTGCTTTACGATTGGTCGGGTGAAGGACTTTCCCGAACCTGGTTCACCGAGAATCAATACCTGCAAGAGCAGAGCGTGAGGCTCAAGGTCGTATACATACTTTGCACGAAGTCGCGTGCCGAGGGCACAATAACAGGTAATGGCAGATAGGATACTCGCTACCTTGAAGTGATTTGGAGCAGTATTCCAAAATACACGTAAAGCAGGTGGAAGGTCTGATGCCTGTATTGACGGCTGTGCCTTTTGATGATTGATGCTTGTATTGCTCATTGCTTAGTCGATGATTTTAAGTGCTGATACTACCTCACGATAGATTTCGAAGGCAAAATTCTCCATGTCGAGTTTCTCACCCATCGCTTTCATGTGGATCTGATACCTTCCGTTGGACTTGCGTACCATAGAGATATGCTTGCCGTCGAAGAGTTTGGGATTGCGAGGACGACGTCCCTTGCGGATTGTCTCTTCAAAACGGTAGTGAGTATCAGAATCACGGGTTAGGATTCCGTTGTAACATTGTCCCTTAGCAAGGAGAGCGTCATTCTGCATGATCGTCTTGAGGTCAATGCAGAGGTTGGTATTTTTTACCATAGTTATTATTGCGACCCCAGCCATATTGCGTCAGCACCATTGCGTCGGCTCATCTGGAAATCTGGGTGCAAAAGTATGGAGATGCCCATGGGTTAAAAATTTAATCCAAAACAAAGAAAAATCAACAAAAATTATCCATGCGGAATTTCTTGCCAATCGTTTAATATCCAGCGAATTGTGCACGCAAAAAATATTCTTGAAGAAAACGCAGTAAAAAAGTAATCCATAAATAAAATCCACAAATATGAATACCAGGGGTATCATAAGATTGCAGATGAAGAAAGTGGCTGATGTCTGGAACCATAAGTTCAAAGGCGGAAATCCAGTTACTGATCCACAGGATGCAATATTCAATGAGATTGAAGATTATCTGCCATATTACGTTTTGGTAGAGAGCGTCGTCATAGACTCACCTTTGTTGGTACGGTCGTATTCAACAAACTACGGCATCCCTATGGATGAGATAAAGATTACAGGGCGAATCTTGTTTGTCAACAAAAAAATGGATGCTGATACCGATTTGGGATGGATGCTTATAAACAGACTGAACTGGGACGTCGTATGTCAGCAGTTGTATAACCTCCAGCCAGAGGAAATAAAACTGGGGGGGAGCAAGTGTTACAGAGTACCTCTCGGAAGTGTAGATACAAACAAGCAGAAGGATGTCAACGCCTATCTTCACAATCTGATGTTTTGGGAGAGTATGCTCGACAAGGATTATGTCGGCCCATTGTCACTGAGATATATATGGGTGCTCGACAGGCTCTATACTCAGAAGATATCCATAGACAAGATCAACGAAATGTTGCGCAAGGCTAATGTATTTAAGGATGAAAATGCAGATCAGCCTGAGAAGGGAGTGAAGGAACTCTGTGACGATTTGGAGGCTGTTACCAACGGTCATATTGAGTCCAATACTGCTGAGAGCGAAAGAATTGTTGCCGAAGCAATAAAGATTCTCCGCGATAGTGAGAAAGAAAAGATCCTCAATATAGTTTCGGGAATCAAGGAAATGTTTCTATATACTATTGCGAAATTGACAGATAAGAACATTCCATACTCTGACATGACCACTACGCAGAAACAAGAGGAGGATAACAGACGCAACTTGGTTCGCACCATTGAGACTTACTTGTCTGACAGTTACAATGATATTGAGCAACGTGTAATGAAGCTTTAGGACAAGCATGAAAGGGAGTGAGCAGATAGAGTGGAGTTGTGATGTGCTTGAAAAAAGACTGAATGGCTTCGTTGAACTTATGACGGCTTGCCATCGTCACGTGAAAAATGAGAGTGCATTCCTTTATGCATGTAATGCGTTGTATATCGAAGTCAATGATATTAAGGAAATGTTCATATCGTTGGAACAAGCCTTAAAGGAGAAATTGCCTCTGCGTTCTGATGGGTTTAGGTTCATTGACTGGAAAAATCTTTTTTCAATATTAGATTCATGCTATGGTTGTTTTCGTGATAACAAAGTTTACATGGAAGCTTTGGAGCGGTCAACGGAGGAAAAAGACGAATTATTACTCAAAGGTAATGCCATGTTATTCAACGTGTCATTTCCTCAGTTAATGAACGTCCTTATAAGCATAGTAAAGTTGCTGGATGATGTTGACGAACCGCAGTTGTATGTGGACTACTGGCGAAGAGAAATTGAACATTACACTCTGACAGAATGGACTAAGCAACAGGAGAAAATACGCCATAAGATTCAGTCGAAGACACAATTAAAAAGAGAGGAGTTTTGTAATAAGAAGATTGATGAGGTAACATCCCTATTAAAGCAGATGGCAGAAGACTGCATAAACACGAAGGAATTGCGCATCTGCGAAGAGGCACTCGGCAGATTGCTGTGGAGTTATGGGCTGGATGATGAGGAGAATTTTAACAAACTTCTATTTAATGCCAATTCCCTAAAGCATTATTGTGGTTTGGTTAATAAGTCTCTAACTGTTATCGGAGTGGAAAATTGTGATGGTGATGATGATGAAGTCAGGGAACGTGAACAAGAAATAGAAAAAGCAAAACAGAATGTATTGCAGATTGCAATAAAAGCAACCCAGACTTGCAGAATACATCTTGCTGATGGATTTGAGGAGGATTTCCTAACCTCGGTCTGGGATGATATCCTTGATTCTGATCTTGCCTATGACATGGCGCTGAAACTCAACAAGAGTGCAGGACGCAACCTGATTATCTGTCAGGTTATAGGAATAATGGCAAAGGAAGGAGTCCTTCAAGCAAAAAGCGCAGAGTTAGTAGAATGTTTCTTTAGTGTACTTTTCGATTCAAGAAAGCTTTCAAAGGCTGAAAAGGCAAAGAAGAAAAAGACATGTGGCTCGAATATGACTCCCACAAAGCTCAGTGCAGTTCCTAATGTCCAAAACTGGATTCATATCTACATTGAGCAATATAGAAATAATACAGCCTCCGAAACGCGAAACACGTAATCGACGTTTCACATCGCTTGCGCTATACTTTCCTTATAGATAATAAAATATTAATTCTGTTATATATATAAGGTTCGCGTAAATCTATTGAGAGAGAAAAGGAAAAACTTAAGTTTCACGTTTCGCGTTTCGCTTGGTGAAACCTGAAACGCGAAACATGGAAAAATCCTTCTTAGAACATAATAATGATCTCTTTTCTACGAGGTAAATAAAGTTCGGGAAGGTATGGCTTCAAAGTCGGGGAAAGGTATTGCCCACGTGGGAAAAAGTTAGTACCTTTGCAGTAGCATTAGGAGATACGGGCATCCTCTGCTATGCCTTCGTTATCCCTCCGTTGTGGCTCTGCTCTCATAGCAGAGGAAGAACAGAGAAACAATATGAGGACGGCGACGGCACTTGCTTGTATCTTTCTTGTTTTAGGTTTAGAGATTAGGGTTTAGTGATTAGAGTTTAGTGATTAGAGACTAGAGTTTAGAGACTTTCCTCTACTTCACGCTTTTCACTTCCTACCTTACAATCTTCTGACCTACAAAGTTACTAACCTTTTATCCCCCGCTTACCCCAGCGGCTTGTCGATTCCTTTCAAGGTTAGGCCGTATCGCGCCAGCCTTCTTGCCCCTTCACGGGGAAAGATGTCCGAAGGACAGAAAGGGGTCGGACTTGGAAAGGGGCTTCTATATGGCAATTCTAAATGGTATCGTATCAAAGCTCAAGGGTTCGGCTGGCAGCCTCACGTTTCGCAGATCAGCAGGTCGCACCATCGTTTCAGAGAAGGTGACCGAGGTGAAGATCTCTCGCACCGAACCGCAGCAACGCCATCGCACCAAATGGGCTAATGTGGTGCAGATGTATAAAGGCATCCGTCCGCTACTCAACTTCGGGTTTGAGTCTCGCCCGAAGAACCTTTCCGACTACAACATGTTCGTGAAGGTGAACATGCAGCAGACTCCCGTCTATCTCACCAAGCAGGCCGTGGCTGGCGGTGCGTGTGTGGCTGCTCCCTATCAGATTACTCAGGGCTCGCTCCCTGCAATCGTCATCACAGGCACAGGGCAGAACGCAAAGACCGACATAAGTCTCGGTGCACTCACTATCGGTGCGAATACCACAGTGGCGCAGTTCGCTCAGGCGGTGGTTGGCAACAACGCGGACTATAAGTACGGTGACCAGATTTCGTTCTTCCTGGTAAAGCAGAAGGTGAACGCGGAGACGGGTATTCCTTACTGTCAGTTCTCGGCTGCGAAGGTGGTTCTCGATGCAGCTAACGAAAACAAGCTCTCTGATGAGACAGGTCTCTCTCACGGCTTCGCTTCTATTGACGGCATGGTCGGCCACAGCGGCAACGATGGCGACTGCGTGTATTGTTGGGTGCACTCCCGCAAGTCGGCTAACGGCAAGACGCTCGTCTCTTCGCAGACACTCATCGATGCCAACAGCATTCTCTCTGAGTATCAGGGTGATATGGCTTATAACCTCGCATCCTCAAGCTACGGACAGAGCATGTCGGCATTCCTCTCTCCTGACGGCGAGACGACTGGCAGCACAGGCGATGGTGGCTCAACCCCTTCAGGTGGTGGCGATGGCGGAAATGATACGCTGTAAATGAAATGAAAAATGAATCATTCGTTTATCTAATTTAATCAAAGAACCCTCCAGGGCCTAAAGGCTCTGAAGGGCTTTTGTCGGTTTTTACAAATTAGAATAATAAAGAATAATATATAATCTCCCATGACAAAAAAAATCAGGGTAGTACATATAGCACAAGCCTCAGGAGGTGTAGCATGCTATATCGAAATGCTTCTAAGACATATTGACAATAACAAATATGAGAATATTCTCATTTGCAGTCAAGACTATGATGTTGATGTTTTTAAGCCTTTGGTTAAGCATATTGATGTAGTAGAAATGGATCGCAAGATTACTGGACGTGATATGGCTGTCGTATGGAAGTTGTTCAAGCTTTTGTGGTATTATCGTCCTGACATTGTGTACTGCCATTCAAGTAAGGCTGGTGCCGTTGGAAGAATGGCTGCCTTGTTTGCTCCAGGTAAGGTGATATATAATGCTCATGGGTGGGCTTTCAACATGAGGGTTCATAAGAGGGCACGGTGGTTCTATCGTTTTGTTGAGACACGTCTGACTTCATTTTGTAAACGAGTTATATGTATCTCAAATTTTGAAGGTGAATCAGCATTAAAGTATCACGTGGTAAACGAGAAAAAACTTCGTGTGATTTTCAATGGCGTGGAGATTGATGAGATAAGAAAGAATATAAATAACACTCGTGTTACTCGTGAGCAGTTTGGGATTCCTGAAGGTGTGCCTATTATCGGAATGGTAGGACGCATTTCTGAACAGAAAGCGCCTGATACCTTTATCCGCATGGCTGAGAAAATCTCTTTAAAATTGCCAGATGCACATTTCATGATTGTGGGGGATGGTGAGAATAAAGATAATATAGAAAGGATGATACGCAATAGAAATCTTCAGAATATAGTGCATATCACAGGGTGGGTGAGCAATCCAAATGATTATATGGCATTATTTGATGTCGGAGTGTTGCTTAGTCGTTGGGAAGGTTTCGGACTTGTTATTTGTGAGTATATGGCTGCTGGCATCCCACTTGTTTCTACCAAAACGGATGCAATTCCTGATTTGGTAGAGGATGGCGTGAATGGACTATTAGTTGATATTGATGATGAACACAATGCTGCCGGTGCTGTGTTACGAATCCTGAATGATGAAACATTACGTTCAAAACTAATAGAAAACGGAACACGTGTAGTAGAAGAGAAATTCTCTATTGAGCGTGTTGCAAAAGAACATGAGGCTTTGTTTGAGGAGATACTATGAAAAAGATAGAGAATGTTTTTTTCATTGAACTGCTACGAGTAGCCATTGGCAACAAGGAATGTCTCTCCTCTCGTCTTACGGATGAGGAGTGGGAGGAGGTCTATTCCGTTTGCGAAAGGCAGAAAGTGGTAGGTCTGGCCTTTAGGGCAATAGAGCGACTGCCGAGGGAGCAACAGCCGCCGACTGCCTTGATGGAGAAATGGACTCATGAAGTTGAGGTCTTAAAGCAGCGGAATGGGTTGATTGCCAAGAGGTGTTTGGAAGTGTGTGAATATTATGCCAAACAGGGCATGATTTCTTACGTGCTGATGCCTTTTGGGGAAGATTCCTGTCATGAGGATATTGATATTCTGTGTTGCCCGAAGGAAAAAAAGGATGGTAAGTTAGGGCTTATAGAGTATGTGAACTTCCAGTATGTTTCGTCAACATATCATCTGAAGCCTAAGGTGGTGCGACAGGTTGTGGACTGGAAGACTGGCAGTTTCCCCGTTGATGTGCGCTTTAAATTCTCCTACCTTAATTGCCCGTGGCATGACAGATGGCTTCAGAAGTGGGTGGAGGAGAGAATGCTGTCAGTAAGGCCCACGATAGGAGATGGGGGATATCCTGTGCCTTCCAATATCTTTAATGTGGTATATCAGCTGATTCATCTCTATAGGAAACTGTTTTGTGAAAGTATCAGGTTTAGTCATTTGTATGACTATTATTTGGTGCTTCGCAAGTCTAGAGATGAGGGTTTAGAGTTTAGTGGGGAGAGTTTAGAGTTTAGTGGGGAAAGTTTAGGGTTTAGAGATGAGAGTTTAGGGGAAAAAGACTCGGTTATGAATATAATTGAGCATGTCGGAATGAAGAAGTTTGCCGGGGCTGTGATGTATGTGTTGCAGACTGTCTTCGGTATGCCTGATGAATACCTGATTTGCAAGCCTGATGCCCGACATGGTAGCTTCGTACTGAATATGGTGACGCTTGCTGGTGAATATACCCGACATATTGAGCGCACAAGGACGCTCAGCCATCTTGGCAGGTTAGGGCATCATCTCTATTGGATGAAGCGTAACCGTCCGTTCTTCACCCAGTATCCTGCAGAGATATTCTTCGATTTGTATAAGAGGATGAAGGGGTAAAGACCCACCAAACCTCCCTGCGTAGGGAGGCTTAAGGATGCGACAAAAGACCCTCTAAATCCCCCTGCATATGGGGACTTGGGATAGCACCCATAGATTTCCTCATATTTCTCCAGCATAGGGAGCATATTACATTATAAGTCATAATGGAGTGGAAGACGGCTAATCCTGATAGATATGAACTGTTGAAGACCTTTGCTAAGGAAAATCGGCAGTTTATGACAGAGGCGGAAAGGGCATTATGGATGCGTCTGAGGGGAAATGCTCTTGGTCATAAGTTTCTTCGACAACATATTATTGGGGACTATATCGTAGATTTCCTATGTCGTGATGCTCAGGTTGTCATCGAAGTGGATGGTGGCTATCATAAGGAAAGGCAATTTCTGTATAAATATCCACATTCATATTTTTTAATGCCCAATAAAAGCCTCCCTACGCAGGGAGGTATGGAGGGTCTCAATAAAAGCCTCCCTACGCAGGGAGGTATGGAGGGTCTCAATAAAAGCCTCCCTATGCAGGGAGGTATGGAGGAGCCCAATAAAAGCCTCCCTATGCAGGGAGGTATGGAGGGTCTTATTCGAGATCAGGTTGAGGAGGATAGAATTCGTCAAGACTGGTTGGAGTCTGCAGGATATAAGGTTATACGATTTACGAATGAACAAATTCTTCATAACATCGATTACGCCCTTACCGTCATAAAGACAACTATAGATGAAAGATACAAACGCGGTCAATAAAAGTCTCCCTATGCAGGGAAATATGAATGGGGGTAATAAAAGTCTCCCTATGCAGGGAGATTTAGAGGGTCTGGGTCTCTTTTTCGAATTATTGCAGATTGCAATAGGTAATCGCAAGGAGCTCACTCGTCAGCTATCGGATGACGAGTGGGCTTCTTTGTATTCAGAGTGTGAGAAACATGCTCTTCTGGGGATTGCCTTTGCTGGTGTGGAGAGATTGCCGAAGGAGCAGTTTCCTCCTTTTGACGTGCTTGCGGAATGGGTGCATGATGCTCAGGTTACGAAGGAGAGAAACGAGAAAATGAATGCTGAGTGTGAGGCGTTGGCAAAGCAGTTGGAGAATGACGGGTTATGGAGTTGTATCCTCAAGGGACAGAGTAATCTGGTGAATTATCCTGAATATCTGAGGGATAGCCGTACTGCCGGGGATATTGATGTGTGGTGTGCTCCTATATCAAGACAGAACAAGGGGGAGAAAAAGGTTATTGAATATGCTCTTTTTCGTGCAAGAGCAGCAAATCAGCCAGTTCCCGAGGTGAGATATCATCATGTGGAATTGGAGAATGTCTATCCTGTGGATGTGGAGATTCATCATCGTCCTTCGTTCATGTGCTCTCCTTTGAGAAACATAAGGTTGAGAAACTGGTGTCGGAAGTTTGAGGGCGCTAATGAAATAGCGAGTATTGATGGGCATGAGTTTCCTGTGCCTTCCGTATCGTTTAATGCGGTTTATCAGTTAGTACATATCTATCGCCATCTCTTTGACGAGGGAATAGGCTTGAGACAGATACTTGATTATTACTTTGTGCTGAAGACATTCTCTCAGGAGACCCCCTTAGTCCCCCTGCGTAGGGGGAAGATGAGACCCCCAGAATCCCCCTGCGTTGGGGGAGAGGTTAGTGATGATAGTTTCGGGGAGAGAGCCGGAATGCAATCAAGTCCCCCTATGCAGGGGGATTTAGAGGGTCAGATTAGTTCTTTCGGAATGAAGAAATTCGCTGGTGCCATAATGTATGTGCTTCAGAAAGTATTCGCCATGCCTGATGAATATCTCATCTGTAAACCGGATGAAAAGGTTGGTGACTTTGTACTCTCAGAGATTCTTGTAGGCGGTAACTTCGGACGTGCAGATAATCGCTTTGCAAAGGCAAGTGATGGAGTCCTTGCCCATGCCTTTGGAAAGACACTTCATAACCTTATGTTCCTGCGCTATTTCCCAGAGGAAGTGCTGTGTGAACCTGTGTTCAGACTATACCATTGGATATGGCGAAAGTGGGAATTGTGGAAAAACTGAAATTTTATTTAGAGAAAGGTGGAAAATATAATAAAAATATACGACACAACACCTCAATGGCTATATGTAGTGCTTTTATTGGTGCTATGTGTTGCTGCCTTGGTGATTTTTACACGAAAGGGAGTAATCTACATTCAGTTGAAGAGAATGCTGACCGTGATGTTTGCAGAATACTTGGTGCTGCTTCTTTGCTTCACGATTATCTTTAGGGAGGAATCTGTTGATTATGACGTTTGGTATCTGCCATTCCATAATTATTTTGACAAAAATATGTATATTCTTAAGGATGCGCTGATGAATGTCATGATGTTCGTTCCTGTTGGCTTCTGTACATCAGTATTACTGAGGCGGCCTATGGGGTTGAAGATTTTGTTGTTGTCGGGCATTTTGTCTTGTTGCATCGAGTTGTCGCAATTTGTTCTGTCAAGAGGGTTTTGCGACATTAATGATGTGATGAACAATATGTTTGGAGGTCTGTTGGGATATTGGATGTATTGTCTTGTAAAACCAGTTAGGAGTAAGTTGGTTAGAGAATGATAATCAGTAAGACGTTATTGGATTCCGTGTCGAAGCAGGCAAAGGAGTCCCCTCGTTTGAGGATGAACTACAACCTTCATGAGAAGTTGACGGATGCGACTCATCGCTTCTTCAATGCAATGGAGCCAGGTACGGTTGTTCCTATCCATCGCCATCGTTATTGTGCCGAGACCTTCATCTTAGTAAGGGGCAGTATGCGTGTGGTTCTGTATGATGATGACAGAAACGTGATTGAAGACACCATCCTCTCGGCTGGAGGTGACAATTACGGCATCCACATTCCCAAAGGCGTATGGCATTGGGTGGAGATACTTGAGTCGGGTACCGTTACCTTCGAGGTTAAGGAAGGTCCTTACGAGCCGTTGAAGGAAGAGGATATAATGAAGTAGGGGATTCGCTAATTGTGTTAAATCAACGTGAATTCGACGAATTTTCATCTAACAAGATTTATTGATAAGTAGGTGTGCAGAATTATTTATACAATCCTTGCATCGCCTACTGCGCATCTTCAACACCTAAAAACAATCGAGTAGGAGTCACTACACTCATTTATTTTAGGCGCTGAACCTGCATCATTAATCAATACAATCATAATAAAAATAATTTTGCACACCTACTTAATTTAACATTAAAAATAAAAAGGGAAACGGATTTTTCTGATTTATCTGATAGCTGGCGCAGTAATATTTTCGCGATTTATTTCAGATAAATCAGACAAATCCGTTTCCATTTTTTTCCTCGAACTCACGTTAAATTAGGGAAAAGATTTGTGGTTTCAAGATAAATGTAGTATCTTTGCGCTCAAAGAGCGCTAATCGCTTTTTGTAATTATATGGCAGTTTCATTACACGTTCCAACAGCAGAAACGGTAAATACAACAGATGCTATCTGGTCACTCATCGTGAACCAAAAGAAATCTGTACAGAAAACTATTGCGTCACGACTATCCGCTCTTCTTGAAGAGGATAAGCGAGAGGCTCAGCAGACCTATGTTCGTGAAAGTCTGAAGAACGCATTGGATGAGGTTCGTCAGACTCATTCTTCTGGTAAGAAGCTACCTGATGCCCGACATCTGTTTGATGATGTTCCTAATGACGTGACATTAGAGGCAATGCGTGAGGCTAAGAGTGGGAAAGATGCTGGAGAAGTGAAACTGGATAGCATCGAATCTTTTGTCGCATCCATGATATAGTTGTTAATTACAATACAAATATTCATGTAATCGGTTGTATGCCGAAACGTTAAAAATCCGCTATCCGAGCGTGCTGCTTGGGTAGCGGATTTTTTATGTCGTCATTCTTCCGGTCTTCATCTCTTCATACAGATAAGAAAATACATATCGCGGAGATTGGAAGTAAAGCCCGGTCTTGGGGTTTTGTAATGCCTTGTATGTGTCGGAAGCATATAGGATATCAAGAGCCTGATGTATGGTCATGTGATGCTCTTCTACCAAAAGGGTTGCGATATCACGTTCCTGACATTCGAGCATATATTGAAAGTCGCTTTCTGATATGTTCATAGACTATGGAGTTTTTGTATTGCTTTTTCTGTACAGAATGCCCATTGGAAAGTGATTCCTTCGGGGTATTGTATGCGCTTGATAAAAGTGTCGAAGTCGATATAGCCTGACTGGAAGTTGAATATCTGACGGCCTATCTTGTCATTGGCTATCGGACCGAAGACTATGTCATAATCGTGATTGGTGACGTTTGATGACCTGTTGGCAAGGACGAAACGTGCCCATTCTTCCGTGTAGGAATCAAAACGGAAGAATTTGATGTCTGGGGCTGCAAGTGCGGATTCATCAAACTCAAATTCATTGATGATGACAGAGCCTCCGAATGTTTCAGCCTTGAATTGAGCCATTTCGATTGCCTGTTCTCTTTTCTCCGAAAGATAGAAAGCCTTACCGAAATCTTTTGCTGGTCGTGATTTCGTGAGGTCTATTTGCGTGACTCGTTGGTTGGAACCGTGGTATAGTATCATGTGAGTGCTCCTCCTTTCTTGTGACAATAGGCAATAAGTCCTTCTACTTGGTCTTCGAATGAAAGGGTGTGAAGGATGTTATAGTGCTTCTCTGCATACTCAATACCGCCATGCAGACTTATGTATCTATAAGCCTGTTGGTTGCTGAGACCGAAGTGACGGGCAAACAGCTTAATGAGCATGAGTATGTATTCAATCTTGTCTGATACCATAGACTGTCTTTTTTGATAGGGTTTACTCCTCTTGGTGGCAAAGTTACACAATTATATGTAAAAAAGCAAATTATTATGTAATAAGTTATTCCTTTTGGGGGGGAATTTATGCATTTTCGTATTATGCAATTAATAAAAACTCTCCAAATATGATATTGGGGGAGCAGATTTTTCGTTATGACGAAAATGAGATTAAAAATGTGTGGAAAAACTCACGTTAAATAAATAGTTAATCGTAAATTGTCAAATTGTAAATAAAAAAACGCTGGATGATTTCTCATTCAGCGTTCTTGTTGGGATACCCGGACTCGAACCAGGAAAGGCAGGACCAGAATCTGCAGTGTTACCATTACACCATATCCCAATTTGTGTTAGCAAACCAAGAAAATTCCTTGTTTCTTGTTTGCGAGTGCAAAGGTACAACATTTTTCTGTATCCTGCAAGAAAATCGAGAAAAATTTTCAAAAAAAGTCATGTTTCGTCTCTTTTGCGCGAAAATCTAAAAAAAAATGCAAATTTTGGGAGTTTTGGAGGGGAATGTCAAGAATATTGAGTAACTTTGCACTCGCAAAATAAAAACGTGCGCCAGCTTTATGAGCTGACACGCACTTTTTGCTTCGCGCGAGGATGCTTCGCACGTTGCACGCGGAAATCAAAGACGTGCGCCAGTTTTAAGAACTGACACGCACTATTTCCGTTGTGCGAGGATGCTTCGCACGTTGCACATTCGATTCGCGCTTTAGCTCTAAACAGAATACAGAGTGAAGGGGTGAATGTTCATAATATATATATAAAGAATAAGAAAGAAAATATATAGTGGATTCAATAAAGGAATTAGTTGATGTTGCCGTTAAAGGCATACAGGAGAAGAAAGGTAAAGGGATCAGAATCGTGGATCTCCGCAATATAGACGGTGCTATTTGTCAGTATTTCATCGTATGCGAGGGACAGAATCCTCAACAGGTGAGTGCTATTGCAGACTCTGTGGAGGATATGGTTCGTATAGAGCTGCAGGACAAGCCTACTCATGTTGTAGGTACGGAGAATGCTCTTTGGATTGCCATGGATTATGTGGACGTTATGGTGCACGTGTTCATGCCTGAGGCTCGTGATTTCTACAATCTTGAGAATCTCTGGGAGGATGCTCCTGCTGAGGATATCCCAGACCTTGACTGATTTCCCCCCGGTCTATATAAAGACTCGCAAGCTCGACTTTATGGGTTATAAGGTTTTGAGGTTGTAAGGTCGGAAGAAATTAAGAGATTAATATATTAAGAAATTAATTTTCAATTGCTGAATGGCATGCTGACCCAAGAACCTAAAAACCGTAAACCTTTAAACCTGCAACTTTAGCGAGGCGAAAGTTGAATAACCAAAACAATTTGAAGCTCCCGAAGCTTAACTCGGAGTTTTATACAATGCAAAAGCAGGATTTTTCTAATAACGACAATAAGCCTAGGATGCCTAAGTTCAATATGAACTGGCTCTATGTGATGATTCTGATTGCCCTGTGCGTGACATTCTTCACGGACGGAGGCAGTTCGCTGCTTAGTGGCTCTGGTAATACAAATAAGGTGTCGTATAGTGCCTTCAAGGCTTATGTGGATAGAGGCTATGCCAGTAAAGTTGTAATCAATAAGCCTGAGAACTATCTGCACATGTACGTATATGGAAGGAATGTGCGTGATGTGTTTAAGAAGTCAACCAAGGAAATGGGACGTGATCCTTATGTCGAGGTTGAGATTGGTAGCGTGGATCAGGTAGAGGACTTCCTTAATGCAAAACAGACAGAGGGAAAGTTTAAGGGTGATGTGGCTTATGACAACGAGAAGTCGGGTGGCATCATGAGTTTCCTTCTTAACATCGCTCCGTTGGCATTCTTCATATTTATCTGGCTCTTCTTCATGGGAAGAATGGGAGGCGGTGGAGGCATCGGTGGAGGTGTCTTCAGCGTGGGTAAGTCGAAGGCTCGTGTCTATGGCAAGGAAAATAGCGTTGGCGTTACATTTAAGGATGTAGCCGGACAGATAGGCGCTAAGCAGGAGGTGCAGGAGATTGTTGAGTTCCTGAAAAATCCTGCAAAATACACAGATCTTGGTGGTAAGATTCCTAAGGGTGCTTTGCTTGTAGGCCCTCCGGGAACTGGTAAGACCTTGCTTGCGAAGGCTGTTGCAGGTGAGGCTGGCGTTCCATTCTTCTCAATGTCAGGTAGTGACTTCGTTGAGATGTTCGTAGGTGTTGGTGCTTCTCGTGTTCGCGACACATTCCGTCAGGCAAAGGAGAAGAGTCCTTGTATCATCTTCATCGATGAGATTGATGCTGTTGGTCGTGCACGTTCAAAGAACCCTTCTATGGGCGGTAATGACGAGCGTGAGAATACCCTCAACGCTTTGCTTACTGAGATGGACGGCTTCGGTACTAACTCAGGTGTCATCATCCTGGCTGCTACCAACCGTGTGGATATGCTCGATAAGGCTCTGCTTCGTGCAGGACGTTTTGATCGTCAGATTCATGTTGACCTTCCTGACCTTACAGAGCGTAAGGAGATATTCCAAGTGCATCTGAAACCTATCAAGGTGGAGGAAAGTCTTGATATTGATATGCTTGCTCGTCAGACACCGGGGTTCTCTGGTGCTGACATTGCTAATGTATGTAACGAGGCTGCGTTGATTGCTGCCCGTCACGATTCAAAGGTTGTTAGCCGTCAGGATTTCCTTGATGCTGTTGATAGAATTATCGGAGGTCTGGAGAAGAAGACAAAGGTGATGACTGCTGCTGAGAAGCGTGCTATTGCGCTTCATGAAGCTGGTCACGCCACTATCTCTTGGTTCACGGAGTTTGCTAATCCATTGGTGAAGGTCAGTATCGTTCCGCGTGGAAATGCCCTCGGTGCTGCTTGGTATATGCCAGAGGAACGTCAGCTTAACACTAAGGAGCAGATGCTTGACGAAATGTGTAGCTTGCTTGGCGGTCGTGCTGCTGAGGAGCTTTTCACAGGTCATATCTCTTCTGGAGCCATGAACGACCTTGAGCGTGCAACAAAGAGCGCATATGGTATGATTGCGTATGCAGGTATGAGCGATAAACTGCCTAATATCTGTTACTATAATAACAGCGAGTATAGTTTCCAGCGTCCATATTCTGAGGCTACAGCCCAGACTATTGACGAGGAGGTGCTGAAGATGATTAATGAGCAGTATGCTCGTGCTAAGGCTATCCTTATTGAGCATAAGGAAGGCCATAATGAGCTTGCTCAGATGCTTATTGACAAGGAGGTTATCTTCGCAGAGGATGTGGAGCGTATCTTCGGTAAGCGTCCTTGGACTTCACGCGCTCAGGAGATTATTCAAGCAAATGATGAGCAGAAAGCCAAGTTTGAGGCTGAGGCTGCGGAGTGGGAGAGACGTACTAAGGGTACTGCGGATTCCGCTTCTGATTCAGTTTCCGCTTCAGATAATAATGGAGGTGAGGCTCATGAATAATTTTGTCGTTAGGACCATCACGGGCGTTCTGTTCGTGGCTATTGTTGTGACTTGCTTCCTCAAGCCTTTGGCAATGGTCTGTTTGTTCGCCCTTGTGACAGGTTTGTCTATCTGGGAGTTCACTGGACTTGTGAATCAGCGTGAGAACGTGAAGGTGAACCGTTTTATATCTACTGTTGCAGGTGTGTATCTGTTCCTTGCCTTTGCTGGGTGGTGTATGCAGGTAGTTCCATCTGCTGCTTTTGTTCCTTATCTCATCACAGTGGTTTATCTCTTCGTTAGCGAGATATATCAGAAGAATGAGGATGCCATCAACGATTGGGCATATACCATGCTCTCGCAGATGTATGTGGCTCTGCCTTTCGCTTGTATTAATATGCTTGCTTTCCGTAGTATGGAAGGTGAGACAATATACGGCCTTTTGTTGCCTCTGAGTATCTTCGTGTTCTTGTGGTGTAATGACACGGGAGCATATATCTCTGGATCACTTTTGGGTAAGCATAAGCTGTTTCCGAGGGTTTCTCCTGCGAAGTCATGGGAAGGCAGTATTGGTGGTGGTATTATTGTGTGTCTGATTGCATGGCTGATGTCATATATTGACCATAACAATGTACTTGAGAGCTTTGGTGCTACTCCTACAGGATTGAGCACCTTGCAATGGATAGGCTTGGGATTGGTTGTTGTGTTTTTCGGAACATGGGGCGACCTCGTTGAGAGTCTTTTCAAGCGCACACTTGGTGTGAAGGATAGTGGAAATATACTTCCTGGTCATGGAGGTATGCTTGACAGATTCGACTCGTCTCTGATGGCTATTCCTGCTGCTGTGGTATATGTGATGAGTGTGACGATGTAAGGAAGGCCTCTCCCCCCGCTTTGCACATACTCCGATGTTATCAACATCGAACTTCCCTACGTAGGGAGGGAGCCGGAGTGCTCATGTGGGGATTGCTGAAAATTGTAAATTGTACATGGTAAATTGTACATGTCTTGGCCTTGTAGCTTAGCTGAATAGAGCGTCAGATTCCGGTTCTGAAGGTCATGGGTTTGAATCCCATCAAGGTCACGAGGAATGAGGAGTGCTTTCTGAAGGGGAAGTGCTCCTTGTTCTTTTTAATTAGCCAAAGAAATTCTCATGAGCTATAGAAAGAGAAACTCCCAGCACCGTAGCACTGGGAGTGAGACATGAATACGTTGTACGATTTCTGTAAAATGTACAAAAGGTGTTTATGGTGTGTTTTTTTTTTCTTTGGTTTCGTCAATGTCTCTTCTTAGTTCGGGAGCGTGAAGGTGACAGGTACACTATATTTTGTGTTAACTCTTTCACCACGATTGCGTCCTGGAATCCAGTTTGGCATTGATGTGATAACACGCTTTGCCTCAGCATCAAGAAGCGGATTCGTCGGTTCTGCGATTTTCACGTTGGTTACTTTTCCTTCGTTTGTGATAACAAACTCGCATATCACACGTCCCTGTATCTTGTTCTGTAATGCTACAGTTGGGTAATTAACCTGATTGGTAAGGTAGTTTGTGAGTGCAAGAGTTCCACCAGGAAACTCTGGCATTTCGTCAACCACTTCATAAACACGCCTTGATTTGTCGGCATTTATCTCTGCTATTCGTTTCATCTGAGTAACTACATCACCATATTTCTGCATGAATAGTCCCAGATCCTTGTCCTTCTGTTTTGTACCGCCAATCTGCTGTACGATATAGTCGGCTGCAGAGAGACCGCCTGTTGTACTCTGTTGTGCAGCTGCAAGAATTTCGTATGTGCTTATTGTGTATGTTACCGGGTCGTATTTCTTGTGGATGTCTTCCACATGAATCTGAACAGTAGGCTGCTTTGTCTTCAGTACGCTCAGAAGCTGCTTGTAATAGTTCTTTGCCATACATCCCTCTACGAAAGCCTCAATCCATTCGTTGCGTGCTACCATACCATTGGTTGCCGTTATCTTTGGGTAAGAGTCGCTTGTGGTAAGCATTGTGCATTTAAGTACGTTCTGGCTTAGGCGTGCATACGATATTCCTATGCTGTCATGCGGAATGTAAACCTGTTCCATGAGACTCTTGAGCGCTCGGTCAACGAGTGATATTGAAAGGAATGTCTTGAAGTCGGTGTTTTCATCATTATTATTGATGAGCATGGCGTTGGCTACATCCCTGTAACCAAAGGAAGTTGTGTAATATGGCACGTTTTGGCGTGGGTTCATAACAAATACGTCCCATGAGATATTTGAATCCTTGAGTGCATCAAGGAATTTCGGATTCTTTATTGCTTCACGCATAAGGAAATAAAGTCCGAACTGATGGTTTACGTATCGGTTCTCCTGCGCAACGGTTTTGAACTTTCCTTCAGTAAGCTCCGGGAATAATGGATTGAATACATCGTCTTCCTTATTGAAGATTACCTTGACACCGTTGTCATCTATATTAATGTTTGCAAATGTCAACTTAAGGGTTTCGTCGTATTTGCCGAAATCCTGCTGCTTGCTGATGAATTCCTTTATATAGTCGCGAGCTTCATCTTCTGTCATGCTCATCAACTTTATAGGCGATAGCAATAGGGCTATCATGAGAAGGGCGTATTTTACTGGTTTCATAGGAAATAAGTGTTAAAGTGGTTTATTTTGATGATTATTAGATTCGGATTGTTGAATATCGATTCGTTGCAAAGTTAGCAAAAAAAACTGAACAAACAAATTTTTTGCTCTTTTTTTGTGTTAATAATACGATTTTGGTTGAAAATATCTCTAAATTCGTAGAAAACAACGTGATAAAGTGGAAATTTTACAATTGTTTTCCGGTGTTTGTGTGCATAATGAGATTGAAATTCACAAAACTCCATGTCTTGTATGATTTTTTAAAAAAAAGAAAAACCTGATCAGATGTTATGAAAATAGGATTTTCTATTTGTGTGATAGGACTATATGTGTAAAAATTATGGTAATATATGGAAAATATAGGATAAAATGATTATATGTAATTAGAATGTTGTAATTTTGCAATAGAAACAAGGATAATATTTTTTATAGGACATGAAACTAAGTCTTGATAGAATAGCGATAATGTCTTCTGGTAAGGATGTGACCTATCAGGAGATGTTGCAGCATGTGAGTGTGTTCGGGAGTCATACAAGGGAACTGAATCCAAAGAAGACCATTATTTTTAGTGAGAACAGGATCGGTTGGGTGTATGCATTCTTTTCTGTGTGGCAGAACAGAAGTATAGCCGTTCCAGTTGATGCAACGGCAACTGTTTCTGATTTAGAGTATATAGTCAGGGATTGTACTCCTGAATGTATGTGGGTGTCAGAGGCATGTGAGAAGGTTGCGAGGGAGGTTGTGTCCCGTCTTGACTTTGACGTCAGAATCCTCGTTATAAATGAGGTCGAGAAAGAGGATATAAGCGGCTTTGATATAGTCCCTTCCACTCTTGACGAGAAAAGTTATGAGGATGACGCTATCGCGCTTATCATATACACCTCTGGTACTACTGGTTCGCCAAAAGGCGTTATGCTGACCTACAGGAATCTGTGGGCAAACAAGGCTGGCGTATGTGATGAGGTCAATGTGTTCAACGGAAAGAGAAGAACATTGATGCTGCTTCCTGTGCATCACGTATTGCCATTGATGGGTACAGTCATTATCCCTATTCTGCAGGGTGACGGTATCATCATCTGCGAAACGTTGCAGGGACCTGACATCATGGAGGCATTATGCCGGGGCAAGGTAGGAATCTTCGTAGGTGTTCCCCGACTATGGCAGATGCTGTATTCTGGCATTATGAAGAAGATAAATGCCAGTTTCGTGGCTCGAACCCTGTTTACTATCTGTAAGAAGGCCAAGAGTCCGAAGCTCTCAAGGATTGTCTTCTCTTCTGTTCATAAGAAGATGGGCGGTCATCTGGATTACTGCGTATGTGGCGGTGCTGCCCTTGACAAGGAGATTGGAGAAGGCCTTACCGCCCTTGGCATTAACCTGCTTGAGGGATATGGCATGACTGAGATGGCTCCTATCATTGCCTTTACGCGCCCTGGCGACTATATCTGCGGTTGTGCTGGATTGCCTTTGCCTTCCGTAGAGTGTAAGATTGTGAACGGTGAGCTTTGCTGTAAGGGTAATAACCTGATGAAAGGCTATTATAACCGTCCTGAGGAGACTGCTCAGGTTATTGACTCTGACGGATTCCTACATACTGGTGACCTTGCTTACCTTGATGAAAAGGGTAGGGTGTATCTTACTGGCAGAACGAAGGAGATCATCGTTCTCTCCAACGGTAAGAACGTGCAGCCTAATGAGATTGAGTATAAGCTTGAGAAGTATGAGAACCGTGTCAAGGAGGCTGCCGTCGTTCAGAATGGCGACATGCTTATGGGCATCATAGTGCCTAATGAGGCATGGGCAAGAAACCTTTCTGACGAGGAGGTGGAGATAACCTTGAAGAAGGAGGTCATAGAGCCTTACAACCTCACGGTTACTAACTACAAGAAACTGATGAGCATCTTCGTGTATAGAGGTGACCTGCCAAGAACCAAGCTCGACAAGCTCCAGCGTTTCAAGCTCAAGGATATTCTAAAGTCTAAGGGAGAAAGTGTAAAGAGTAAGGTTGAGAGTGCGGAGGAGATGTCGAATGAGATGCGCATCATCAAGGACTATATCGAGTCTGAGAAGAAGGTCGAGGTTCATGCTGACGACCATCTTGAAACCGACCTTGCCTTCGACTCCCTTGACAAGGTGGGACTGCAAGGCTTCATCGAGCAGACCTTCGGCGTGGATATCCAGCCTGAGATGATGACTACTCTCAGGTCGGTTGCTGAGAAAGTGGAGAGCAGAAAGACTCATGTTGACGTGAACAAGATGGATTGGCACGAGATGCTCCTTGCCAATAATTCCTCACTCGAACTGCCTTCTACTTCTGTTTTCTATCCGCTTCATGCCAAGTTGTTCAAGTCATTCCTGAAACTTAACAACCGACTGAAGATTGTTGGAGAGAAGAATGTTCCGAAGAAGGGACCTTTCATCATAGCTCCTAATCACCAGAGCTTCCTTGACGGTCCTATTGTGGCTTCCGGATTGAGTTACAAGACTTTGAAGAATTCATATTTCTTCGCTACCGAGGAGCATGTGAAGCATCCTGTGGTGAAGTCTCTGGCAAAGAGGAATAACATCATCCTCATGGAGAAGCGTAATCTGAAGAACTCAATTCTGAAACTCTCAGAGGTACTGAAACTCGGTAAGAATGTTGTTATCTTCCCAGAGGGCTCACGCTCTTACGACGGCGAGATGGTTCCGTTCAAGAAGACTTTTGCCATACTGAGTAAGGAACTCAATGTGCCTGTCGTGCCTGTCTGCATCCGTGGCGCTTATGATGTGCTTCCAAGAGGCTCTAAATGGATAAAGCCAAAGAAGATTGAAGTGGAGTATCTGCCTCCTGTCATGCCTGAGAATGGAGATACTTATGATAGTATTTCGGATAAGGTGAGAGATAGCATTCAGAAGGGATTAAAAGCCTAACCAAGCCTTCCCAAGGGGAAGGATGTTAGAGATAGTAATGCCGCTTATGGAATTGTTCATCGCGAACTACCATAAGCGGCATTCAATTTATTAACTCTTGGTAATCTTTTTAACGATTACTTATTTCGTTAATCAGTACTCCTTTGCTGTCATATTTCCTACCATTCTTTATTATAATCAGTTTACCTCCTTTTATATATTTCCCGTTTTGGCTTACAATGGAACTGTTTTGTATGGTGTTTATGCAGTTAGTTTCCTGATATATGCCAAACATTATTTTCAAATCATTGGTATTGTCAAGATCTATGGTCAATACAGGAGTTTTGTTCCCATTTTGGGTTAGTACTGCTGTCTTGTCCTTGAAGGATACCGTAGGAATAGAGTCAAACTTGTAACAACAAGAATCTCCATTAACCCAGACAAATATTGCGTCTTTTTCTTTTGCCTGAATCTTACAACCGGAGAGTATTGCGAGTAATATTGTAAATAGTATTTTCATATTGAGGACATTATGGGATTATTATATTTTTGAAAATAGGACAGAAATTGTCTATCTTATAGTCAATGTTCTTACATTTCACCGTGATGTTCTGACTGTCGCAGAGGTTGCCTCCACCAAAATGACCAGAAGTCGCATAGCTTAATGAAGCGCCTGATGGGTTTTGCTTGCATTTAATAACAAGTGTATTGCCTCTTTTTATTACAGGTTCCTCGGCAATTATATCAATTCCGTTTTTCACAAGCGTAAAGCCATAGTTCTCCTGCTTGCCATTAACGTTATGCCATCTGTCTGGAATGTCGGTCACAAATCTCATAGGAGGCACAGGAACGTCAAACTGAATAGAGAGAAGCCATGTGTCTCCAGAATGTTGTACACTAAAAGTCTTTGGATAGAACAATGCCAACGGCTTCTCGTCATTTATTATTCTCTTTGCGATGATTCCAGCCTGAAGTCCAATAATGGCTCTGTCCATAGGGTGGTATAGATCTGTATATTCGAATTGATACATTGCCCCGCCCAGATGAACATTGTCCTCTTCCATTGCCAGTTGTAATTGTGCATAGGTAGGACCAGATATTTTGTCTTTAGTTTCATAGGAAGACATTTGATAGGTTATGAAAACCACATCCTTTTGTTGTCCGGTTATAGCTTTTATATCATCATTCAGGTCATGGAAGAGCTGTTTCAGCTTTTGATAGTATGTTTCTGTTGATTCATAGTTATTTGTCTCACCCTGAACAAAGAACACACAAGGCACACCGAATGTCTTGCCCATTCTGTGTGCATTTTCCATGCCTTTCTGAACACCGAGCAATAGTCTTCGGTAATAGTAGCCTTGCTCGCCTTCGGGCGATTTGTAGTTCGGAAATCTGCCCGCCTTGGATAATCCCTCGATGGCAATTCCGTTATAACCTGGTGTTGACATAAGAAACTGATAGTCGAAATTGTTCATGTCAATATGGTTCTCCTTTTCTAGTAATGACATCCATGCCAAAGCACAGGATGCAATAGGGGGATAGCTTTTGCTTTTTCTTGTATTCAGGCTCTCAAGTGTATTGCCATAAAAATTTTCGACCTGACTCTTGTCATCAATATTCAGTTCTGAAGCCCACTCGCTTATTCCACCAGGGAAAGTCATCGTATTGCGAAAATCGTCATTTATTGTTGCTGCACCACCTCCAACTGACAGACTTTGACCATAGTTGATAATCATGTTCACATCCCAGTCGAAATTTCCTGAGTATGGAGAATATTGACTTTGACTAGCCATTGTGTCAGATAACTTCTCGATGGCCTCATTTACATACGATTCTGTGGCTGTACCTTTGGCTACATTTTTTAGCTGGTATGTTCCACTATTGTCATAGCAGCTGATATAATCGGATATAGACCATCCTTCTTGGTATTCAAATACGCAATATCGGTTTATCTTGTATTCTGCTTTGACGTCCTTTGTGTTATCTTTCGGATAGGTGGAGAAGAACACATATCTTGAATTCCCTGTAGTTCCTTTTTCATAGTTTATATAAAGTAGAGTCTGAAAACGCACTTCAACTCCGTCTTCAAAGTCCTGTCCGACAAGTTCTGTGTATTTACTTTCATTTTCTCTAAGAACGACCTGTCTTAGATTTTCTGGTTTTACAGAACCTGTCAGTAATACGACATATTTCTTGCTTTCATTTGCATATAATGTTGGTGGTATATCAAAACCGATATTGAAGAATGTATATGGAGATGGGAGAGTGCCTTTGAAATGTACAATATTTCCATCTACGCTTACTGTCGCGTCTTTTGAAGTGGAATGATTTGTGTATCTTTTTATTGAATTCTCTTGGCCATTTCTAGAGATCCAGTCAAACAGACAAGAAACGACCTCGTAATTCTTGGCAAAATCATTCATCATGTTATTCATGCTATTCACTTTACATCCAATCTCGTCAATTGCATCCTTTACGTTAGTGGCATTGATGTTGCTCTCTGTGCTTGGTGAATGTGAAATCTTTTCAGAAGAAATTGAGTTTAGTGTATTCACAATTTGATTTATGGATGAGTTTCCATTTGTAGTGCTACTAAATGACAGGCTGTCAATCTGCGATACATCTTCACTCTGTACAAATCCGTTCTTATAGTGAATGTCCATAGTTTGACTATTGATAGTCAAAGATATATACAATGAAAGAAAGCATATGAAAAAACGTATGTTCATAATAAATTAATGTATTAATTGTGCTGTTTTTTTTATGATAGTAATGTATGAAGCATTTGGTAGCACAATTGCAAAATTAATGTTTTTTCTTCATATCACCAAGCGTTTTCTGCTTTTTTTATAAACTTCTGTATAAAATGTCATCTTCGCCCTTTGGGGCAATGTTCGGATTACCATGAAATGGTGACAAACGAAAGAGGCATATCACTGGTTGTGATATGCCTCTGGTTTTGTTTTGTAGATTCACCTGTGTTATGAGTCTTTATTACTTGAAGTAACGTTTGTAAAGTCCCATAAAGCCTGCTGCGTGGCGAGCCTCGTCCTTAGCCATCTCGTGAACCGTGTCGTGGATAGCATCAAGACCTGCTGCCTTCGCATTCTTCGCAATGCGGAACTTATCCTCACAAGCACCCTTCTCGGCTGCTATGCGAGCCTCGAGGTTTGACTTCGTGTCAGAGAGAACGTCACCAAGGAGCTCTGCAAACTTTGCTGCATGCTCTGCCTCTTCCCAAGCGTAGCGCTTGTAAGCCTCTGCCACTTCCGGATATCCCTCGCGGTCAGCCTGACGTGCCATGGCAAGGTACATGCCCACCTCTCCGCACTCGCCGTTGAAATGGTTGTTCAAGTCCCTTATCATCTCCTCGTCAGCACCAGGTAGCTTACCGTCACCAAGCTTGTGAACTGTAGCAAACTCAGGTGTGTCTTCTACCGACATCTCATTGAATTTCGAGGCTGGAGCCTTGCAAATCGGGCACTTCTCAGGTGCCTCAGTACCTTCGTGAACATATCCACACACGGTACAAATAAATTTCTTCTTCATAATGTTTTTTTTTGTTTGTTAAAAAATTAGGGGTTTATTAATTACGAATTACTAATTATGAATTACGAATTACTAATTATGAATTACGAATTTCCTGTAATCCTCATCGCCTTCCAGCTCCCTCCCTCGGGAGGGCTGGGGAGGGGTCTCAATCCTCCACCGTCGTCGTACTACAGTCAGGGCACAGACCCTTGTAGTAAAGCTGCGCCTCGTCAATCATGAATCCGTCAGCCTCCTCCCTGGAGGGGCATACAGGCATGGGCAGCCCCATCAGGTCAAACACCTGACCGCATTTCCGGCAGATGAAGTGCGGATGCGGATGCGTATCCCCATCATAGCATACCCGATGCTCGTCAATGGTTATCATCTGTGCTGCCGAGCGCTCTGAGAACATTCTGAGAGTGTTATACACCGTAGTCCTGCTCAGAGTAGGGAAGTTTGCCACAAGACCGTTATATACATCCTCAATAGTCGGGTGTATGCGGTGCTCAAGTATATAGCTCATTATTGCTATTCGTTGAAGCGTAGGTTTTATTCCGTGAGATGCCAGTATTGCCGATGCCTCCTTTGCCTGCATATCTTTTCGAGAGTGTTTAGGTCGTTTTCTTAAAATGCCGAAAGACTAAAGTCGAAAGGCTAAAGTCGAAAGGCTAAAGTCTAAAGTCTAAAGCCGAAAGGCTAAAGTCGAAAGTCTAAAGTCTAAAGACAAAAGACTAAGGTCAAAAGTCTAAGGACTATGGTCAAAAGTCTTTTGCCTTTAGCCTTTAGCCTAAAACTTTAGCCTTTAGCCTTTTGCCTTTAGCCTTTTTACCATTCCTCGGTTGCAAAGATAGATAAAAAACTTGAAACGCCTACAAAACACTTGTAATAATTTCAGATTTTAACTTATATTAAGGATAACGATTGCTTTCCCCCTCCGTGCCCTGCTTCGCCATGACTCTTATCCCTTGATTTCTTTACTGTTAAATTATTCAAGTTTATTCGCTGATGAGCCTTAGCGAAAAATTCCTTCTGTTGTATATTATTGACTATCATTTGGTTGAAAGAGCTCTGAATGAGCGATAGCTAAAAAGGGCAGTCCGATAGGGCTGTTATATTTGTCGATATAGGGGGATGAGGTCTGTAGGACCGATACCTAAAGTCTTCAGGTGTCGCACTTACAGTGCTCCTTTAATCACGCATCTATCGAATAACAGCCCTATCGGACTTCCCTATTAGGTGTCGGGGCTTTCAGCCCTCGTAGAGCCAAGCAAAAGCAAGTCGTCGAACTCTTTTCTAACGTCAATCAACGAAAAAGGGAAGCGGATTTATCTGATTTATCTGAAAAAAAACGCGAATAATTACTGCGCCAGCTGTCAGATAAATCAGATAAATCCGTTTCCCTTGTTATTTTTTTCCGAACACAGATAGCACAGATTCTACGGATTTTTTATTCGCTAAGCTCATCAGCAAGACAGTCGCAAGGCTCAACAAGCTACGCAAGTCTCGCTTGCGCTCGTGATTGACATCTGAGGTCTGTAGGACCGATACCTAAAGTCTTCAGGTGTCGCACTTACAGCGCTCCTTTAGTCACGCATCTATCGAATAACAGCCCTATCGGACTGCCCTATTAGGTGTCGGGGCTTTGGCTTTCCCTTCGGCCGCCGACCTCTTCGACGTTCAGCCCTCGCAGAGCCAAGCAAAAAGCAAGTCGTTGAACTCTATTCTAACGTCAATCAACGAAAAAGGGAAGCGGATTTATCTGATTTATCTGAAAAAAAATCGCGAATAATTACTGCGCCAGCTATCAGATAAATCAGATAAATCCGTTTCCCTTGTTTTTACTGTTAAAATTATCGTGAGTTATTCTACTTTTGCACCAGAGAATTTCACGTACTTGATTTTCTTTCCGGAAGTGATCTTCGGTTCTTTCCATTCACCGTCGAGCACGCAGATGGTTGACTTGGCATAGATGGGCACGTTGTTGATGGCAGCCTGAAGAGTGAGGTAGTTGCCGAATCCCTTGGCTGACACGATGAAGTCGTAGTGGCGAACGTAGGGCTTTAGTTCGGGGCACGCCTCCGCCATTGCATCGACGAGGAGCTCAGCCACGCGGTGCGCTCCGTATTCGGTGTAGTGGGTGGTGTCCTTGCCCTTCTTGTCGGCGCTCAGCATGTGGAGCAGCTTGGCGTTGGTAGGACCGAGTCGGCTTTCGAGGCTTGCCGTGATGCCTGTTGCATCGACAAAGGGGACGCGGAGTTCGCGAGCCACATACTTAGGCGTTACGGCGTATGCTCCGTGGGTATCCTTCAGCTTCTCGCTATTCTCTATGTTCACATCGTCTGACGAGCCCTTCTTGCTTCGTGCCTCGTTCACCGTTTCGCGGTCAATACGCTTTGTGAACTCGCAGCGGACTACAGGATTCATCACAATAGGTGTGGCACCCTTGCCGAGAGCACCGCGACAGAACATGCGGATGTTGTCGTCGAAGGTGAGTCCGGCGATAGTGTGACGCTTGTCGCCAATCTTACCCTTCTCGTCGTTGTGTCCGAACTGGATTACGAGGTAGTCGCCCGGCTTGATGTCGTCAAGAACCTTCTGCCAGTGTCCCTCGTCGATGAATGACTTGGAAGAGCGGCCGTTGAGAGCGCGATTGTCAATATATACTTCCTCGGCAAAGAAGCCCTGGAGAGCCATACCCCATCCGCGCTCACGTCCTTCCTTCTCAATGTCCTTATTGGCCATTGTGGAATCACCTATGAGATAGATGGTGAAGGCTTTGTTGGATGAGGTCATCATAACGAGTGTCATGATGCTCATGGTGATTAGTGTGATGAATTTTCGCATAGCGATAAATTAACAATTAACAATTAACATGCATTTCAAACCCCTGCTCCCTCCGAAGAGAGGGGGGACTTAGGGGGCTCTAACCCTCTAACCTCTAACCTTTAACCCTTAACCGATCATTGCAATAAGCTGTTCAGGAGTTACGAGAGTCTGCTCGCCTGTAATCATGTTCTTGAGGGTTATCTTTCCCTCTGCAATCTCATTGTCGCCGGCAAGGGCAACGTATGGTATTTGCTTTGCGTTGGCATAGCTCATCTGCTTTTTCATCTTCACAGAGTCAGGGTAGATTTCCGTGCGTATGCCGTTTGCACGCGCCTTATTGGCTATTGGAAGGCAATAGGCAGTTTCCTTTTCTCCAAAGTTAATGAAGAGAAGCTGTGTGGCAGTCATTGCATCCTTTGGATAGAGATCGAGCTGATTGAGCACGTCGTAGATACGGTCTGCTCCGAATGAGATTCCGACACCTGAGAGTCCTGGCATTCCGAAGATGCCTGTGAGGTTGTCGTAGCGTCCGCCACCTGTTATTGAACCTATCTGAACGTCTAGAGCCTTTACCTCGAAGATTGCGCCAGTATAGTAGTTTAGACCGCGTGCAAGGGTGAGGTCGAGTTGCAGTTCATTCTTCAGAACTGAATTGTTGCCCTCAGTATATGCCTTCAGAGAGTCGAGGGCAGAGAGTATATAGCGGCATTCCTCAACACCCTTCATGCCTATTTCGGAAGAAGCGAGAACCTCTGCGATAACGTTGAGCTTCTCTTCGTTTGTTCCTTCGAGCTTGATGATAGGCTGAAGTTTTTCAATAGCTTCTTCTGATATGCCGTCGGCACGAAGTTCCTCGTTTACGGCATCGAGACCTATCTTGTCGAGCTTGTCAATGGCAACGGTGATGTCAACAATCTTGTCGGCTTCACCTATCACCTCGGCAATACCAGAGAGTATCTTACGGTTGTTGATCTTGATCTGCACGCGAATGCCGAACTTTGTGAATACGGTATCGACAATCTGCATAAGCTCAACCTCGTTGAGGAGGGAATCAGAGCCTACAACGTCGGCATCACACTGGTAGAACTCGCGGTAGCGACCTTTCTGCGGACGGTCAGCACGCCATACCGGCTGTATCTGATAGCGCTTGAAAGGAAGCTGCAGTTCCTCGCGATGCTGCACCACATAGCGTGCGAATGGAACGGTGAGGTCGTAGCGGAGACCTTTCTCGCAGAACTTAGCCGCAAGTTTAAGGGTGCTTGTATTTGCCACTTCGTCGGCAGTCATTCCGTGAAGGAAATCTCCTGAGTTAAGGATTTTGAAGAGGAGTTTATCGCCTTCCTCGCCATACTTACCCATGAGGGTTGACAGATTCTCCATTGAAGGAGTCTCTATCTGTGAGAATCCATATAGGGCGTAAACGTCCTTTATGGTGTTGAATATGTAGTTGCGCTTCGCCATCTCGACAGGACCGAAATCGCGAGTGCCCTTTGGTATGCTTGGTTTTGCCATGTTTAAATAAAGTGACCCCCTCCCAGCCTCCCCGAGGGGAGGAGTTTATTAGTCACCTTTTTTGCGCTGCTTTTTTTCGTATAAATCAGAGAAATCTGTTTGCAAATATTTCTTCGCGAGAAAAATGTGACAGATTAACTCCCTCCCTCGGGAGGGCCGGGGGAGGGGTGTTTCCTCTTACTTTCTAACGATAGTCTGATCGCGGTCAGGACCGATAGAGATGATGGTGATAGGAGTCTCAAGCTCAGTCTCAAGGAACTTGATGTAGTCCTTGAACTGCTGTGGGAACTCATCCTCGCTTGTGTACTTAGTCATATCAGTCTGCCATCCTGGGAGTTCGGTATAGACAGGCTCGATACCCTTCTCGATGTCGTATGGGAAATCGCGTGTCTCAACACCGTTTACCTTGTAAGCAGTACAAGCCTTGATTGTTGGGAATGTATCAAGAACGTCAGACTTCATCATGATGAGCTGTGTAACGCCATTGACCATGATAGAGTAGCGGAGAGCTACGAGGTCAATCCATCCGCAACGACGCTCACGACCTGTAACGGCACCATACTCATGACCGATATCACGCATCTTCTTGCCAGTCTCATCGAAGAGCTCTGTAGGGAACGGACCTGCACCAACACGTGTGCAGTAAGCCTTCATGATACCGAACACCTCACCAATCTTGTTAGGACCGATACCAAGACCTGTGCAAGCTCCTGCGCAGATTGTGTTTGAAGATGTTACGAATGGATATGAACCGAAATCAACGTCGAGCATAGTGCCCTGAGCACCCTCTGCGAGCATTGACTTGCCAGACTTGAGAATCTTACCAACCTCATGTTCAGAGTCAACAATCTGGAACTGCTTGAGGTATTCTACACCTTCCATCCATACCTTCTCGGTCTCAGCAAGTGCAGCCTCGTCATACTTGAAGTCGAGGGCTTTGAGAAGCATGATGTGACGAGCCTTGTGAGCTGCATATTTCTCTTCAAAGCCATCGAGGATATCACCTACACGAAGACCGTCGCGTGATGTCTTGTCGGTATATGTAGGACCGATGCCCTTGCCTGTGGTACCAACCTTGTTCTTACCCTTGAGTGACTCGTAGGCAGCATCAAGAAGTCGGTGGGTAGGCATGATGAGGTGAGCTTTCTTAGAGATATGGAGACGCTCCTTGAGTGAATGTCCGCTCTTCTCAAGATCCTTAGCCTCTCCCATGAAGAGGTCTGGAGCAAGAACAACGCCATTACCGATGATATTAACCTTACCACCCTGGAAGATACCAGAAGGGATAGAGCGGAGGACATATTTCTGTCCTTCGAACTCAAGAGTGTGACCAGCGTTAGGACCACCCTGGAAGCGTGCTACTACATCATACTTAGGGGTCAGTACATCGACCACCTTTCCTTTACCTTCATCGCCCCACTGCAAACCGAGCAGGACATCTACTTTACCGTTCATTTTTATTTTTCTTTATACTTTATACTTTACTCTTTTAACCTTTAAGAGAAGATTTATACCAATCGAAGAGTTTCTGAACACCATCCTCGATCTCAACCTTATGAGTCCAGCCGAGAGAGTGGAGCTTGCTCACATCAATGAGCTTACGCATTGTGCCATCAGGCTTGTTTGAGTCGAAGATAACCTCGCCCTTGAAGTCAACTGCCTTTACAACGAGTTCTGAAAGCTCACGAATAGTGAGTTCCTTACCTGTACCTACGTTGATATGACAGTTGCGAATCTCGCCAAGTGATGGAATTGCACCGCCACGACCTGTAGAATGGTTGCGGTCAACTACACCGTCAGCCTTTACACCATAGTGTACGCTTGAGTATTTCTCGATACCGATGATATCCTTGAAGTCAACGTTGAGCAGTACGTGAACTGATGCATCTGCCATATCTTCTGACCAAAGGAACTCACGGAGAGGCTTACCTGTTCCCCAGAGAGTAACCTTATTGTTCTCGATTCCGTAGAATGCAAGTACCTTGAGGATAAGAGATTCGTCAGAGTTACCATCGATTACATAACGTACGGTCTCACCATTCTCCTTCATATTGGCACCAACAGGACGGATGGTGAGGTCGGCACGGATAGAAGTCCAGTCGCCGTCATGAATGAGCTTTGCGAGATATACCTTACGCATCATAGCTGGCATGACATGAGAGTTCTCGAGGTGGAAGTTATCGTTAGGACCATAAAGGTTCGTAGGCATAACTGCTATATAGTTAGTGCCGTACTGCAAGTTATATGACTCGCACATCTTTAGTCCTGCAATCTTAGCGATAGCATATTCCTCGTTGGTATATTCAAGCTCAGATGTGAGGAGGCAATCCTCCTTCATTGGCTGTGGAGCATTCTTCGGATAGATACAGGTAGAACCTAAGAAGAGGAGTTTCTTTACACCATGAGCATAAGCCTCACTTATGACATTGCATTGAATCTTCATGTTCATCATCATGAAGTCGGCACGATATAGTGAGTTTGCCATGATTCCACCTACGAATGCAGCTGCAAGTACTACTGCATCTGGCTGTTCCTCATCAAAGAACTTCTTTACCGCATACTGGTCTGTGAGATCCAGTTCCTTGTGTGAACGACCAACAAGGTTCTCGTATCCGCGAGACTTGAGGTTGTTCCAGATAGCAGATCCCACGAGACCGTGGTGACCTGCTACATATATTTTACAGTTTTTATCTAACACGATTAACAATTAATAATTAACAATTAATAATTAACATGCCTTTTGAGTGTCAAAGACAGGAAATTAGTAATTTGTAATTCGTAATTACTTAACGATACCCTTTTCAAGATACTCTGCAAGGTTTGTACGAACCTCTGCTGCAACAGAGTCTGCCTTTACCTTAGCCATATCGTGCTGAACCATAATCTCAACGAGCTGCTCGAAGCTTGTTGTCTGTGGATTCCAACCAAGTTCCTTCTTTGCCTTTGTTGGGTCACCCCAGAGGTTTACAACGTCTGTTGGACGATAGAAATCCTCTGAAACTTCAACGAGAGTCTTGCCAATAAGTTCCTTAGGACCGTCAACGCAGATACCCTTCTCGTTAATATCCTTGCCCTCGAACTTAAGTTCGATACCAGCAGCCTTGAATGCTGCGTATGTGAATTCACGAACAGAGTGCTGAACACCTGTTGCGATTACGAAGTCCTCTGGTGTCTCGTGTTGAAGGATGAGCCACATACACTCAACATAGTCCTTTGCATAGCCCCAGTCACGGAGTGAGTCGAGGTTACCGAGGAAGAGCTTCTCCTGCTTGCCCTGTGCAATACGAGCAGCAGCGAGAGTGATTTTACGTGTTACGAATGTCTCACCACGACGCTCTGACTCATGGTTGAAGAGAATACCAGAGCAGCAGAACATATTGTATGCCTCACGGTACTCCTTGATAATCCAGAAACCATAGAGCTTTGCAACTGCGTATGGAGAATATGGGTGGAATGGAGTCTTCTCATTCTGTGGAACCTCCTCTACCTTACCGTAAAGCTCTGAAGTAGAAGCCTGATAGATACGGCAAGTCTTCTCAAGGTGGTTTGTACGAACAGCCTCAAGTACACGGAGAACGCCTACTGCATCAACGTCAGCTGTGAACTCAGGAGCATCGAATGATACCTGTACGTGTGACTGTGCTGCGAGGTTATAGATTTCGGTTGGCTGTACCTTACCTACAAGCTTTACGAGTGACATTGAGTCGCTCATGTCTGCATAGTGGAGGTGGAAGTTTGGTGTACCCTCAAGATGCGCGATACGCTCACGGAAATCTACTGAAGAACGGCGGATAATACCATGAACTTCATAACCTTTAGCGAGAAGGAATTCTGAGAGGTATGAACCATCCTGACCTGTAACACCTGTAATCAAAGCAATATTTTTCTTTTCCATTTTTTATGTGTATATTTTGTTTTTTTCTATATTCTGTTATTTTGAGAATTCTTTGATACGTTGCTCGTCTGCTAATTTGCAGATGAGTAGTCGTCCATCTCTTTCTGCTACGATATATCCGTCAAGTCCTTGGATAGCAACTTGCTTGGCTCCTTCTACGTTGACGATACAGTTGCTTGACTCAAAGAGTTTCACGTTCTGACTGATAATAGCATTTCCTTCATCGTCTTTCTTTGAGAGAGTTTGAAGTGATCCCCATGTGCCGAGGTCACTCCAACCGAAGTCTGCGGGGAATACGAATATTTCCTCAGCTTTCTCAAGAATGGCATAGTCAACACTTATATTCTCGCATTCTGGATACTTCTCGTCAACAACTTTCTGTTCTTCTGCTGTTCCCATAACAGGGATGATTTCCTCAAATGTTGCAGCAATAAGTGGCTGATACATACGGAATGCGTTTACGATTGTACGCACGTTCCAGATGAAGATACCAGCATTCCAGAAGTAATAGTTATGTGAGATATACTCCTTAGCAGTTTCGAGATTTGGCTTCTCGCGGAATGAATCAACACGGAATATCTCCTTGTTGCGAAGACTCTGCTGAGCGAGATCAGCCTGAATATAACCATAACCAGTCTCAGGACGGGTAGGCTTCATTCCAAGTGTTATGATAGCGTCTGTCTCACTTGCAAAGTTGAGAGTACTTGTTATGACACGTTGGAACTCAGCAACGTTCATAACTACATGGTCACTTGGAGTAACTACTATATTTGCATTAGGATCCTGTACCTTGATTCTCCAACTGACGTATGCGATACATGGAGCTGTGTTTCTACGGCATGGTTCACTAAGGATGTTTCTACGAGGAATTTCTGGTAACTGCTCTGCTACCGTTTCTACGTATGCGGCATTAGTCACGACCCATACATTCTCTGCAGGACAAACGCCTTTGAAACGGTCGTAAGTAAGCTGCATGAGAGAACGGCCCACACCAAGGACATCGATAAACTGCTTTGGTTTATCCTCTGTACTCATAGGCCAGAAGCGGCTACCAACACCACCTGCCATAATTACAAGATGATTATGATTCTCTGCCATAATTCTTTTATGCTTTCAATTTTATATTTTCAATTTATTTCTTTAATCTTCCATAAGGTGCTTCATGAAATCGTCAAGATCTTTTTCCAGATTTTCCATGAATGCCCCACCTATTATAATAGTATCGTCAGTATCTGCGATGAACAACTCGTCGATGTGTTCGCCAGTTTCTGTCTCAAGAACAAAACTGTATGGCATTATTATACCCATTGATGAACCGAAACCATCTTTGAGCAATAGTTGTCGAAGTGCTTTTGCTGCCTTTTGATAGAACAGTTCCTCATCATCCTGATTGTCAATCCATTCATCAACAACTATGCGGGTAATTTCTTGCTCGTCGTCATTGAAGACCATTACATCACCCGTTTCTTGATTGATACGGATGTGGATGTCTGTCATCACGGTTGGCTCTTCCACCTGTGGGAATTTCTGCGACACCTTATTTAGCATTCGCGAAAGTTGTGACTGAATTTTTTCTGTCATGACAATTTCCTTTCTGTATTTTTTAACTTTCTACTATCTAACTAAAGTACTCATCCAATTGTTTATTGGCTGCACCATCGATATTGTCAATGAAAGATATTATCTTTCCTTTTTCCATTAGTGCTACATGTGTAGATATATCTACGGTATGGGTTAGATTATGACTTGATATTAAGAGTGTAGCACCAGTTTTTTCGTGATAGTCAATAATGAGTTTCTTGAGTTTGTTCTGGCTTGATGGATCAAGGAAGTTGAAAGGCTCATCCAGTATGACTATCTTTGGTTGCGCAAGAAGTGCCGAAACTATACCTACTTTCTGCCTATTTCCTGCTGATAGGTCTCGAATCAGTTTCCCTGCTCCTATTATCTCGTCTGTGAGGAATTCTGTATATTGCTCGATAGTGGTCTTTACAGTCTCCTCGGGAATATCGTTTACCTTGCCGACAAAGAGAAAGTACTCTTCTGGTGAAAGAAAGTCTATGAGGAACCCTTCGTTGACGTATGCTCCGACAAAATGCTTCCAATCCTCGCATTGTGCAGGATTCATGAGTTCGCAATCGTCTGATTTACTCAAGCCAACCTCTCCATCTGTTGCTTTGATGAGGTCAAGAAGAAGTCTGAAAAGAGTTGTCTTACCAGCACCATTGTTCCCGACGAGCCCTAATATGGTCCCATCGGGAATAATAAGTTCTGGAATATCTACGGCTCTTTGTTCACCATAGTTCTTTGTCAGATTGGTCGCTTTTATCATACTTTACACCCGGAATTTTAGATATTCCTACCGTGACAGTTCTTGAACTTCAGCCCAGAACCACATGGACATGGATCATTTGGACGAGGCATCTTATCCTTTATGATTGGAGTGCGAGGTTGCTGCATTGCTGATGGATCATTATATCGTGGACGTTCCTCATCTTGCATAGGAGAACCATCACCTTGAAGCTCGTCGTGCTGAGTTGTCAGTTTTGGCTGCTCTGGCTTTGGCTCTTCTGCTGGTGCCTGATGCATCATTTCCATAGGAATGTCTGGCTGCTGTTGATGAATGCGAGCACGTGTGAGAGTCATAGAAATGGCATCGTGCATCTCATTTATCATGTTGTCCCAAAGCTTTACGCTCTCAAGCTTGAAGATGAGAAGAGGATCCTTCTGCTCGTAGCTTGCATTCTGTACTGAGTGGCGAAGCTCATCCAACTGACGAAGGTTCTCCTTCCAGTTGTCATCAATAGTGCGAAGCATAATCATCTTCTCGAACTGCTTGATGATATCCTTGCCTTCTGACTTGTAAAGTTCCTGAAGATCGAATGTCATGTTGTAAATCAATCGACCGTCGGTTATTGGAATTGCAATACGCTGGTATTCGTGACCGTGGTTTTCTGCAATATCTTTGATGACAGGCCAAGCCATGTTCTGAATGCGCTCCGTACGGTTCTTAAACTCTGTCATTACAGTTTGGAATGCCTTTTCCTCCAACTGCTCCTTTGCCAAAGTAGAGAATTCCTCTTCTGTGAATGGGAAATCCATTGCAAACACTTTGAGGTACTGCTCTTTGCATCCTGCAAAGTCGTTGTTGTTCAGAATAGAGGTTACACGATCCCAAAGCAAGTTCGTGATATCCATTCCTATACGCTCTCCCATAAGGGCATGACGACGGCGTTCATAGATGACTGTACGCTGCTTGTTCATTACGTCATCATACTCAAGCAGACGCTTACGGATACCGAAGTTATTTTCCTCTACCTTCTTCTGGGCACGCTCGATGCTCTTAGAGATAAGTGGACTTTCGATTCTCTCACCCTCCTCGAAGCCGAGACGGTCCATAACCTTTGCGATACGCTCAGAAGCGAACAGACGCATAAGCTTATCCTCGAGAGATACATAGAATACAGAAGAACCTGGGTCTCCTTGACGACCTGCACGACCACGGAGCTGACGGTCAACACGACGGCTCTCATGACGTTCTGTACCGATGATTGCAAGACCACCTGCAGCCTTTACCTCTGGAGTCAGTTTGATATCCGTACCACGACCAGCCATGTTTGTTGCGATAGTTACTGCACCAAGACCGTTTACTGACTTACCTGCCTCTGCAACAATAAGAGATTCGCGCGCGTGTTCCTTAGCATTAAGTACGTTGTGAGGAATGTTCCTCATCTTCAGCATTCGGCTGATAAGTTCTGAGATTTCAACAGATGTTGTACCAACAAGAACTGGACGACCAGCATTTCTCATTGCCTCGATTTCTTCGATAACGGCTGTATATTTCTCTCGAGCTGTCTTATACACGCGGTCATCCATATCGTTACGCAGAACCTTGCGGTTTGTCGGGATTTCTACAACGTCAAGTTTGTAGATGTCCCAGAACTCTCCAGCCTCCGTACTTGCTGTACCCGTCATACCTGCGAGCTTATGGTACATACGGAAATAGTTCTGCAATGTAATTGTAGCGTATGTCTGTGTGGCTGCCTCTACCTTTACATGCTCCTTTGCCTCTACAGCCTGATGAAGACCATCGCTCCAACGACGACCTTCCATGATACGGCCTGTTTGCTCATCAACGATCTTAACCTGACCATCCATTACAACATACTGGTCATCCTTGTTGAACATAGAGTATGCCTTGAGAAGCTGCTGGATTGTATGAACACGCTCAGACTGAACTGCGTAGTGCTGGAAATACTCATCCTTCTTCATCAGTCTCTCTTCGTCTGATAGAGACTTGTCAGCTTCAAGAGCAGAGAGCTGTGCTGTGATGTTTGGAATCACGAAGAGTTCCTTATCTCCAACCTGATTTGAAAGCCATTCTACCCCCTTGTCTGTAAGTTCAGCAGAGTTTGATTTCTCATCTGCCACAAAATACAGAGGCTTAACGCACTCAGGCATTCTGCGGTTGTTGTTCTCCATATAAATCTCCTCGGTCTTCAGCATACCCGACTTGATGCCTTCCTCAGAAAGGAACTTCAGTAACGGACGGTTCTTTGGAAGAGATTTGAAAGAACGATATAGGGCAAGGAAACCTTCATCGATTTTTTCCTTGTTGTTTGTCTTCTGTCCCTCGGCAATGAGAGTCTTTGCGTCTGCGAGATATTGTGTTGCGAGCTTTCTCTGAACAGCAACGAGTTGCTCAACGAGTGGCTGATACTCCTCAAACATCTGCACGTCACCCTTTGGTATTGGACCAGAAATGATGAGTGGGGTACGGGCATCATCAATCAATACAGAGTCCACCTCATCGACGATTGCGTAGTTGTGACGACGCTGAACGAGATCCTCTGGCTGCATAGCCATATTGTCGCGGAGGTAGTCGAAACCGAATTCGTTGTTAGTACCGAATGTGATATCTGCCTGATATGCTCTGCGACGAGCCTCTGAGTTTGGCTGATGCTTGTCAATACAATCTACAGAAAGACCATGGAACATATAGAGTGGTCCCATCCACTCAGAGTCACGCTTTGCGAGGTAGTCGTTCACGGTTACTACGTGAACACCGTTACCTGTCAATGCGTTGAGGAATACCGGACAGGTTGCTACCAATGTCTTACCCTCACCAGTCGCCATCTCGGCAATCTTACCTTGATGAAGCACGATACCACCGAAGAGCTGTACATCATAGTGGATCATCTCCCACTTGAGGTCGTTGCCGCCTGCAGTCCAATGGTTGTGGTAGATAGCCTTATCGCCGTCAATGGTCACAAAGTCCTTGCTTGGATCTGCTGCGAGTTCGCGGTCGAAATCTGTAGCTGTTACAATTGTTTCCTCGTTTTCTGTGAAACGGCGGGCTGTATCCTTTACAATGCTGAAAACAACTGGGAATACCTCATCCAAAGCAACTTCGTATTTCTCGAGAACTTCCTTGTCGAGCTTATCGATTTCTGCGAAAATGCTTTCGCGCTCATCGATTGGAGTCTCCTCGATCTTTGCTTTCAGTTCTTCTATCTGCTTCTTTAAGTCGTTTGCAGAATTCTGTATGTATGACTGGATTTCTTTGGTTTTAGCGCGAAGCTCATCGTTAGAAAGAGCTTGAATGGCTGGATATGCAGCCTTAACCTTCTCTACGAGTGGTTGTATTTTCTTGATGTCACGGCTTGCTTTGTTGCCGAAAAATGCTGATATTAATGCGTTGAAATTCATATCTAGTTTTGATGTATTCTTTTTTTGAAGCACAATTTGACTGCAAAAATAATATTTTTTTTTCAAATATGCGAATAAAATTGTGATTATTTGACTAAACGGTATGTATTTATTACATAAGCCTTGAATTTTAGACCGTTTTTAGTCTAAAACAAAGGAAGTGACTTACAACCGTTCGGGGCACGAATACGTAATGACTTTGATATGGTTGGTGCGATTCTGTCTGTGCTAACAACGGTCTCTACGTGACTGGATTTTACGCCTGCTCCGTAGAAGATGATAGGGAATATAACAGCCGATGGGGTAGGGTTGAACTTTTCCCCCGTATTCTCATTGACAACTTGCCATCCAGGAGCAACCTCACAGATGATGTCGCCTGACAGAATCAGGCTATAGCCGTTTCTGATTTTCAGAAGGTTCTCGTTTGTTGAAGAAAGAATGTTCTCCGATGTCTGAATATCCCTAATGCCTTCACTCAGAAGAAGGAAGTCGCGTGAACGCTTAAGTATCTCAGAAAGACTGAGCTGCTGTTGCTCTATGAGCTTGTGGTTGAGATAAATCTGATTGTGATAAATGGCATCAACATACTGTCCCTTTCCATAGACGTTGGAAAGATACATGTTGAGCAGATTTGCCGTGCGGTTGATGTAGAAAGTGCCCGAAGGTATGCCATATTTGTCATAGTCAACATCCTCTATTTCTGAGTATCCTGTTGATGACAATACGAACAATACTTGTCCCTTGCCAAGACGGCTCTCAAGTGTCTCGATTATGCGGTCCAGCTCATGGTCAAGGCGCATATATGTGTCCTGAAGCTCAGTTCTATTGCTTGCCAGAACACTTTCCAGAGGCTTTCCTGCATAATATTGTATGCATAGCAGGTCTGTCACATCGTCAGTTCCGAGGCCGTTGTCCTTCTGACACTTTAATGCCATAAGTGACACTTCCTCGTTTACGAGTGCGCTTCGCTTGAAATCTATGAACTTTCTTTCTCCTGTAAATGGGTGTGAGAATGATTTCTGCATACCTTCGCCCATGAACAGGCTCAGCGTCTCTCCAAGACCGCTAAGAGGCGACCATTTCAGGTTCTTCAGCTTATCTGCGATAGGAAAGTTTGCCGTTACGCCCATAGCCCATTGGTCAGCTGCTAAGGCATATGCGTTGGTGGTTGTCCAACGGCCTGTGTTGTCGTCAATCCAAAGTGCAAGGTCGCCTGCATGACCTGCACTTATGATAGCTGCATCTCGCTCAGGGCCAATGCTATACACTTTTGACATTCCGTTGGTGAAAACCTTGAGCTCGTCACCGATGGTTGTCGTCATAAGGTGCTTGGCTGAAACGGCATCACGACCTTGCGCGGCCTTGATGTTCTTGTCTTCTGTACAGCCTGTCCTGCGAAGTGTCTTTCTGTCAATCCAAGAGTTACTTACTATTCCGTTATAGTATGGAGTAGCGCCTGATACTATAGTGGCTGTTGCAGATGATCGGTCGGCAGGGAAGTAGTCGTTGATGGCTTTCTCATAGACGAGACCGTCTCTCATAAGACGCCTGAACCCTCCGTCGCTATAGAATCGCTCGAATATCTGAAGGTAGTCAGAACGTAGTTGGTCAATAGTTATGTTGACCACGAGCTTTGGCAGACCTGCCTCTTTCATCTGTGCCGCAGCCTCGTTTGCGCACATGCTCGCTACGAGAAGTGCGGTCAGATACTTGTATATGTTATGTGAATTCTTCATTCTTTACGTTTTAGTCTATTTGAAATAATCCTTACTAGCAAAGATAATGCCAAAATGTTCATTCCTTCGGCGTATGACTGAAAAATATTGCCGACGAAGAATAAAATCACCATCACAAGAGCTACATTCCAGCGATGCTTCCATTTTGTCCAAGGTGACATAAGAAAGAGCCAAAGCGGATTCAAGACAAGTAGCTGTAGGTTTATTCGCACGAAAGGATGCTGGCTGAAAATCATAACAAGAGGCAACAGGCCTGCAATTCCGCAGATATAGAAAACCGTGATGTCAAGTCCTTTGATGCTTTTTTTCTTTGCGACTTCGTATATTGTCCATACAATCACTAACGCAAATATGATAATGGCGGACATTATTGGTGTTATCGGAAAATCCGGCATAGGTTCAAAGTGCGGCTGTAAATTTTTCTGAAGCCAGAATGAACTGTCAACAAGTGCTACTTGATTTCCGTCTGCTCTTATTATTGTTATTGAGTCGAAGTCGGCAGCAAGTATTTCCGGAAGGAACTCCCTTTCGGAATAAGAAGCGTTGCGGTCGGCTCTTAGTCCGATAACGAGGTCATTACCGGCCTTGCACCAGTCGTATTTGTCTGTCTTCCAATGGAGAAGGTCGCGGAATGTTCTTTCTCCTTTTTGCAGATAGGTCTTTGTTCCGTGGATTTTTCCGTCAATATTGGAGAGAATTATATCCCTTGCCCTTGTCGTGCAGTTGTCGTAGATGTAGTTGTAGCGATATACGCGGTTCTCTGGACGATAGTTGTCATCCAGAGCTTTCATAATGCGTGTTTTCTCCGCCTCTGTGAGGTTTAGCCTCTGCTGGTATACCGAACTTCCGTAGTATTCATATTCACGTAGGAAGTAATCCGTAGGGACTATTGCCATAGTATAGTTGGTGAAGCCGAGTACGAACTTGGCAACAAAATTCGGCTGGGAAGCATCGAATACTCCCCAGTTGATGGCTACATCCATATTTTGCTCCGTATCTACAACCCTTATTGCTGTATGTCCGTAAAGACTGTAGATCTGGGCATGCGGTTTGCAAGTTAGCAAACTGATTTCTGTCTTTGCTGGCGCTTTAATTGTAAAAAGTGTCAAAAAGACCACGATTGACGTGTAAAAATATACTATATTTCGTTTCACGATGCAAAAATAACTTTAATTTATCACATTTCGTGCGATTATTTCATTTTTTTTCGATAATTTTGCACCCTGTAATCAAAAATAGGTCAAAAAACAGATAAATGAAGAAAATATTTGCTGCAATGAGCATTGCTTTGCTCGCAACTACAGCTTTTGCTCAGAGTGGAACAAACTCTCCATATTCTATGTATGGAATAGGCGTACTCTCAGATCAGGGTAACAGTTTCAATAGAGGCATGAATGGCGTTGGTTTGGGCTTTCGTCCTCACGATCAGATTAACTATCTCAATCCGGCTTCATATTCGGCTGTTGACTCTCTTTCCTTTATCTTTGATGCTGGGCTTTCTCTTCAGATGACCAACTTCAAGGAAGGCAAAGTAAGCAAGAATGCCAAGAATGCAAGCTTTGAATATGTTGTCGGAGGATTCCGTGCTGCTCGTAATCTTGGCGTAGCTTTTGGAATTCTGCCTGTTTCAAATGTTGGATATCAATTTTCTAATAAAGATACTTCTTTGGCTTCAACTACCACATATTCTGGCACGGGAGGTCTTCATGAAGTGTTCATTGGCTTAGGCTGGGCTCCTTTTGCAGGATTCTCTGTTGGTGTTAATGGCGGTTATCTTTGGGGTGAGATAGATCGTACCGTAAGTACTTCTTATGCAGACGCCTCTGCCAAGAGCCTGAAGAAAAATACTAATTTTAGCGTAAGTAATTATAAGCTTGACTTAGGCGTTCAGTATCAGTATAATCTTGGTGGTAAGGATGCTCTTACTGTTGGCGCAACTTACGGTCTTGGACATAGTCTCAAAACTGATCCAAGTTTGTCGATCATAAGTTCGGGTGTTGTTAGTGACACAACTGAGTATGTTGCAAAGGATGGCGTTGACTTCCCAACCCAGATTTCTGCAGGTGTTTCATATAATCATGGTACCAAGTGGACTGTAGGTGTTGATTATACTTTGCAGCAATGGGCAAGTGCTAATTTCCCTCAGGACAAAGGTAATGCTTATGTTCCAAAGACAGGGCTGTTCAAAGACAGTCACAAGATTAATGCCGGTTTGGAGTATTGTCAGAATCCTGAAGGTCGTAGTTTCATGTCACGTATCCGTTATCGTCTGGGTGCTGGATATTCTACTCCTTACATAAAGGTCTTTGATAAGGACGGTCCTAGTCAGCTGTCAGTAAGTGCAGGTGTTGGTATTCCTATTGTGAATGCATACAACAACCGTTCTATGCTCAACGTAAGTGCTCAATGGGTGCATAATGATGCAAGCGGCATGATTAAGGAGAATACTTTCCGTATCAATATCGGCTTCACATTCAACGAGCGTTGGTTTGCTAAGTGGAAGTTCGAGTAAGCATGTGAGCGAGGATGTGTTTCGCACTTCCTTAGCTTTAGCTCCAGTATAAAAACACTTCACCTCCACTCGTTCTCCAGAGGGAAATGGGACTTGCATCGACTTTGGTACGGACTTACAACGGACCTATAGCGGATTTACAACGGACTTATAACGGTAGTATAACGGATTATGAAAATAACGAAAGGCAATCTTATTAGGACGGTTCCATTGTGGTGTTTTTGCATCATGATGGTTCTCTCGTTTCTTGCCTGCAATAATCCGAAAGAACACACGGCACCTGCTATTTATGCCCGTGACTCTGTGGCTATGATGACCAGCTATGGAGTGAATACGATGATAAGCGATTCGGGTGTCATGAAATACCGTATCGTGACAGAACGCTGGGAAGTGAACGAGAATGTGAACCCTAAACGATGGATATTCCGCAGAGGATTGTTCCTTGAGCAGTTTGATGAGAAATTCCATGTTGAGGCTTATATCCAGGCAGATACGGCGTTCTGTTTTACGGAGCAGAATCTTTGGCATCTTATTGGAAATGTTCGCGTGCGCACGATAGACGGTCTTCGCTATAGTTCCGAGGAACTGTATTGGGACCAGAACAGGCACGAGCTGTATTCGTATAAGTTCAGTCGTCTCGTAACTCCAGAGCGAGAGATGCAAGGCTCATATTTCAGAAGTGATGAGCAGCTTCGTCGCTATTTCATCACTAATTCCAAAGGCTCGTTCATGAAGAACGATATGTTCAAGGAAGATACTACGACACAAAAGGCTTCTACAGATACTTCTGTTGTTGTTCCGCCTAAGCGTGGAATGACGATGCCACATAGAAAAAGAAATTAATATGCTGATACCTTCCATATTGATCGCTATGCTGTTCTCCGCGTTCTTCTCGGGCATGGAGATTGCCTTTGTGTCGAGCAACAGAATGCTGGCAGAGGTGAATCGTGAGAAGGGAAGCATCACGGATAGGGTAGTATCAACGTTCTATCGCCATCCTAACATGTTTGTCTCCACCATGCTTGTGGGCAATAATATAGCACTTGTAATCTATGGCATTCTGATAGCAAGACTTTTTGACGCAACTATCTTTGCAGGACTCTCTGAACCTGCAAAAGTGACAGGCGATACGATTCTCTCCACTTTGATCGTTTTGTTTACCGGAGAGTTCCTTCCCAAGACCATTTTCAAAGCAAATGCCAATAAGTGTCTTAGAGGTTTTGCTTTGCCTGCATATCTCTGTTACATAGTGCTCTATCCAATTTCCCGTTTGTGCGCTGTGCTATCAAAATTACTTCTTCGCACCTTTGGCGTGAAGATGGAGAAGAAAGAGGCTCACGAGGAGTTCTCGAAGGTGGACCTTGACTATCTCGTACAGCAGTCTATTGACCAGGCTGGCGATGATGCGAAGATAGACGAGGAAGTGCGTATATTCCAAAATGCACTTGACTTTTCTGATACGAAGGTAAGAGACTGTATGGTTCCTCGAACAGAGATAAGGGCAGTTCCGACAGATTGTAGCGTATCGGAACTTCGTCAGATGTTTATTGAGTCTGGTCATTCTAAGATTGTGGTTTATGAAAACGATATTGATAATATCATAGGATATATCCATTCTTCGGAGCTTTTCCATGACCTGAAAGATATCAAGGGGGCTGTTCGTCAGATGCCTTTTGTTCCAGAGACTATGGCGGCAAAGACGCTGATGCACACTTTCCTTCAGCAGAAGAAGAGTCTTGGCGTTGTCGTTGATGAGTTTGGAGGTACAAGCGGAATTGTGGCTCTTGAGGATATTGTAGAGGAGATATTCGGTGATATCGAGGATGAGCACGACAGTACGAACTACATCTGTCATACTACGAGTGACGGGGAATTTATCATCTCAGCCCGTATGGAGATTGACAAGGTAAATGAAATGTTGCATGTTTCTTTGCCTGAGTCTGATGACTACAAAACGGTTGGCGGCCTTATCCTTGACCGTTATCAGAGCTTCCCTAAACTTAACGAGGTCATTACCGTGGATGAAAACTTTGAGTTCAAGATTCTAAGGAGCACAAGAACCAAGATTGAATTGGTAAAACTAAAGGTTTTGAATGAAGCGTAAATTGTGAATTGAATATATATTCTTCTGTTAATATTAAAAAAACTGCGTAATTTTGGGAAAAAATAACACCAAAGTTACGCTTTTTCCTTTTTTTTTACTATCTTTGTACGCAATTTGCACGCGGGTGTCATACTAAATCTGTCGTTCGCGCGCGTAAATAGCCTTTTGGCTAGTCAAACAGAGAAAATAAAAACAATAATAAAAACCAAATCAAAACTAGAAAATGGCAGTATTAGGTAAAATCAGACGCAGGGGCATCTTGCTGGTGTGCATCATCGGTGCTGGCCTCTTTGCTTTCATTGCCGAGGAAGCTTTCCGTTCGTGTGAGGCTTCCAAGAACAACGCCCGTCAGCAGATAGGTGAGGTTCTCGGCGACAAAATCACTTATGAGGAATTCCAGAAAATGGTTGACGAGTTCAGCGATGTCATTAAGATGACTCAGGGTAAGGACAACCTCACAGAAGACGAACTTAATCAGGTTCGTGACCAGGTGTGGAATACTTACGTTCAGACAAAGCTCATCGAGGATGACGCAAAGAAACTCGGCCTTACTGTGACTGACGATGAGATTCGCAATATTCTCAATCAGGGAACAAACCAGCTTCTTCTTCAGTCTCCATTCGTTAACCAGCAGACTGGCCGCTTTGATGCAAATGCGCTCAAGCAGTTCATGAATGAGTACAAGAAGAATACTAATCCACAGTATCAGGAGCAGTACCAGAAGATATATAACTACTGGCAGTTCATCGAGAAGACACTTCGTCAGCAGACTCTCGCACAGAAGTATCAAGTTCTCCTCGGTCATACTTTCTTCTCTAACCCAGTTGAGGCAAAGCAGACATTCGACGAGGAGACAAAGGAGTCAAGCATCGACCTTGCTGCTTTCCCTTACTCTTCAATCGAGGATAAGGACGTACAGGTTTCTGACGCCGACCTCAAGGCAAAGTATAATGAGTTGAAGCCACGCTTCAAGCAGTATGACGAGACACGCGACATTAAGTATGTTGCAGTACGTGTTAAGGCTTCTGCAACTGACAAGGCTACTCTTATGAAGCAGACAAAGGACTATGCAGCTCAGCTTGCTACTGCAGAGGACCCTTCTGAGGTTATCCGTAAGTCAGGTTCTAATGTCGCATATCTCGGTGTACCTGTAAACAAGAGCGCATTCCCTTCTGACATTCAGGCTCTTATTGATTCTACATCTGTAGGCACAACAACAGCCATTAAGGAGAATGCTCAGGACAACACACTCAATGTGCTTCGTCTTATTTCAAAGGCTGAGCTTCCTGACTCAATCGAGTTCCAGGCAATTCAGGTTGGTGGTGAGACTCCAGAGGACGCTCACAAGCGTGCAGACTCTATCTATAACGCTCTTTCTGCTGATGCTACACAATGGGAGGCAATTGCCAAGAAGTATGGTCAGACTGGTGAAAAGAACTGGCTCACTACACAGCAGTATCAGTATTCACCATCTCTTGATGCTGACACAAAGGCATATCTCAACGCTCTCAACTATTCTGCAGTTGGTGCGCTGAAGAACATTCAGACAACTGCTGGTAATATCATTGTCAAGGTTACAAACCGCAAGGCTATGACTACAAAGTATGTTGCCGCTGTTATCAAGACTGATATCGCATTCTCAAAGGATACATATTCACAGGCTTACAACAAGTTCTCTCAGTATGTTTCTGAGAATCAGACAATCGAGGCTCTTGAGAAGAATGCAAAGAAGTACGGCTACACAGTTGAGACAGCTTCTGACACTCGTACAACTCAGCACTTTGTAGCTAACCTCCGTTCTACCCGTGACGCTCTCAAATGGATTTTCGATTCTAAGGAAGGTGCTGTTTCTCCTCTCTATGAGTGTGGCGAGAATGACGCTCTCCTCGTTGTAGGTCTTACAAAGATTCATGAGAAGGGCTACCGTTCACTTGACGATGAGCAGATTAAGGAGATTGTAAAGGCTGAGGTACTGAAGGACAAGAAGGCAGAGAAAATCATTGCCAAGCTTGCCGGTGTAAAGAGCATTAAGGATGCACAGACTAAGGGCGGTAAGTTTGCTCCTGTTGATCAGGTATCATTCGCTGCACCAGTATTCGTACAGCTCACAGGTTCTTCTGAGCCAGCCCTTTGTGGTGCTGTTGCAGCAACAAAGGTTGGTCAGTTCTCTGCAAAGCCTGTTAAGGGTAATGCTGGCGTATATCTCTTCAAGGTTAAGAGCAGTGGTGCTCGTACTGGTGTCAAGTTCGATGCTAAGTCACAGGAGTTGAAGCTTGCTCAGCGTAACATGCAGATGGCTGGCAACTTCATGCAGGAACTTTACATCAAGGCAGATATCGTTGATAACCGTTACCTCTTCTACTAAAAAGGGTTAAAGCCTTTAATATATTATAATAAGGTATAGCGTTTTATCAAAAAAAATTAAAACCGCTTTCTGAAATCCATCAGAGAGCGGTTTTTTTTGCAGTATCAATAATTTTTTGTACCTTTGCACTCCGAATGCGCAGTCGTGTCACCATATTTATTTTATCCTTTGTCATTATCTTTGCAATGGCAAATAATCGCGTGTCATTTTCAGGATTTTCTAAAAATGATACTGATACTACTGTGTCGGAAAATACGCATGATAGTGCTCGTGTAGATTCTGTTATCCCGAAAAACGCAGTTGATACGGCATTCAGTCAGGCAATAGATACGCTTGATTCGCTTCACCGTGCCATATTCCTACGCAATCAGGCTATCGACGATTCCATAAGGCTTGATTCCTTGAACAGGAGGAAGAAGAACGGAATCGATGCTCCTGTGTCATATACGGCAGACGACTCCCTTGTGTATTTTGCAGGCAATAAGATGGCGCATCTCTATGGTTCTTCTACGGTGAAGTATGAGAATATGGACCTTGCATCAGAGAAGGTGGCTATAACGCTCGATTCCAGTCTTGTACGTGCCACTGGTGTCTTGGATACCTCCACTCATGAGAAGATTGGAACACCAGTCTTCAAAATGGGTTCTGATACGTATGAATCTGATACCATGGCATTTAATTTCAAAACGAAGAAAGGACTCATATCTTCTGTATATACTGAGCAGGAGGACGGATTCCTTACGGCTGAGCGTTCAAAGCGTGACAGGGAAGGAAACCTGTATCTGAAGCATGGTCGCTATACTACATGTGATGAGGAGCATCCCGATTTCTATCTCGCCCTCTCGCGTGCTAAGGTGCGCCCTGGCAAGGATGTGATATTCGGTCCTGCATATCTTGTGGTGCAGGATGTGCCTCTGCCTATTGCCATCCCTTACGGATTCTTCCCATTCTCAAAGTCATATTCAAGTGGCTTTATAATGCCGACCTACGGTGATGAGACTTCAAGAGGTTTCTATCTACGTGACGGTGGCTATTACTTTGCCATTTCTGATAGGATGGACCTGAAGCTTACGGGTGAAATCTATACCAAGGGCTCTTGGGGAATATCAGCCTCTTCCAACTATCGGAAAAGATACAAATACTCAGGCTCGTTCAATCTGTCTTTCCAGGACACTCGTACTGGCGATAAGGGAATGCCCGACTATTCGTCGGACAAGAGTTTCAGAATAGGGTGGTCACATAGTCAGGATGCTAAGTCGAATCCGTTTAGCAGACTATCGGCAAGTGTCAATTTCTCTACGTCAAACTACGAGCAGAACAACCTGACTTCATTCTATAATCCGCAGTCACGTTCGCAGACAACACGCACATCATCCGTGTCATGGAATACGTCGTTCTCCAGCATCGGTCTGAGCCTGTCGTCAACTGCCAATATTTCTCAGGACATGCGTGATTCCACCCTCTCTCTTACATTGCCCGACCTCAACATCTCCATCTCGCGTTTCAATCCGTTCAAGCGTAAGTATTCCGCTGGTAAGGAGCGTTGGTACGAGAAGATTAGCATGTCATATACAGGACATGTGTCAAATTCAATCACTACGAAGGAGAATGAATTCAAGAATGCCAGTCTCTCCAAGGACTGGAAGAACGGAATGGAGCACTCTATTCCCGTAAGTGCCAGTTTCTCCATCCTTAATGTCATAAATGTATCACCTTCGGTCAACTTAACCGACCGAATGTACGCAAAGAAAGTGGAGAAAAGTTGGGACGTGGACAAGCATGGCAACAGCTACGAAAGGCTTGACACAATAAGCGGATTCTATAATGTATTCAACTGGAACGCATCGGTAAGTGCCAATACCAAGGTCTATGGATTCTTTGTGCCAAACCGCAAGATTTTCGGCGACAAGATACAGGCTATCCGTCACGTGTTCACTCCCTCCGTGTCATACACATATACCCCTGATTTCGGCAACAGCAAATATGGGTACTGGAAGAGCTACTACAAGCCGAGAGGCGGTATGATTGACACTGTGTATTACTCTCCTTTTGACAATGCGTTGTTTGGTGTTCCCGGTCGAGGCGAGTCGCAATCCATCTCTATGTCTGTATCAAATAATATCGAGATGAAAGTGAAGTCCGACAAGGATACCACTGGCTACAGAAAGATTAGCATCATCGATGAACTCGGTGCAAGTATGTCATACAACATGGCGGCCAAAGAGCGTCCTTGGAGCGACCTCAGCATGAATATCCGACTGAAGTGGTGGAAGAACTACACCTTCACCCTTAATGCCCGATTTGCCACATACGCTCTCGAATATACAAAGGATAGCGAGGGTAACTATAACATCTTTCAGAGTAAGCATACTGAGTATTCGTTCGGTAGATTCGGACGTTTCCAGGGCATGTCTCAGAATATATCATATACCCTTAATCCTGAGAAACTTAGGAAACTCTTCGGAAAGGACGACGACAAGAAGAAAAATGATTCCGACGAGGATTCCGACGATGACTTCGACACAGGCCTCGACACCAATGTTGACCCTGTCATGATGAAGGGTCAGAGAGGTGCTGAAGGCAAAAGCAGGGCTGAGACTGACGATGACGGCTACATGCAGTTCACAATGCCTTGGAGTATCACTTTCTCGTATGGCGTAACCATGAGCGAGAATGTGTCGCCGAGTGCTTTCGTGGAGCATTCCGACGGTAAGACCGGACACTATAAGTATAAACTCACCCATACCCTCAACTTCTCAGGCAACGTGCGCCTTTCTGACGGATGGGATATCTCATGGTCGTCAGGCTATGATTTCAACTATCATAAACTGTCAACCACCACAGCATCCCTCTCACGCGATTTGCACTGCTTCTCCATGAGTTGCGGTGTTGTGATTGCACCTTATACCAGCTATAACTTCTCATTCCGCTGTAAAGCCGCTACGCTAACCGATGCCCTGAAGTACGATAAGCGTTCTGGAATGTCGAATAATGTGAAGTGGTATTAGAAGGCGAAAAAGTAAAAAGTCGAAAGGCAAAAGACGAAAGACTTCAATCATTAGGCTTTAGTCTTTAGCCTAAAATTGTACATTTTTAGAAAAAAAACTCACAAACCTTTGTTATTACCAAAAAAAGTTGTATCTTTGCGGATGAAATACTAACAAAAAGGTCAAGAGACAAAGGACAAAAGTCGAAAAGTCAAAGGTCAAAAGTCTTTCCCTTACGACCTTAGTCCTTAGACCTTAGTCCTAGACCTAGTCCTTTAGCCTTAAAGCCTTCAGAATTTAAATACTTTTGTTTATGAAAATAACAGCAAAAATCACTATGATTCTCATCAGCCTCGCCTTCTCTATGGCGATGCATGCACAGGATGCCATAGTCTATGACTACCGTCTCGATGAGAAAGCTTTGAACGACAACAAGAACCCTATCCCTTACGAGATTAGAAACTCCGAACTTTTCGGCAAGACTATCAACGTCTTCGGTGCTTCCCGTGCTCGAAATCATCTTCGCGAAATCACCGATACATGGCACTGTAAGCTTGCCCAGAAGTATCACATGCTCTATCGTAACTATGCCCGTAACAACTGCTGTATAGCATTCGACCGCCGCCGTGAGCGTTGGTCTGCACCTATCAACGAGTTCTACGAGGACATGGACACATGTGACTATATCCTCCTCATCGGAGGTCACTCAGATGCAGAGCAGATCATCAAGGGTAAGGGCACTGTTGAGGAGTTCGAGGAAGGCTTTGCCAAGCTCATCCGTGGTTTCATCAAGAAAGCCCCAAGTTCAAAGATTGCAGTCTTCACACCTTGGAAAATCGCCACACCACCTTATCCGGATATCATCCGTATCATGATAGAGCAATGCCGCAATTTCGCGGTACCTGTGTATGACTGCTCTACGCAAAGCGGAATATACGTTTGGGAGATGGAGTTTGCCCGACGGTATTTCCATACCTATCAAGACAACACCCACCTCAATGCCAAGGGACATGACCTGTTCTTCAACAAAGCAGAGAAATTCATGTTGGGACTTTAGGAACATTAATGCCTGTCAATAAACTGATTGGACTAGAATAAACGCAAAAGCGCAGCGCCGCAGAGTTTTCACACACACTCGCGGCTCTGCGCATTATTTTTTTCTATTGCTGATAAATCCAAATTTCCGCGAGATTATTTCTCGTTCATTTTCAATAGGCAATCCAGAATTATTCATAGTCATACCCCAATAGAGTATATTTAGACGAGGGGTACTGTATCTGAAATGGGATACATTAACACTAAAATCCTTATTGTTACCTGTTACTCGTTACTGCATGGGTAGAACTGCTGTTGTCTTCGCTCTGCCTTCATTGTGCCTTCGCTCAGCCTTCGCTTTTAAGACTAATTGATGAACGGACCAGGAACGGAGGTACAACGGACTTACAACGGAACTGCATTGGAGGGAGTTGAAATTTCCCGCAGAATCTCATTGAAGTCAGTATTAAGTTGTGGGGGATGGATTTGAAATGTTTTTCGCGTTTTTACATCTTTTTTCAAGCATACTGAATAAGGTGAATCAGCCAGAATTTAATCTTATTGTTATGTTATTGAGACTATCAGCCGCTTATATCCTTCCCTATGACTTGTATATAACAGCTTCATTATCTTTGTCTTATATGGCAGTAAACAAGATGTGAGTCTCACTCAATAAGCAAGAAAATCACGCCCGGTAACAGATAACAGGTAACAATAAGGATTTTAGTGTATGGCCAAATTTTACAGAATTTTTCTAAGGAGTTTATATACCTTATTATATATATAAATAATAAATATAGGCAGCAGCTTACACTAATTTTCTTATTGTTACCCGTTACTAGCACGTTTTCTGAGATTTGTTGTCGCAACAAATACTATTACTAGCAAACTCATCGTCTGCCATAATCCACTCTTCTGATTTGAAAGTATCATCGTGAAGGCAAGGGCACTCTCCCCCTGTCTTCGCGTCTTTCTTTACATACAGATTGATACTCCGAGCGATGTGATGAAAGCCATCCGAAACATGGAACCTGCTTGGGAGAAAATATGTGGGTCGAAATTTCGGCTGACATCCAGAACCATCATCCAGCCTAACGGTGGAACTCGCGAGGTGCCTTGCTACCAACTCACCAAGACTGAGTGGCTGTATATCGCAACGAAGTTCAATGACGAGGCTCGCGCCAAACTGGTGATGAGCTGTGAGGAACAGGAGCAACATCAACTTGGAAATTCATTCTTCATACGCTGGCGGTAAATTCTTACCGCTATTGCGACTACTCTCGGCGTAACCTCGTGCATGGAGTATTGTGTATAAAAAAGAATCTCCGCAGCCATTAAAGGTTGCGGAGATAATATTTATTTAGTCACTCCATTCAAATTATATTTTCTGCCATTCTTCACAAGAATAATCTTGCCGTCAACAACATATTTCCCATCATTCAGAACATTATCGGTAGTAATGTTGCTGATACCAGTTGCCTCTTTTGCAAGTTTATCGTATGCCTCTTCTGCAGCAATCAGAACACTTAAATTCTTAACAAGAGCCTGTTGTTCTTTTGTGAGAGCATCGTATGCAGCACGGGCAGCAGCAATCTTCGCCTTGCTTGATTCTGTATATTCCACCGTTCCAATAGCATCAATAAGATTAGCGGTCGCCTCAGCGTCGGCAATGCCAGTCGATGTGCCTTCCTCCACGATGTTCTTGAAGTTCTTCCAACCGTCATTTACCTTATATGCTGCTACTGTTCCCTTTGGCACGTATAGAGTTGCCGTAGTATATGTATATTCATCGAATGTTTTATCGTCTATTGCAAAAGGATTCACAATCTTTGATGTTATTTTTCGCAGTTGTTGACACTCCTCGAAAGCTGACTTTCCTATGCTCTTCACGCTGTTTGGAATAGTAACAGTTTCCAGTTGATAACATTGCTTGAAAGCCTCTTTTCCTATGAATTCCACGCTGTTTGGAATGGTGGCAGAGGTTATGCAAGCGCAAAAACAGAAAGCGTTATCTCCTATGCTTATTACGCTATTGGGGATAGTAACAGTTTCCATCGTGGTGCAATTACAAAAAGTAAATGCTTCTATGCTCGTCACGCTGTTTGGAATAGTAATAGATTTCAGTTGGCCACATCCATAGAAAGCAGTCTCTCTTATGCTCGTTACGCTGTTGGGAATCGTGATAGAGACGAGACCACAATTAGAGAAAGCAAACTTATCAATGCTCGTTACGCTGTTGGGGATATTAACGGAGGTCAGACTGGAACATCCCACGAAAGCGTTTTTTTCAATGCTTATCACGCTTTCACCTATTGTTACAGATTCCAGATTGCTGCAATTAGCGAAAATATTAAATCCAATTGACAGCGTGCTATTAGGAATAGTAATGGATTTCAGACTGTTACATCCTTCGAAAGCAGAGTTTCCAATGCCCCTTACTTTTTCTGGAATATTGATGGAAATCAGGCTACTACAACCATAAAAAGCCTCTTGTTCTATGTATTCCACGTTGTTTGGAAGCGTAATGGAGGTCAAGCTACTGCAATTTTCGAAAGCGCCCATTGCTATGTGATATACGCTGTTTGGAAGCGTAACGGAGGTCATGTCACTACTGCCAGAGAAAGCAAATCTTCCAATTCTCGTTACCTTATAAGTCTTATTGTTATAGGTTACATCTTCGGGAATAACTACAGAGCCACTATATTTATGATGATAACCATAATCATATTTTGCAGAAACCTCCAACTCCGTATTGTCTCTGATAAAATCGTAATAAAGGGTTACGCCCTCAGCATTCTTTGCTTCAATGTCGTATGCCAATGCGTTTGTTGCCAACATGCTAAGGAGTATGCTGAACAGGAAAAACAGTTTCTTTGTCTTCATATTATAAAAAATTGATTATGTTACTTTTCGTCGCAAGTTTCAAGTTATTGACGGTTATGTGAGCCTCCTCACCTTTTTAGACGGAGCAAAGTTACAAATAATTTCTGACACATAATCATTTTTATGCGATTATTTTAGATTTAACTTCTGCAATTATCCTATACGTTGCCCTTCTCCCGTGTTTTTTGCATGACAGCGAGCCTTTTTAGGTTCTATGGTTCTATGGTTTTTAGAGACACCCACTTATAGTTCATAGTTCTAATTATTCGCAAGGCTCAACAAGCTGAAGCAAGTTGTCGAACTCATATATGAAAAACGACCTTCCTGTCGATGTGAGCAGGAAGGTCGTTTGCCGAAATATCAAGTGGTTTTCCTTACGAAACCTTATTAAGCTTCTTTATGATTGAGAAGATGAAGACGGCTGCTACGAGGCAGATGACCATCAGCGCTCCCCATACGATGTAGAGGTCCTTGCCCCAGAGGTAACCCGGAATCTGAACGAGGAAGTTGCCTATGGCGGTTGAGACGAACCATCCGCCCATCATCATTCCCTTGTACTTTGGAGGTGCTACCTTGGTTACGAATGAGATACCGATAGGGGAGAGGAGCAACTCGGCGAAGGTGAGGATGAGGTAGGTCTCGATGAGGAGGTTTGGCGATACGTCTGCCATGTGGAGGTTAGAGCCGTCGGCTGCATATTCTGGCACAGGGAGACCGATAGAGCCTACTGTCATAAGCAGATATGCAATGGCAGCAACGAGCATTCCGAGACCGATTTTTACAGGTGCCTTTGGCTCAAGTCCCTTCTTGCCAAGCCATGAGAAGATGGCGATGCTGACAGGGGTGAGCATTACGACGAAGCAGGCGTTGAACTGTTGGAAGATAGGTGCATCAACCTTTACACCCTCGGCTGGCAACTGTGTGTAGTTCCAGAAGAGGTATGCCAATGGTAATAGAACGATAGTAGCACCGATTCCCTTCTCCTTGCCAGTCTTGCCCTGGAAGAGGGAGAAAAGGCCGAAGACGATGAAGATAGCGGCTACGAGGTTGGTTACATCGAACTGCATCGCCTCAATGCCTGTGGATTTTGTTGCGGTATAGTCGCGTGCGAAGAAAGTGAGGGTGAGACCGTTCTGATGGAATGCCATCCAGAAGAAGATGACAACGGCGAATACAAGGCACAGGCAGATGATGCGCTCCTTTGTCTCGGCAGGTGATAGTTCCTCAACGGCTTCTTTACTCTCTCCACTATCTACTTTACTTTTTGTAGTGATAACCTGACGGTAGGTTGGTCGGCCAATGTAGAAAATGAGAATAGACACAATCAATGAGGCACAAGCCACACCGAAGGCGTAGTGGTAGCTCTCTGATACAGATACGCCAAGCGAGTTCTGAGCCCATTCCATTACCTTTATGGCTGCGGTAGGCGCAAACATAGCACCGATGTTGATTGCCATATAGAAGAGCGAGAAGCCAGCATCTCGTTTTGCAGAATAGGCAGCCTCGTTGTAGAGATCACCCACCATTACTTGTAGGTTACCCTTGAAGAGTCCTGTTCCGATGCTGACGAGTACGAGTGCTCCTGCCATTGCAATCATGGCGATGGAGTTGCTGCCGAGAGGCAGGGCGAGCAGAACGTATCCGGCGAACATGATGAAGATGCCGATGGTGACGAGCTTACTATAGCCTACCTTGTCGGCGAGGGCACCGCCGAAGAGTGGGAGAAAATACACGAACATGAGGAAACTCGAGAAGATGGTACTTGTGAGTTTCTCATCGAAGCCGAAGTTGGCTTGTAGGAATAGTGTGAAAACGGCGAGCATGGTGTAGTAACCGAATCGCTCACCTGTGTTGGCTAATGCCAAGGTCCATAGACCTTTAGGTTGTCCTTCGAACATAGATAGTTAAATAATGGCCCCTCACCTGCCCTGTGGGCATCCTCTCCCCAAGGGGCGAGGAGGAAGTTAGTATCTTCAATCATGGGAAGATGAAAGGCAAGGATTTTTTTAATTGTTAATTATTATTTGTTGATTTTTTAGCGATATATAGGTAACTTTTTCCCTCGCCCCCTGGGGAGAGGGTGTCACGAAGTGATGGGTGAGGGGCTATTTTACATTCGGTTTCTGCAATCCGTAGCCGTTCTTCTTGTCGAGGGCGATGATCATCACAGAGATGATGATTGCGAAGACTCCGAAGCCGGCGAAGATGGTCATTGACTGGGTGTAGTCGATAAAGCCTGATGCGTCGGTATTAGCCTCGTTTACTGAGCCTATCCACATTGGAACCATAGAAAGACCGATGTTCTGGATATAGAAGATGAGGGCGTAGGCTGTGCCGAGAAGCTTCATCGGGATAATCTTTGGAACGCTTGGCCACATGGCTGACGGAACTAATCCGAATGCGATTCCGAGTACTATCATCACGGCGATGGCGAGAACCCAGTTGTTGACGGGTAACGCAAAAGTAACGTGAACGATGGTCAGGAGTATGCTTCCTGCAAGCATGAGGGTTGCGCCCTTACCGTATTTGTCGTAGATGCTTCCGAAGAATGGTGTGAGGAAGATAGTGCCGAATGGGAGCATGGCAGGGATGAGTCCTGCAAGTTCCTGATCAACGCCGTACTTGAATACCATGAGCTTGGTTGCGAACTTCAGGAATGGGAATACTCCTGCATAGAACATAAGACAGAGGAAGGTGATGCACCAGAAGCCGGGATTGAGAAAGAGGATTTTGAGATCGGCGAACTTGAAGCCTTCTTCTGACTCTTCTGACACTTCTGCTGATGCCGCATCTTCTTTCCTGTCCATTACGTTATATACTAAATATGCTATAACTCCGATGCAGAGGCATACAGCGCCAAGTCCTACGGATGCGCTTACTCCACCCATAGCCTTTGCCAAAGGCAGGGAAGCAGCGAGGGCGAGGGCGGTACCTATACGTGCAAGTGCCACCTGAAGTCCCATGGCAAGAGCGAGCTCATGACCGGTGAACCACTTCACTATGATCTTTGATACGGTGATACCGGCAATCTCGCATCCTACTCCGAAGATGGCGAAACCGAGACCTGCGTATGCTACCTGCGACTGTACGTCGCCACCGAAGGGAACCCAGATAGTTGTATCGCCGAAATCGGTTGTTACTGCCCACCATTTTATCAATGCACCACCAAACATAAGGATTGTGGAGGTGAGACCGGTGAAGCGTATGCCGAACTTATCGAGGATGATACCGCCGAAGAAGAGCAGCAGGAGATATACGTTCATCAAGCCGTATGCGCCTGAGAACCATCCGTATTCGCTTGATGTCCATCCGAGACCAAGACCATTCTCTGCACCTTTTGAGGCTGTGAGAAGGGGTTCGAGCGGTGACATTACGTCGCAAAAGAAATAACCGAACATCATCGTTACTGATACGATGGTGAGGGCTGTCCAGCGTGCCGCTGGGGAGTTGCTGAGTTTGTTCATAGAAAAGACCCACCCCCAAACCCCTCCCATAAAGGGAGGGGAGTAGATAGTATTTATCGTTGAAGGGAGTTCATCGGGCTATTTTAAAGTTAATTATTTTCTTTTTGAATAATATGGAATGATTAGAATATTCTAACTACTCCCCTCCCTTTATGGGAGGGGTTGGGGGGTGGGTCCTAGCCATTTATCCAACCACTCAAAGAACGTGCGCTGCCAAAGGATGCCGTTCTGTGGCTTGAGTACCCAGTGATTCTCGTCAGGGAAGATGAGGAGTTCGGCAGGGATGCCTCTCATGCGTGCGGCATTGAAAGCACCGAAACCCTGATTAGCGTTTATGCGATAGTCCTTCTCGCCGTGGATGCAGAGGATAGGAGTATCCCATTTGTCAACAAAGCGGTGTGGGGAGTTCTCGTAAGTCTTCTTAGCGCGTGCCGTAGCATCCTTGTTCCAGTAGGCATCGTCGTATTCCCAGTTAGAGAACCAAGCCTCCTCGGTGTCGGTGTACATAGACTCAAGGTTGAAAGCTCCGTCGTGGGAAATGAATGCCTTGAAACGCTTGTTGTGGTGAGAGGCAAGGTAATAAACGGAGAAGCCACCGAAGCTTGCGCCTACGCATCCGAGGCGGTTCTTGTCAACATAAGGCAATGTGCAAGCATCGTCAATAGCAGAGAGATAGTCATCCATACATTGACCTGTCCAATCGCCTGATACCTTCTCGTTCCATTCGCTTCCGAAGCCCGGAAGACCACGGCGGTTAGGTGCTACGATTACGTATCCGTTGGCTGCCATTATCTGGAAGTTCCAACGATATGACCAGAACTGAGACACAGGGCTTTGAGGGCCTCCCTCGCAGAAAAGTAGGGTAGGGTATTTCTTGTTAGGGTCGAAGTTTGATGGCAGGATAATCCATACCAGTTCTTCCTTGCCGTCGGTAGTCTTCACCCATCGCTGTTCTGTCTTTCCGAGAGACAGTTTTGAAAGAATATGCTCGTTCTCCTTTGTTAGCTGTGCTATTGTTGCGAGTTTCGGAGCAACTGAAAGGGTGTTGTTTCCTTTCTGCTTGGAAGCCTTTGGAGGGGTTACGAGGTAGATATCATCAGGAGCAGAGAAGGAATGGCGAGTGGCAATGAGACTGCCTTTCTTGTCGCCAAGCATCTGAAGAGAACCGAAGTCAGCCCAGTCGTTTGTAATCTGCTCAACGTTGCCGTTGAGGTTTGTACGATACATATTCTCGCAGCCATGCCATACACCTATGAAATAGAGGGTGCGAGAGTCGGATGTCCAGCAAAAGTCATCTACGTTAGAGTCGAATGCCTCGGTTACGTATTTCTTATTACCATCTACGAGGGTGTAGATGCAGAGGCGGTTGCGATCAGACTCGTAACCGTCGCGCTCCATGCTAAGCCATGCTACAAAAGTGCCATCTGGTGAGAACTGAGGGTTCACGTCGTAGCCGAGGTTGAGATCTTGCGATGTCTTGTTAACGCTCTGTGTTGCGAGAGTCTTGGTATAGTCAATAGCAGGAGCCTTGTAGTCGGTAGGCTTGCAGAGGTTGCGAGTTGTTCCTGTAGCAATGTCATAGAGGAAGATGTCGGTATCGGTTGAAACTGCATAGTCACGACCTATCTTCTTACGGCAGGTATATGCTATTGATTTAGAGTCAGGACTCCAGTTTATCTGCTCCATTCCACCGAAAGGCTCGCCAGGGCATTCGTAAGGCTCTCCTGCGAGAATGTCCTTTGCATTTGTTGTGGCGATAGTTCCATCTTCTGAAACGGAAGCAAGGAACGGATGCTGAATAGATTCCACATAGTGATCCCAATGGCGATACATAAGGTCGGTTATCTTTCGTCCTGTAGCCTTTGGAAGGTCATCGGGATTCTTCTGAATAATCTCATGGAAAGGTAAAGACTTGACGATGATTACCTGTTTGCCATCGGGAGAGAACTTGAAACCCTCTATGCCGTCATCATCCTTGGTCAGTTGCTTGCGGTTGGAACCGTCGGCATTCATAGTCCATATCTGACCATTTGTGATAAATGCGAGAACCATTCCGTTAGTTGTCTGTATCCATGCAGGTTCACTCTCTGAGTCTGCGGAGGTGGTAAGCTGATGGTTATCAGTTCCGTCAGCGTTCATTACATATATAACGGTATGGGATGCATTCTCCTTCACGCTGTAATAAGATACTGTATATGCAATCTTCGAACCATCGGGAGATGCTGCTACGCCACCGATACGTCCCATAGCCCATAGGGCTTCAGGAGTCATGAGATTGCTTTTGAGTGAGATGTCACTCTTGCCTATATTTACTTTTGCCTCGGCTGGAGATGTTGTTAGGGTTGTAGCCATAATGGCGGAAAGTGCCAGTTCTTTTATCATTTTAATCTAACCAAGCCTCCCTCGTGAAAGGAAGGCTTGGCTTTTATTTGGATTTTTAGTTTATCTTCGGAATATGTGTAATTTCGATTTACAATTTACCATGTACAATTTACAATTTGCCGTGTGGCGTAAGAAATTGTACTTTGTAAATGGTACATTGTACATGCGTCTTATTCTCCTCTGAGGCGAGCGTTCTTCCTTGCGAGTTCCTCACGCTTCTTGCGCAGTTCCTCTGCCTCTTTCTGCATAGCCTGCATACGAGCAGCGAGACCGCTTACCTTGCGGTTAGGGTTCGCCTTGTTCTCTGCACGCTTTGCCTCAAGAATTGCGAGAAGTTTCTCATCGTTAGTGGTCTTGCGAAGAGTCCACATAATTGCTGCAGAGCAGAACAATGAGATGAAGTAGTAGAAGTTGAGGCCTGATGAATAATCGTTGAATATGAAGAAGAACATCAGAGGCATGAGGAACATCATGTACTGCATCATCTTCATCTGCTGTGCCTGCTGACCAACCATACTATCTTTCTGCTGACGCATTGACATCCATGAATAAACAAGGTTTGCTGCGCAGAAGAGAATACATGTGAGTGAGAGGTGATCACCAATCAGCCAGATGTTTGAAGACCATTCCCAGATAGGATCGTATGTTGAGAGATCATCCATCCAAAGGAATGACTCACCACGAAGCTGTATTGCGTTTGGCACGAAGTTGAACATCGCAATCCACACAGGCATCTGAATGAGCATTGGCAGACAGCCTGAAAGCGGACTTACGCCATACTCTGAGTAGAGCTGCATCATTGCCTGCTGTTTCTGCATCTGATCCTCCGGCTTGTCATACTGCTTTGTTGCCTCGTCGAGCTTTGGACGGAGTACTCGCATCTTCGCACTTGACATATAGCTCTTCTTCACCATAGGGTAGGTGAGAACCTTGAGAATCAAGGTGATAAGGATAAGCACTACACCCATAGGGATAGCCAAGTCCTTCAACCACTCGAAGAGATAGAGTGTGAACCAGCGGTTGATATAGTGGAAGATTGTCCATCCGAGATATACAAGACGCTCGAGCTGAAGGTCCTTGCCGAATGCCGATCCCTCCTCTACGTCCTGAAGAAGACGGAAATCATTCGGACCATAGTAGAACTCAAACTGAGTTGGATTTACACCTGATGGATCAAACGCTGTCTTGAGCTTTGCCTCATACTGCTTGAGGTAGCCGTTGCCGTTCTCCTTCTTATAAGGAATAGAGGTGAGCAGGGCATTATCCGCAAAGTCGCTCTTTGAGATCATCACGGCAGAGAAATACTGGTTCTTGAATGCTACCCAGTCAATCTTCTCATCAATAGCCTCGTCAATTTCTTCACTTGTCTCGCTAAGTTCGTCTGAGCCACCATCAGGGAAGTGGTATGTGAGGGCAGAACGGTTGTTCTCAAAGATGAAGCCTCTCTCCTGCTGACGAACACGGTCCTTCCAGTCGATGTTGATCTGGGAGTTGTTAGGGTCGAAGAGACCTGCCATTCCGCTTGCCTTTATAGAGCAGCTGAGAAGGTAGTCCTTACCGAGCTTGTATGAAATTTCAAGTGTCTTACCCTCGGCAGCCTTTGCCACGAAAGTCACCGTTGAATCGCTCTGGGCGGTAGGGGTGAAGAACATATCCTTAGTGGAGATGTTCATCTGCTTAGCCACGAGGATGTAGTTCAACTGCTGGTCGTTGCCTGCGAAGAGGGTTATATCCTTGTTGCCGTTACGGTCTTTGTAGTCTTTTACTACTGCCTTGCTAACGGTTGCGCCCTTGCTGCTGAGAGTAAGAGCCAGTTTCTCATTCTCAAGAACGATGTCCTGTGCCTTGCCGTTGAGGGCTGAGTAGAAAAGAACCGTGGTGTCCTGATTCTCGAGGACAGCCTTAGCTTGTTCTTGTTTCTTAGCTTCTGCTTGCTTGCGCTCATTCTCCTGCTTTGCCTTGTTTACGGCTGCAATGGAGTCCTGCTGGTGCTGTGCACGAATCTCCTCCTCGGATGGACGGCTAAACCAGCTGAATCCGAAAAGTACTGCGGCTATGAGCACAAAGCCTGTGATAGTGTTTTTATCCATTTAATTTAATTTGGCCTCTCCCCCCGCCCTCTCCCGTAGAGAGGGAAGTCCGATGTTGATAACATCGGAGTATGTGTCGGCCGGAAGGCAAAAGGCGTTTTTGTTATTAATTATCAATTTTCAATTATCAATCGTGTCTGCTCTCCGGCTCCCTCCCTATGGGGGAGGGCGGGGGGAGAGGCCGTTATTTCTTTATGCAAGTCTTCACAAAGTCAAGGAACAGCGGATGCGGTTTGAGAACTGTGCTCTGGTACTCTGGATGGAACTGTGTTCCGATGTACCACTTGAGCTCTGGTATCTCAACAATCTCGATGAGGTCTGACTCTGGGTTGCGACCTACGCATTGCATACCGTTCTGCTCGTATTCCTTTATATATTGGTTGTTGAACTCATAGCGGTGACGGTGACGCTCCTTTATTTCCTCTGCGTCGTAGATAGCCTGTGTGCGACTGTTCTTGCGAAGTACGCACTCGTATGCTCCGAGTCGCATGGTGCCACCCATGTTAGAGATATTCTTCTGATCCTCCATGATGTCGATGACATTATGTGGAGTATTCTCGTTCATTTCGCGAGAGTCGGCATCCTGATAGCCGAGCACGTTACGGGCAAACTCGATTACCATCATCTGCATACCCAAGCAGATACCGAATGTCGGAATGTCATGCTCACGGGTATATTGTGCTGCGATTATCTTGCCTTCTATGCCTCTGTGACCGAAGCCCGGACAGATGAGGATACCATCCTGACCTGCAAGCTTCTCTGCTACGTTCTCCTTTGTGATAAGTTCAGAGTTGATGTATGTGATAACCGTCTTGCGGTCGTTATACACACCTGCATGGAGCAGAGACTCTCGTATTGACTTGTAAGCGTCCTGAAGGTCGTATTTGCCCACAAGACCGATATGCACCTCTTCCTTTGCGTTGCGACGACGCTCGAGATATGCTTTCCAAGGACCGAGAGCCGGGGTCTCGCCAACTGGTATTCCGAGCTTGCGGAGGATTGCAGCGTCAAGTCCCTGTTGCTGCATACTTACCGGAACCTCGTAGATGCTTGGAAGGTCTTCTGACTGAACCACGCATTCCAAATCCACGTTACAGAAGGATGCTACCTTCATGCGCAAGCCGTCGGAGAGATGCTTCTCCGTGCGGAGAACGAGGATGTCTGGCTGAATACCTACTGACTGCAATTCCTTTACGGAATGCTGAGTAGGCTTTGTCTTCAACTCGCCAGCAGCCTTGAGGTATGGCACGTATGTGAGGTGAATGTTGATGGCGTTACGTCCCATCTCCCAGCGGAGCTGACGTATAGCCTCAAGGAACGGAGCACTCTCAATATCGCCGATAGTACCGCCAATCTCCGTGATTACGAAGTCGTACTGTCCCTTTGTGCCGAGATACATTATGCAACGCTTAATCTCGTCGGTGATGTGAGGCACAACCTGTATGGTCTTGCCGAGGTAGTCGCCTCTGCGCTCCTTGTCGATGACAGACTTATATATACGACCCGTGGTCATAGAGTTGGCGCGGGTTGTCTGTATGCCTGTGAATCGCTCGTAGTGACCGAGGTCGAGGTCGGTCTCCATACCGTCAGCGGTCACATAGCACTCTCCATGCTCGTAAGGGTTGAGGGTTCCCGGGTCAATGTTGATGTACGGATCGAACTTCTGAATCGTAATCTTGTAGCCGCGAGCTTGCAGCAACTTACCGATTGAAGACGAAATAATACCTTTACCGAGGGACGAAACCACGCCGCCCGTCACGAAGATGTACTTTGTATCTGCCATGATGTTTGTGTATTTATGTGTTGTTAATTATTTGTTTATCCTCAAAACAAGTTGCAAAGTTACATAAAATTTTTCACATCAAGAAAAAATAATCATTTTTTATGAGATATTTTATAATAATGTACGAAAAATCGACCATAAAACATGTGTAAACGCAAAAATAAAGGTGTTCGGCTTTGATGCCAAACACCTTATTTCGTAAATATTGTTTTCTTGACTTTTTCCAATAAGCCTATGCCTCCAGTTCTATCCATAAGGAGACCATCTGGAGAAATTAAGGCAAGGGTATAACCGAAAACACCATATCTCTCGATTATCTTTTCTGCTCTGTTATAGTCATTCCATTCTGCCCATTTCTCTATGTTTTTACCTTTCTTGCATTCCTCGTCCCAAATGTTTTTTGGATCAAGGTTTATGCTGACTATCTGTACCTTATCTGAATACTTGCTGTATATCTCTGCCATATCATCGCTTGGCCTTAACTTGGTATCTCCACATGCTCTGCAAATAAATTCCAGCAATACATACTTACCTCTATTCTTGAACTCTGACAACTTATGTTCCTTGCCATCACGATCGTATAGGGTAAAATCTGTCATTTGATCTCCGATTTGCAATTGTTCTCTTGATGGAAAAAGGAATTCCTTTGTTTCATATATGTGTGAGTCGTTATGATAATCATTTGGGACTTTATCCCTAAAAAGATTCCGAACTCTTGCCCTTAATTGCCTGTCGTCGAGCACCATAGTCAGAAAAGAAATTCTTCTAAGCTCAGACGCAAAAACATCATTGTATTTCCTATCCTTCATGAAATCGAGCATGGAAGTTATATCAATATAGTATCTTTCCTTTTCTAGTTTCTTCAATAACTCGTCGTCAACATCGTCTGCTTCGTGTGCCTCTTGTATCTTTTTTCTGATAGTTGCAAGTTTTTTGTTACCATAGGCAACATATTCGTTTAATTCCTTTTGCAAAGGATGATTACTCTCAGCACGCCAAGTAAGACCAATATTGCCCAATCCCTTACCTGTTATCTTTACTTTTGTTCCAGGATTTGCAAATACTTTCAAACTGTACCCTTCTGCGATGACAAAATATTCATAATTTGATTCGCTATCTTTAAGGTCTTTGTATATAAATTTCTTTTCTAAATGGAACTTTCCATTTTTGATGGTATCAACCATCGTGATACCTGTATTCGGATTTCCCTTTTTTTCTATCATTTCAGGGTTAATCATCTCTTTCGATTTATTTACACGATAAAATAAACCGACAACTGTTCCATCGGGAACATCCGTAACCTCACCGTCAATTACAATAGGATCTATGGGGATTCTCTGCTTATTTTCTACAGATGTATTGTGGGATTGTGCCCACGTGCAAGAAGTAATGAGTAATAGCAATAATGATATGATGTTTCGTTTCATACGAATGAATTGACTTTTGATTTTAAATGTTTCTTTTATGTTAAGACGCGAAATTTTAGAAATAGTTTTAAAATTTCGTTTTTCCTGTTACTTAGAACGTGGCGATGTATTTTCGCATTTCCTCTGTACCGAGGAATGTTGAGCCGATTATTCCGTCTGGTCTTATAATCACATAGAATGGCCATCCAGGTATCTCGAATTTAGATCCTACGGTAGAGCCAGAAGCATGGTCATTCCAGTCGGGCCAACTTACCCTTTTTTCTTTCTTCCACGTTTCCGTACCGTCACAAGAAATGGTTATGACTTCAACCTCATTCTTGTGTTTTGCATAGAATTCCTCAATCGTCGGTTTTATAGCCTGACAAGGGCCACAACTAACGGTAGAGAACTGTAATACAACTATTTTCTTCCCGGCAAATTCCGAAAGCCTATGTTCCTTGTCATTACGGTCATAAAGCGTAAAATCTATCATTTTATCACCAACATGCAGGTGCTCGCTTGAAGGAACAAGTTCTTGCTTAGATCGGCTTATGAATTGATCATTAAATTCATTAGGAACCTTTTCTTTTATTAGATTACGTATTCTGTTACTTAACATCTCACTACCTAACCTATGAGAGCGAAATGAAATACCCCATAGTTCATGTGCAAAAACAGAATTGCATTCCTTATTCTTCATGAAGTCTAACATAGACACAATATAGATAGAATCTTTTTCGTTTTGCAGTTTTACCAACATCTCATCATCATTGCCTGATTCTTCCTTTTCTTGTGTCTTTTCGTTAATTCCTGTTAGTAACTTGCGTTTGTAATCAGTATATTCATCCAATTCTTTTTGTAAGGGATGATTACTCTCTGCACGCCAATGTAAAGACTGCATATCAGGACGACCTGTAACTTTTACGTTTGCTCCTTGATATGCATAAATATATAAGTCACACCCGTTGATGTCCAGCATATAGTCTACATTATCTTTACTATCTTTTTCGTCTAAGTATATGAATTTCTTTTCTATATGGAATTTTCCATTCCTAATTGTATCAATCAATGTGTAATGGGCGGTACTATAGATGTCTGATTTCTTTATTCGAAAAGCAAACATAACACGAGTTCCATCGGGCACACCTGTAACTTCTCCATCAATAATGATAGGATCAATGGGGATCCTCTGCATTTCGGCTGAAGCTGACGTGTTCTTGTCCTGTGCCCAAGAGCAAGTAGCTATGAGCAATAACAATAATGATATTATATTTAGTTTCACAGAATGAATATATTTTGTTTTTTACACTTGTCTTTACTATTATATACGCAAAAACTTCTGAAATAGTTTTAAAAAGTCGGAATTATTTCTATCACATTTAGAAAGTCTTGAAATAATCAAGCAATTCCTTATTGCCGGGGAAAGTTGAACTTATCACCCCATCTGGTCTTATAATAACATAATAAGGGTATCCCAACATGTCGAATTTTCCTCTTATGGTAGAGCCAGAGGCATGGTCATTCCAATCGCACCAATTCACCTTTTGCTCTGTCTTCCATGTCTTTTCATCATCACATGAAATGGTTATTATTTCAACCTCATCCTTGTGTTTTGCATAGAAATTCTCAATTGTTGGCCTTATAGCATGACAAGGACCACAGGCTTTTGTTGAAAATTGCAATATGACGATTTTCTTTCCTACATACTCCGAAAGCTTATGTTCCTTATTTTCACGGTCATAAAGCGTGAAATCTTTCATTTTATCACCTATATGCAGATGTTCGCTCGATGGAATAAGAAATCCTTTTGCCTCATTTATATTTGAGTCGTCAAGATAATCTGCTGGAACTTTCTCTGTGAAAAGATTGCGTATTCTGTCACTTAACTGTTGGTCATGCAGTTTGTTAGTCATTAATGATATTCTGCGTAGTTCTTCTGCAAAAACAGTATTAAAATCCTTGTTTTTCATGAAATCAATCATAGAAGATACATGTATAGAACGCTTTTCTTTTTGAAGTTTCTCAATCAATTCGTCATCAACATCATCCTCATCATATGCTTCTTGTATTTTTTTATTAATAGGAATCAGTTTGTTGCTTATATAAGTTGCATATTCGTTGTATTCCTTCTGCAAAGGATTGTTGCTCTCTGCATGCCAATCATGACAGTTTTGTCCTTGACCTGTCACCTTGATATTTGTGCCAGGAGTTGCATAGATATTTAAGCTGTTTCCGTTTACTACAAGATAATATTCTACATTATCTTCATTATCCTCAAAATCCTTATATACAAATTTCTTTTCCAAATGAAATTTGCCATTTCTGATAGTATCAACCATTGTCGCTTTTGTGCTTGGATTGTCTGCCAAGAACTTTAATTCTGGGTTTCGGAACAGATTTGTCTTCCTTACTCGAAAGCATATATCAACAGGAGTTCCGTCAGGAACACCAGTAACTTCGCCTTCAACGACAATAGGCTTGATGGGGATTCTCTGCTTATTTTCTACAGATGTATTGTGGGATTGTGCCCACGAACTTAGGGTTGCGAATAGCAACAGAGGGAGAACGAAAAGTTTAGTCATAGTTCTTATCATGTTTGTCTTAATTTTAGTTTTGTACTAATGCTTTTAATGATAAAGACGCAAAAGTGTAAAAAAAGATTTAAGAAGACTACTTTTTCTTTATTTCCTCCTTTTTTGCGTTTCCCCTGTCTGCTTTTTTCTGGTAATTTTCAATGCTGACACACCTTTGTTTCTACGCTCTTCCTCCTAAGATAATCCATCAGTAATCCATCGATAATCCATCGATACTCCATCGAAACGATGGACTTGCGATGGAGTAACGATGGAGTAGCGATGGAGTATCTACTAAGAAAATGCGATTTGGGGGTGAATAACCTTTGCTTACGCCGTTTCCTTATCAAGGAAACTCAAATATTCCGATTCATAGAATGAATAAAATCTTGGTTTTTGTACTTGGGATTACTATTTCCTGCTTTTTTGCTTTAGCAAATTCTTTATTTCCTCATCAGGCACATGCTCAATTAATTCCTTGAAAAAAGACCCTAAACGAGCTCGCGACATATGAAGAATGTTACCATTCGGATGTATGATCACAAAGCTAGTATCTAATCCGTAATAAAGTCCTATGTCACTTGCACGTTCATTCCATTCATGAAAACTTACTGTACTTTTTTGTGCCAACCAGTCTTCCTTTGAAACTCCAGAAATGGCAATCACTTCAACTTTGTCTTTGTTGCGCTTGTAGAATCCGTCAAGGATGGGCATCGCCTCAAGACAAGGCTCACAGCCTTCATAGGTAAACATAAGCACTATGTATTTCCCCTTAAAATCAGATAGTTTATGCTCCTTACCTTTACGGTCATGAAGAGTGAAATCTTTTGTCGGGCTATAAAGTTGCGCTTGATTGCCTGTTGAGGGTTGTTGTGTCTGAGGATTCTTGAATGTCTTGAAATAATTAAGTAATTCCCCATTGCCGAGGAAGGTTGAGGAGATTGTCCCGTCAGCACTTATAATCACATAGTAAGGGTATCCCTGTAAAGGGAATTTTGCTCCTATGGTTGAGCCGGAAGCATGATCATTCCAATCTTGCCAACTTACTTTCTCATCACTTTTCCATGCCTTTTCATTATCCATAGAAATGGTAATGACCTCAACCTCATCCTTGTGTTTCGCGTAGAACTCTTCAATCTCTGGCCTTATGGCATGACATGCACCACAGCCTTTAGTAGAAAATTGTAATACTACAGGTTTCTTTCCTACGAACTCTGAAAGTTTGTGTACCTTGTCATCACGGTCATAAAACGTGAAGTCCATCATTTTGTCACCAACATGCAGATACCCACTTGATGGAGCAAGATATCGTTTTGACAGAATAATAGCCTGATTATCATTATATTCAGCAGGAACTTTCTCTTTAATGAAATCGCGTATTTTACCACTTAGCTCCTCGTTCTTAAGGAAAAAAGCGATATTGGAAATTCTGCAAACCTCATCAGCAAAAACATCATCACATTCCCTGTTCTTCATAAAGTCGAGCATAGCCACCACATGGATAGAATCTTTTTCCCTGTTCAGTTTTTCTACCAAATCATCGTGAACATCATCTGCCTCGTATGCTTCTTGTATCTTTTTCTTGACATTTGCTACATTCTTACGTCTGTGATCTATATATTCATTCAATTCTTTTTGTAAAGGATGATCACTCTCCGCCCTCCAGTTCAAAAACTCAGGGTCAGGTGTGCCTGTCACCTTCACCGTTGAACCAGGATATGCATATACAAATAAATTACCTCCGTTAAGTACAAGCGAATACTTTTCATTGTCTTCACTATCTTCTAGATCCTTATATATAAATCTCTTTTCTATATGGAATTTCCCATTCCTTACAGTATCTGCCAAAATACCATTAGCGGCCGAATAGGCATAGGATTTATTAATATTGTAACTAAAGAATACAAGGGCTCCGTCAGGAACACCAGAAACTTCGCCTTCAACGACAATAGGCTTAATGGGGATTCTCTGCTTTTCATCAGAGGATGATGTGTTCTTAACTTGTCCCCAAGAGCAAGTAGCTATGAGCAATAACAATAATGATATTATATTTAGTTTCATAGAATGAATAAATTTTGTTTTTTACACTTGTCTTTACTATTAATGGCGCAAAATTAAGAAAAAAGATTTAAAAACTCGACATTTTTTTCAAATTTCAATAAAATTGTTGGTATTCTTAAGCATTTTCCCTTTGTTGATAATCCTATGAAAGTCCCTTGTTCCTCATAAGATAATCCATCGATAATCCATCGATTGTCCATCGATACTCCATCGAAACGATGGACTTGCGATGGAGTAACGATGGAGTAGCGATGGAGTATCTACGAAGAAAAAAAATATTGCTGTCCGATAAAAACAAAAACCAGAAAAAACATTTATGTTCTAAAAGGCTTTCAGCCTTCATAATGTATTGCTTGTCTGAAAGCCTTTTAGTAAAGACCCCTTCCTGCCTTGCAGGCATCCTTCCCCGTGAAGGGGCAGGAAAGGCTAGCGCAGAAAGGCCTAACGAGAATGTCCAAACGGCGGCAGCTTCTTGCCCCTTTAAGGGGAAAGATGTCCGCAGGACAGAAAGGGGTATCATTCCCCTCTGCGAGGGTCGGAACATAAATGAAAAAACATAAAAAAGCTAATCAATTAACACTTGCTTTAGCTTGATGAGCTTGCGAATAATTAACAATTAACATGCGGCTTTTTCCTGTTTTTTACCTTAATGTCTTGCCGTAGGCCTGATATGTGGATTTGTTTTTTCGGGAAGCCTAATGGCTTACCAGAAAAAAGAAATACGCATAGACATTAAGGGGTTTTTATTGTTTTTGTATTATTCATAGGCTTACCAAGATTCAATTTCTTGATGGAAGGTAAGTTACAGAGGTTTATCGGACAGTAATAGAAAAAAAACGAATTGTTAGTGATGGTTATGGTAGGGAATGAGGATTCATGTTGAAAAAAAACGCCAAACATTTGCATATTGCGGATTCTTTTTGTAACTTTGCAGCTAATTTCCACACATACAGGTATATAATATGACTAAGAAACTTGTTTGCATTGTGATGACATTGTTCATAACATTCTCAGCCAATGCACAGTTACAACATTATATGGACTCCCTTTCCATCTGCAAGGCTCGTATTGACTCCTTGCAGCGTTCGCTTGATTCTCTCAGGAGCAGCAATGTGAATGGGCAGTTCTTCCGTCTGTTTTCTCCCATGACCTTTTATCCTGACGTGGTGAAGAGCGTGATGGAGAAGAACTCTTCGGATAGTATCATAAATAATATTCTGATGCAGAACTATCTGAAGCATCCGGAGCTTATAGAGACAACGGCTTGTAAGTTGCATAAGGTGGCTTCTGCTGCTGAGTCGGCTCCAACGGTTCCTGTTCAGAGAAAGGTGGAGGTTGCCCGTGAGGAGTCATTCGAGAATGAGCCGGCACTCGTGGCAGATTCTCCTGTAAGTCTTGAGATATTCAAGCCTAATTTCTGGAAGTTCTCGGGCGACTATAACCTTCAGTTCATGCAGAGCCATTTCTCAAGAAACTGGTATAAGAGTGGTGACGACAACCTCTCGGCTGTGGCAAATGTTATCCTGCGATACAACTACAATAATCAGCAGAAGATAAAGTGGGAAAATATGCTTGAGATGAAGGTGGGTATTCAGAATTCGCCTTCAGATACCATTCATAAGCTGAAGACAACCTCCGACCTTCTGCGTTATACCGGTAAGCTTGGCTTGCAGGCAACGAAGAAATGGTACTATACCTTCCAGATTCTTGCCACATCCCAGTTTGTAAGAGGCTATAAGAGTAATGATCCTAACGTATATTCAGATTTCTTCTCACCTTTTGAGTTGAACTTCTCTGTCGGTATGGATTATAACATCGAGGCATACAACAAACGACTTACGGGCTCGCTTCACATAGCTCCTTTAGCCCATAACTTCAAGCATGTGTCTCGTCTGGCTCTTGCCACACGCTATGGTCTTCCCGAAGGGCATCATGGTATGAATGACTGGGGTTCGCAGTTTACAGCCAACATAACGTGGAAACCTACGGATAAGTTCAAGTGGGGAACTCGTCTATATGCCTATACCACATATTCAAGGGCTGTGATAGAGTGGGAGAATACCTTCACTTTCGCCTTCAGCAGATATATCTCTGCTCAGTTGTTCCTCTATCCTCGCTTTGACGATGGCGTTCAGAAGATGGAGAACCACAGCTATTGGCAGATCAAGGAGTATCTGTCGCTCGGATTCTCGTATTCGATGTAAAAGGCGGCCTCTCCCCCCGCCCTCCCCCGTAGGGAGGGAGCCGGAGAACCTAAAAATGAGGAAAATGAAAAGTGAAAAATGACTGATTTCAAAAATGATATAACGGCTCTTTCGCCTTCCGGCACTCCCCCTCGGGGGAGCGGGGAGGGGGGCCGCCTCAATCCCGAGCTTGATTTAGCTTGGAATATCATAGCTAATACTGATACGCACTTGTTCCTGACGGGAAAGGCAGGAACGGGTAAGACCACTTTCCTTCGAGAACTGCGCAGGAAAGTGCCTAAGCGTATGATTGTTGTGGCTCCTACGGGTATTGCCGCTATTAATGCAGAGGGAGTTACGATACATTCTTTCTTTCAGTTGCCCTTCGGTCCTCAGATTCCCGGAACTCAATATGGCAATAGCAAGCGTTATGCCTTTCGTAGGTCGAAGCTGAGGCTTATCCGTACCGTTGACCTTATTGTTATTGACGAGATTTCGATGGTAAGGGCTGATTTGCTTGATGCCATAGACTCTGTGTTGAGGCAGTATCGCGATAGGAATCGTGCCTTTGGTGGGGTGCAGATGCTTATGATTGGCGATATGCAACAGCTTGCTCCTGTGGCTCGTGAGGATGAATGGGCTATGCTCCGTCCTTATTATGATACTCCATATTTCTTCTCAAGCAAGGCACTTCAACAGACGGATTTCGTTACCGTAGAGCTTCAGCATGTGTATCGTCAGAGTGATCCGTTGTTTGTCAGTCTTCTTAATAAGGTTCGTACAAATACCGCCGATGCTTCTGACTTGCAAGCTCTTAACCAGAGGTTTGTTGCAGACTTCAATCCCCCGAAACAGGAAGGCTATATCCGACTTGTAACCCACAATGCTCAGGCTGATAATATCAATCAGAAGGAACTTGATGCTCTTCCAACTCCTGCCTATCATTATGATGCAACTATCTGGAAGGATTTCCCGGAACTCTCATTCCCTACGGATAAGACTCTTACCTTGAAACTTGGAGCTCAGGTGATGTTCATAAAGAACGATTCATCAGCAGATAAGAAGTATTATAACGGTATGATTGGTGAGATTGTCGATATTGATGACGACCACATACAAGTGCGCCCTTCTGGTCAATCAGAGGTTATAGATGTTACTCCTGAGGAGTGGCAGAACATGAAATATGAGCTTGACGAGAAGACGAAAGAGATACACGAGACCGTTGTCGGCACCTTTACCCAATACCCTTTGAAAACGGCTTGGGCAATAACCGTACATAAGTCTCAAGGTCTCACCTTCGAGCACGCTATTATAGATGTTCAGCATAGTTTTGCGCACGGACAGACATACGTGGCTCTATCCCGTTGCAAGTCTTTGGAGGGAATGGTTCTTGCTGCTCCCATTCCTCAATATGCTATCATAAATGACAAGACGGTTGAGACGTTTCAGGAAGATCCAAGGCATAAGTCGCCTGATGAGCAGAAACTTGACCAGATGCAGAGGCATTATCTGCTTAGGACAATCGAGGATTTGTTCTCCTTTGCGCAGATAAAGTTTGGCTATGGTGATATGGTTCGCCTTATGCGAGAGCATTTCTATTCGTCTGCGAACAAGCAATATAATGCTTGGGTAGAGTCTTCAGAAACGTTCAAACAGAAGGTGGATGATGTGGCTGTGAAGTTCCATAACCAGTATCAGAATATCGTTCTCACGGAGGTTGACTATCAGAATTCTGAGTTGCTTCAGGAACGATTGAAAAAAGGTGCTGATTATTTCGAGCAACAGTTATGCGATACCTTTAGACTTCTTACAAAGACAGCCCTTGAAACTAACAATAAGGCTGTCAAAGAGCGTGTGGATAACCTTACCCAGAACTTTAACGACCTTGTAAAGTTCAAGATACAGCTACTACATTATGTGGCTCACAACGGATTGAAACTTCAGCCTTTCCTTCAGGCAAAGGCAAAGATTTCACTTTCACTTGATGAGGATGTAGAAAAGGGTAAAGGGGAAAGTAGAAAGAGTAAAAAGTCAGAGGGTAACTCTGCTCCCTCCCTACGGGGGAGGGCGGGGGGAGAGGCCGCTAAGAAGCCAAAGGTGACGATGGATATGAAGCAAGAAAAGGCTCTTGCGATGTACCTTGACGGCAAACTCGTGGAGGATATTGCAAAGGAGATGGGCGTTGTAGAAAGTACTGTTTATAGCTATCTGCTGCCTTCGGTATTAAACGGAAAACTCCCTTTGAATCATCTCTTTGAGCAGAAGAAGATAGATGCAGTAAACAAATGTCTTGAAGCCAATCCTTCAGCAACAGCCAAGGATATTGTCGATGCCTTGGGAAGAGATGAATATGGATATGGAATAGTGAAATGCTGTATGGCGGTAAGACAATTAACAATTAATAATTAACACTTGCTTTAGCTTGTTGAGCTTCAGCGAAAAATTAACATGCCTGTCCGTGCAAACCTTCCGTATGGAATGTGACGCCAATACACTTCCGTGTTAATTGTTAATTATTAATTGTTAATTGTCAATTTTTCAAATTTGCTTTGTGTGGTAAAGATATACATCGCAAGTCCTATAACGTGGATTCCTGCCATTACCCAGAACATAGCATCATAACCCAGATACTCGGCTATTACACCTCCGAGGAGAATGCCAAGGCCTAAACCGAAATCCCATGAGGTAAGGATTGTGCTGTTGGCAGTACCTCTTTCATTATGATGCGCTATGGCAATAATCATGTTCTGGAAAGCTGGCCACATGTGACCGTTGCCAAAGCCTATGAGAATGGCAGAGGCATAGTATGGGATGAAGTTCAAGTCCGGGTCGCAAGAGAAAAGTCCGAGGATGTAAGGACCTGCTATGAAGATTCCAAAGCCGAAAGTGGAAAGCACAATACCTTCCATAGCATTATGCGTGAGTTTTCCCTGACGAAGAGCCTTGTTACCGATAAGACGAGATACGATAAGACCTATGGAGAGAAGGAGAAAATATGTTCCAGTACCACTTGTTATTCCGAGATGCTCCTTGCCATATATAGCAAGGTAGTTGCTCAACACTCCCCAGCAGAAACCGAAGAAACAGATGTTTACGGCAAGAAACCATCCTCGCACGAGGAAGAAACGGTCGAGAGAGAATTTGAATTTCATCCTGTCCTTTGGCTTCTCGTTCTTTACATCAAGCGTGTAGGTGTTCACAAAACCTATACCAGCAATAATGAAGGCAAGCCAGAACATAAGTTGAAAATCGTGTGTGTGAGTATAGATGAAAAGTCCTACGGTAGGAGCTATGGCAGATGCGAGGTTGTTGCTCATTCCATAGAAACCTATGCCCTCATTTCGTCGAGAGGCAGGAAGAACATCAATAGCCATTGTGGAGTTTGCTACGGTTGTAGCCCCGAAAGGACCTCCGTGAAGTGTTCTGAATAAGGCGAAAGCAAGAAGGCTTCCGGCTATGAGATAGCTTCCAAAGAATATGAAATACACGAAGAGAACCACGAGGAGAACAGTCTTGCGTGCAAAGTTATCTACCATATAACCGCTGAATAGTCGTATGACAAGGGCAACGAGAGTGTAGCCAGAAAGGACAAGTCCGATAGTGTCCTTTGAGGCTGAGAATGTCTCGCTAAGATAGAGAGGCAGGAGTGGAGTTATAAGATAGAACGAGAAGAACAGGGTGAAGTTTGTAAGCATCACCTTGTTGTAGTTCTTGTTCCAAAGTTTTTCCTTTTGCATGACTTTATACTTTAAACTTAGCCCTTTACTCTTTTCTAAAAATTCCCCCTCGTTTCACAACGAAGGGGAACAACAACACAAACACAAATAAATCCCCTAGGCTTATGAGATGCCCGGGGCCTCTTGTTTTCATTTATTTTTTTCTATATAAATATTCCATAGTCTTTTGTGGGTACGGATTAAATATATAAGTTATTCTTAAATAACGTGTCAAATGTTCGTTTATTATCTTTTTGATGAAATTTCTTTCAACTTTATTCATTTTTCCCTTACTCTCCCTACTTTTAGCCTTATGCTTTCCACTTTAAACCTGACTCTTTCTACATTCAGTTTTTCTTCTTGATTTTACAAGTTTTTGCATATAAATCAGACTATTTTCAGATAAAAAAGTGTTTTGTCACTCATTCCTTTGGTTTTTTCGGATTTTTCTAGTAATTTTGCAACTTCAATACAACAATAGGGACGTAATGAATTTTTCCGCCAACAGGATATAAGCATTAATGTACGATTCAAATAAAAATCAATACGATCAGTATGTAGTAGATCGGGAAGCCCCGCTTCTCGACTGGATGCTTTCCGTTCTTCCTGGCTCAAGAACCAAGATAAAGGCTATTCTTCAGGGACGTGGTATCAAGGTCGATGGTAAACAGATTACCCAGTTTGATTTTCCTCTCAAACCAGGGATGAAGGTAAGTGTCAGCAAGTCAAAGAAGAACGATACGTTCAAGAGTCGCTATGTGAACATTGTATATGAGGATCGCTGGCTCATTGTCGTTGAGAAGAAGGTTGGCATTCTCTCTATGGCTGCTGGGCATAGTTCGCTGAACGTGAAGAGCGTTCTTGATGACTATTTCAAGCGTACACGTCAGAAATGTAATGCCCATGTGGTGCATCGTCTTGACCGCGATACAAGCGGTCTGATGATTTACGCAAAGGATATGCAGACAGAGCAGCTCCTTGAGCGTGACTGGCATGGAACGGTTTATGACCGTCGCTACGTTGCTGTGGTAAGTGGTGAGATGGAAGAAGATGAGGGAACGATAGCCAATTGGCTCAAGGATAATGCTGCATACGTTACATACTCTTCTCCTGTAGATAATGGTGGTAAGTATGCCGTTACTCATTTCCATACGTTAAAGCGCACAACGGAGCATTCGCTCGTAGAATTCCGTCTGGAGACTGGTCGTAAGAACCAGATACGTGTTCATACCTCGGATATGGGGCATCCTGTGTGTGGTGATATAAAGTACGGCAATGGTGATGATCCTCTTCACAGGCTTTGTCTCCACGCCTACGTGCTTTGCTTCTACCATCCGGTAACAGGCAAGCCGATGGAGTTTGAGACACCTATTCCAGCACAGTTCAGGTCGCTGTTTAAGTAAGATGGCCAACGGCCCCTCACCTGCCCTGCGGGCATCCTCTCTCCTAGGGGCGAGGGGGAAGTATGTATTAAATTTCATAGGAAATAAGTTAAACAAAGGCTTGTAGCTCAAAAGTATAACTTTTCCCTCGCCCTTTGGGGGAGAGGGTGCCCGAAGGGCGGGTGAAGGGTCGTGATTAGGCTTTTATGAGTAACTTCGGATATTACATAGCATGTCTTATAGTCATCATCATCGGCATATTCATTGTCAAGAAGGTGGTGAGTTGCATGATACGTGCAATTGTTGGCTTGATTGTTGTTGCAATACTTGCCTACGTGTATTTCATGTATTTGAGATAAAAGCATGTACAATGTACCATTTACAAAGTACAATTAGAAGGCTTAGGTTTTTGAAAAGAATTTAAATTAAATATTAACATGCCTTTCGCATTCCGGCTCCCTCCCTACGGGGGAGGGCGGGGGGAGAGGCCTTTTAAACAAATCTTTAAAAATTATGGAAAGAGACCAGAAGATTTTTGACCTCATTGAGCAGGAGCATCAGCGTCAGCTCAAGGGAATCGAGCTTATCGCCTCAGAGAACTTCGTCAGCGATCAGGTGATGGAGGCTATGGGTAGTTATTGCACAAACAAGTATGCTGAGGGTTATCCAGGCAAGCGTTACTATGGCGGTTGTCAGGTTGTTGACCAGATTGAGCAGCTTGCTATTGATCGTGCTTGTAAGCTCTTCGGTGCTGAGTATGCTAACGTACAGCCTCACTCAGGTGCTCAGGCTAACGCTGCCGTTCTCCTCGCTGTTCTTAAGCCAGGCGACGTATTCATGGGCCTTAACCTTGATCACGGTGGTCACCTCTCTCACGGTTCACTCGTTAACACATCTGGTATCCTCTACAAGCCAGTAGGTTACAACCTCAACAAGGAGACAGGTCGTGTTGACTATGACGAGATGGAGAAGCTCGCTAAGGAGCACAAGCCAAAGCTCATCATCGGTGGTGGTTCTGCTTACAGCCGTGAGTGGGATTACGCTCGTATGCGTAAGATTGCTGATGAGGTTGGTGCTCTTCTCATGATCGATATGGCTCACCCAGCAGGTCTTATCGCTGCTGGTCTTCTTGAGAACCCTGTTAAGTACGCTCACATCGTTACGACAACTACTCACAAGACTCTCCGTGGTCCTCGTGGTGGTCTTATCCTTCTCGGTAAGGACTTCGACAACCCATGGGGTTACACAACTCCAAAGGGTGTTGTTAAGAAGATGTCACAGCTCCTCAACTCTGCTGTATTCCCAGGTCAGCAGGGTGGTCCTCTTGAGCACGTTATCGCTGCTAAGGCTGTTGCCTTCGGTGAGTGTCTCAAGCCAGAATGGAAGGAGTACGCTACTCAGATCAAGAAGAACGCTGCTGTTCTCGCTGACGAACTCACAAAGCGTGGCTTCATGATCGTATCTGGTGGTACAGACAACCACTCTATGCTCGTTGACCTCCGTTCTAAGTACCCAGACCTTACTGGTAAGGTTGCTGAGAACGCTCTCGTTGCTGCTGATATCACAGTAAACAAGAACATGGTACCATTCGACTCTCGTTCTGCATTCCAGACATCAGGTATCCGTCTCGGAACTCCAGCTATCACAACTCGTGGTGCTAAGGAGGATCTGATGGTTCAGATTGCTGCTTGGATTGAGGAGGTTCTCAACGATCCAGAGAACGAGGCTGTAATTGCTAAGGTTCGTGGTGAGGTTAATGCTAAGATGAAGAACTATCCTCTCTTCGCTTGGTAAATCTTTTGATTATATAGTGTAAAGTAGAAAGTGTAAAGTGTAATGTAGTTTGTCAGGATGATATTTTGTACCTGATGTATCTATCTACATTACTCTTTACACTTTCTACTTTACACTTTTAATTCTTGATTTCTTCCCGTCTTTTTCTGCAATAAAGAATTGCGGCTCATTAGGAAGAAGGTATATTTTATCGGGTTTTATGTCTTCTAATTGCTTGAATAGCCTGACATCTTTTTCTGAGTTTTTCTTGTAGGATATCCCGTCGCTACTTTTATCTTCCCTGAGATACCACACTACACCATCACTTGTCTTTACCAAGACAGCATCAAGTTCTGCGTGCTCCCCATCCGTATAAATTGGATATTCAGTCATTACTGAATCGCAGAAGAATCCATCAATCTCCACCTCTGCAAATCTCATAAGCTGTCTCTCAGCCTTCGGATGCCCACAAACACCTTGCGCGAATGATGAAGCCCACGCAAGGCATAATATCATGATAATTGTAAATCTCTTCATTTCTTGATTCTTTTTACAATATAACGCATCGCAACACGAATTATTATCATACCGAAGTCCTTTGGCCATGAGTATTTTCTAACATTCAAATTTTCTTCTGGTTTCTTTGGCAGTATTGGAAATTTTGTTTACTTTTGCTCTCGGAATAAACATGTAATTACGAAATTCAATATCTCGAATACGTTTTCAAAATGAAGAAGATAAAATATACATTTCTGATATTGTCAGTTTTATTCTTATGGATTGACAATGTTGTCGCACAGACAAAATGCGATGAAAGATGCAATTATGAATTTATAGAGAAAAATGACAGTATAGTGGAACTACGTGTTTCTATTAATGGCATGAATGCAACGGCTGACTATTCAAAAGCAAATAATGATGAGAATATTCCAATTCCTAAATTTCAAGGAAGGTATAAGGATTGCTTGCTCTTCATGCTTGGTTATGGTCAGCATTTTAGGCTATTGATAACATTTCAGGTAAATAACGGAAAGATTATCAGGAATGATTACGAGCATAGTATGTGCTTGAATAATAATGGAAAAGAGGCATATCTTTTCTTCTATAATGAACAGCCTATAAAAATGGAATATGATTATAGAACTTCAAAGGTGACGTTTAAGAAACTGAGAAATAGCAGGAAATATAACAGTTTAAAGGGCAAAGTTATAGAATCCTGTAAAAACAGTTTCTCTTCACTTTAATTTTTCGCGAAGTTCATCAAGCAAAAGCAAGTCGTCGAATTCACATCATAAATTAGAATGTTCATGTCAGACAAAGCATTTTTGCCAATGAAAATCCTTTTTCTGCATCTATCTTTTTGCCTTTTGACTTTAGCCTTTAGCCCTTTGACCTTAGTCCTTAGTCCTTACTATAATCTATCATTAACGGCGTATGCTGGTCTCTTGGGAAGTCGTAGTGATTGAAATGGTCAAGATCTAAATTATACTCATTGTAAATATCAGGCAGGTCGCTTATCTGACGTTTTCTGTTGTATAGGTTTCGTTTGCCATCCTTTTCAAAGGTGAGATAGCCCTTGCCAAAGAGAGAGTAAATCTTTTCCGGTTTCAGCGTTTCAAGATACTCGAAGAAAGAAGCATCTTTCTTGTTGCCTTTTATGTAGGCATAATAGTCCATATCCTTATATTTACCTATTAGTGCCCACACTTTGTTGTCGGTGGTCTTTACAAGGACATGGTCAATTACAGGGTGCTTAAAGTCAAGAAACTGTTCAAGTTCCGCTAATGTCGGAATTTTGTCAAACGTCTTGTTCCTGTATTCTTTCTTTCTGAACACGTTGAATATAGGATATGCCTTTATAACAGAATCGCAATGGAAATCTTCAATATATTTCTCTGCGGTTTCCAGATACTTCTTGGTCTGTTTGTCGAGTTCGTTTATTCCCTGTGCGAAAATGGAAGTGCATATCGCGCATAGGAATATGATAGTATTTAAGCGCTTCATAATTCTAGTGTTTTTTATAGATTATCAAATGGACTTTTACAGATTGTCATTTAAAATAACGCACGAATTGTTACTTTATTGTGTTTTCTTCTCGTAAAAACGCAAAAAATAGGGTGGTGTAATACTTTGAGGCATAAAAATGGAAAACTTTTTTATTTTTCAAGGGTATTTCACCGAATTTCTACCTTCGCTTCCAAGTCCGTTTCATAGAATGGACGAAAATGGGATTTACAAGGGATTTACTACGGACTTACATGGGAGGTACATTGGGGGGGGATTACAATTACAATAATTGCAATAAAAACGGACATAGCCTATGGTATGTATGCCCATATTTTATTGTAATTATTGTAATTTGTAATTGTAGATAGATTTGTATCTGGCGCGAGAATAAATCCTGGCTTATGATTTGAGTGCCTCCTTTAGATTCTTCTCAACTTCTGCATCTGGAATGTATTTCTTTATTATCTCATAGAAACCAGATGCACCTTCTTTTTTATCAAGAACCTTACCGTTAGAGTCAATGATAACAAAGGTAGGAAATGCATACACGTCATAGGCAGCAACAGGCTCTGAAGCTTGTGTCGGGTCACTCCATTCATGATAGCTTACCTTGTGTTCTTGTCCTTCTTTCATCCAGTTCTCTTTCGTGTCCCTATAAATTGCAATAACTTCAGCTTTGTCTTTATTGCGCTTGTAAAATTCCTCAAGGAATGGCTTTACAAATATGCAACCACCACAGCCCCTGAAGGTAAACTCCAGTATCGTGTATTTCCCCTTGAATTCACTAAGCTGATGTGTTTTAAATTCACGGTCAAAGAGGGTAAAGTCCTTCATTTGTTCTCCGATTTTCACTTTTTCGGCATATAGTTTTGCTTTTGTTTCTAATACAAGCGGGATATTCATAGCTTCCTGTGGGGTTTTCTTGAAAATCTCACGCGCTTTTTCCACGATTGCAGGGGTATGGTCATAAATAGATATCATCCATATCTCAGAGATCATTCGCTTACTGAATGGTCTGCTTGCCATGAATTCCAGTATAGCGGCATTGTACTTTTCTTTTCTCAATGCTTCGCGTTGTTGAAGTAATTCGCGATACTCCTGAGTTGCCTTATCGCGCTCCTCCTGTGATAATGACTGATCAGATGTTCTTCCGTATGCCAATCCCCACTTATTATCCAGTTCATAGTAGTCCGATAGTTTATCTTTAATGAACCGGTTATAGGCATTATTTTCTTTCTGATCAAAGTGGTCACTTTCTACAGACCAATAGTTAACGACTGTGGCATCATCTCCTTGAACCTTGATTTTCATCCCAGGTTTAGCGTATATAGATAGAAAACAGGCTTGATAAACAAGATTGTAATTTACTTCTTCCTGCTGTGGAAGAAGTGCAATGCGGAATTTTCCATCTTTAACAACGGCTTGCGGTAAAGAATTTATATCTTGTACACATGAAAGGCCTGGCATAAATCGAAAGCGTGTGCCATCAGGAATGTTTTTTACAACACCTTCAATGATAACTGAATCTGTAGATACAGAGTTTGAATTCTTCGTTTCTTGTGCCTGACCAGCTATAGCGCATAGTGCAAGCAACGATGCTAAAATTGTTCTTTTCATTCTTGTTTGTGAACAGATTAATATTGAACGCAAAGGCACAAAGGCGCTAAGTTTTGATAGCTTTGCATCTTTGTGCCTTAGTGTTTGTTCTATAATTAATGTTTATGGCTATTGTATTCCGTCAGCATCTTTTGTGCCTCTTCATCTGGAATGTATTTGATTAATGTCACAAAGAAATCATGTAATCCAGTATTAATGTCAAGCACTTTACCATTAGGATCTACAAGTACGAAAGTTGGAATTGCAGTCACACCATAGGCAACAGAAGGCTCTGCTGCACGTTGGTGGTCATTCCATTCGTGATAGCTTACTTCACGTTCTTCTCCCATCCATATCTTTTCAGGGTCTTTCGAGATTGCAATAATTTCCATCTTGTCCTTGTTGCGTTTGTAAAGTTCATCAAGAATTGGTTTTGACATTTTGCAAGGACCGCAGCCAATAGATGTAAATTCTAATACTGAATATTTACCCTTGAACTCACTAAGCTGATGTTTTTTGCCTTCGCGGTCAAAGAGGGTAAAGTCCTTCATTTGTTCTCCTATTTTTGCTTTGTCGGCATATAGTAGAGCCTTTGTCTCTGCGACATAACGCTCGTTCATTGCCTCCTGTGGGTATTTCTTGAATACCTCACGCGCATTTTCTATGATTGCAGGACTATCATCACGAAGAAGTATAAAGTATAGTTCAGTAATCATTCGCTTGCTGAAAGGTCTTCCTTTCATGAATTCTATAATCGCTGCATTGTATTTTTCTTTTTTCAAAGCTTCAAGTTGTGGACGTGATGCACGATCTTCTTGGGTCGCCTTGTTGCGTTCCTCTTGTGTCAAAGAGCCATCAAAACGCTTTTCGTATGCCAAGCTATTCTTATTCTCCAGTTCATAGTAGTCTGGTACATTCTCCTTGGCAAACTGAACGTAAGCATTATATTCCTTCTGATCATGGTTCGTACTTTCTACATACCAATTGGATATGGTAGTGGCACCATCTCCTTTTACCTTGATTTTTAATCCTGGTTCTACGTATAAGGTTTGTAACTTGCTATAATGAGAAAGATAATAAGTGTCCTCTTTCTGCTTAGGAAGAACTGCAACACGGAACTTCCCGTCTTTTATGATAATGTCCTTTCTTGAATTGTCATAATCTCGTGTAATGCTTAGAAGAGTTCCATCAGGCATGTTTGTAACAACACCTTCAATAATGGCAGAATCAAGAGGTGCAGAGCTTGAATTTTGAGATTCCTGTGCCTGACCAGCCATAGCGCATAGTGCAAGCAACGATGCTAAAATGTTTCTTTTCATTTCGTTTATGTTAGTGAAATTAGTTGATAATCTTAATTCGTCTGCAAAGATAATATTTTTTCTTTAAAATCCAAAATATTAGGCTTGAATTTTAAAGTTTGAAAATAGTTTTCTTTTCACAAAATAATGTAACTTGTAGGATATCAATAATATAATTTGAATTAAAATGAAAAATGCTTTCAAAATCATGAGAGAGAATTACGGCTGACTATGAGTTTGCCCCTAATAGAATCTGTTGTGTGTCAAAATAATTCCTGAAAACGTGTCAGTAACAGGTAACGGGTAACAATAAGAAAAATAGTGTAAACTTATGCCCATATTTATTATTTATATATATAATAAGGTATATAAACTCCTTAGAAATATTTAGTAAAATTTTGGCATGCACTAAAATCCTTATTGTTACCTGTTACTTGTTACTGGTCGTGGTTTTGCTTGCTTATTGTAGCTGCCTAAGGTAAAGATAATGAGGCTGTTAACGCAAATCGGAGGGCGAGGTGTGGGCGGCAGATAGTCTCAATAACATAATAATAGGCATTAATTCTGGGCAGATTATCTTTGTCTTTTCCTGATTTTGGTTTACAGTTTTTAGTTATTCTTATACTGCATTCGTTGACGTCACGCTTGAAAGGTTGTCGTTTTCCTGGAAAGGTTTACACAATCCTGATTTCGTTGACATCATACTGAATTCGTTTACTCTGCATAGAAAACGATGTAAAGACGCGAAAAAGCTCTGGTACCCCATCCGATGCAGTTCCGTTCTACCTCCGTTATAAGTCCGTTGTAAGTCCGTTGATACTCCATCGATGGGAGCGAACCTGAAGCGGAGGCATAGCGAAGGCAGAACGAGGGCAGAACGAAGGCAGAGCGACAGACATGGCCCATCGGTAACAAGTAACAGGTAACAATAAGGATTTTAGTGTCAGCGTATCTCATTTTGTCTTTTTCGAACACAGATTGCACGGATTAAACGGATAGGCTCGCATGCGCTCGTGATTAACATCTGTGAGATCCCTGCTATCTGTGGTCAATAAAAAAGAAACGGATGTATCTGATGTATCTGAAAGGATGGTTTGCGCCCTTTGACTGAAAGTAAATCATCAATAAATTATATTCAGTAAATTATTCAGATAAATCGGATAAATCCGCTTCCCTTTTAGTTTCTCGAACTCGGGTTACCATAGAACTCAATCTTATAGCTGGTTTATGAATTGCGGGCATTCTCTAACTTCTTCTCAACTTCTGCGTCGGGAATGTACTTTTTTAATATCTCATAGAAACCAGATGCACTCTCTTTTATATCAAGAATCTTACCATTAGGGTCAATGATAACAAAGGTAGGATATGCTCTTACGCCATAGGCAGCAACAGGCTCTGCTGAACGTGCGTGGTCATTCCATTCATGAAAGCTTACCTTGTGCTTTACCCCTTCTGCCATCCAATCCTTTTCTGTATCATAATATATTGCAACAACTTCCACCTTATCCTTATTGCGTTTGTAAAAATCATCAAGAACTGGTTTAACCAATTGACATGCCACACAGCCAACGTAGGTAAACTCCAATATCGTATATTTTCCCTTGAATTCACTAAGCTGATGTTTGTTGCCTTTACGATCAAATAGGGTAAAATCCTTCAACTGACGTCCGATTTTTGCTTTGTCAGCATTTAGTAAAGTCTTTGTTTCTGCGACATATTGCTCATCCATAGCCTCCTGGGGGTATTTCTTGAATATCTCATGTGCTTTTTCTACGATTGTTTGGTTTTTATTAATAAGTAGTATGAAGTATAGTTCTGCTGCCATTAGTTTGCTGAAAGGTCTGTCCTTCAAGTAATCTATCATTGCAGCATTGTATTTTTCTTTTTTCAATTCCACAACCATTGGAAACAATTCTCTGAACTCCTGAGCTGCCTTGTCACGCTCTTCTTGTGTTAATGATGTATCGAAACGTCTCATGGATGCAAGAGATTCTTTGTTCGTCAGTTCGTAATAATCCGATAGGTTTTCCTTAACAAACTGATTATAGGCATTAATTTCTTGCTGCTCAAAGTTTTCACTTTCTACGTACCAATAATGGGGAGCACATGCACCATTACCAGTAACCCTGATTTTTTTCAATCCTGGCTCCACATAGATTTGTAACAGATTATCAGAATAGGCAAGATAATAAAGTTCTTCTTTCTTCTTTGGAAGAATAGCAAAACGGAACATTTCTTTTTTGACAACCACATCCTGATATTTCTTAAGATATTTATCTTCTTTTTCTTTGTACAAAATTTGAAAGCATGTACCTTCTAGAATGTTTGTGACAATACCTTCAATGATAACAGAGTCAAGAGGTGCAGAGTTTGAATTTTGAGTTCCTTGTGCCTGACCTGCTATAGCGCATAGTGCAAGCAACGATGCTAATAAGTTTCTTTTCATTTCGTTTATGTTAGTGAAATTAGTTGATAATCTTAATTCGTCTGCAAAGATATATTATTTTTCATAAAAAACAAACATTTCACAAAAAAATTACGAATTACGAGTTACGAATTACCTTGTTTGCCTTATTTGCGTTTGCAGACTAAACTGATAATTCGTAATTTGTAATTCGTAATTATTATTGATTAGAACTGGAAGTAGTTCTTAGCGTTGTTGTAGCTGATGTCCTCAATCATCTGACGGACACGCTTCTCCTCATAGCCTGTGAATGGGATAAGTCCGTTCTCGATGTCTCTGCCTACGAGGTTACAGAGTGTACGACGGAAGTACTCATGGCGTGGATAAGAGAGGAATGAGCGTGAATCGGTGAGCATACCTACGAAACGGCTGAGAAGACCGAGTACAGAGAGGGCATTCATCTGCTTCTCCATGCCATCCTTCTGGTCAAGGAACCACCAGCCTGAACCGAACTGAATCTTACCTGCTACGCTGCCGTCCTGGAAGTTACCGAGCATTGTTGCGATAACCTCGTTGGCACATGGGTTGAGGTTGTAGAGGATTGTCTTTGCGAGCGTACCGTTAGAGTTGAGTTCGTCAAGGAAATGTGACATAGCCTTGGCTGTGTTGAACTCACCGATAGAGTCGAAACCGGTATCAGGACCGAGCTGTGCGAACATCTTTGAGTTGTTATTGCGGATAGCACCATAGTGGTACTGCTGTGTCCAGCCAGAAGCGTAATCCATCTTGCCCTGCTCGTACATATATGCGTGCTTGTACTTGCGCTCTTCTTCCTTGGTGATAGTCTCGCCATTGAGAGCCTTCTTTATGATAGCGTTGATCTCTGCCTCTGTGTAAGGGTCGTCGTAGAACTCCTCAATGCCGTGGTCAGAGAGCTTACAACCCATTGAAGCGAAGAAGTCGTGACGCTTCTGGAGAGCTGCGTTGAGTGAAGCAAAGCAACAGATTTCTGTCTCGCTGACAGCAGAGAGTTTCTTGATGTAGTCTGCCCATGTAGGAGCCTCGATGTTCATTGCAGCATCAGGACGCCATGTAGGGAGCATACGTGTCTTTGCCGTAGGATCGTCCTTTACGATCTTATGCCACTCAAGAGAATCGGCTGGGTCGTCGGTAGTACATACAACCTTTACGTTGTAGTGCTCCATCATGCCACGAGGACAGAACTTAGGATCATTCTTGATCTGCTCGTTGCAGTTGTCGAATATCTCGCGAGCTGTCTCTGGATTCAGGCGCTTCTCTATGCCGAAAGCAGTCTTGAGCTCGAGGTGAGTCCAATGATAGAGAGGGTTGCGGAATGTATAAGGAACTGTTTCTGCCCATTTCTCGAACTTCTCCCAGTCGGAAGTGTCCTTGCCTGTGCAGTATTTCTCTGCGATGCTGTTAGAGCGCATAGCACGCCACTTGTAGTGGTCGCCCATGAGCCATATCTGAGCGATAGAGTCAAACTTCTTGTTCTCTGCTACCATCTGTGGACTGAGGTGACAATGATAGTCGATGATAGGCATCTTCTCAGCATGGTTGTGATAAAGATCTTTCGCAGTCTCGTTTTCGAGAAGGAAATCAGGATCGTTGAATTGTTTCATTTTTTAGATTTAAAATTATTCTATTTTATGTTAGTTATGTCTGCAAAAGTACGATTTTTTTTTGAAATAATCGCATTTTTCCACGGAAATTTGCGTAAATACATAAATAATGATCATACGCAATTACGAGATAACGCCCTGAAGGGGCAAAAAACTACTAGCCCAGGGCAACGCCCTGTGGTAAATTGAAGGAGGTAAATAACGCCCTGCAAGGGCAAAAGCACTAATATAACGTGAGTTCGACGAATTAGCTTTTGCTGTCGCATAACATTAATATAGGACATTAATGAAACATTAATTTAAATACTCATAAATTTTTGTCTCAATTAATGTTTTAATTCTCGTCTTAATTAATGTTTTGAAAGCAAAGCTGCTCCTTATTTGTTTTCGTCGAACTCACGTTAATATAATAAAGCTTTTGCCCCTACAGGGCGAAATTACCAACATATATCCACCTAGGGCGATGCCCTAGGCTATGAGCTTATTGGGCTATCAGCCCGCTTATCTCGTAATTGCGGATAATCATTTACATAAAATGCCGCTTATGAACGTCTTTTCATAAGCGGCAATACTATCTAACATCCTTCCCTTTGGGAAGGCTTGGTTAGGCTTTTAATACTCTTGCCAAGACCTGATGTTGATATCATCAAGGCTCATGGTGCAGAATGCGTGGATGAACGCAGACGCAAGGCGTGAGTTTGTGAGCAATGGCACGTTGAGGTCGATAGCGGCACGACGAATCTTGTAGCCGTTGCTAAGCTCACTTACAGAGTGGTTCTTAGGAATGTTCACAACCATGTCAATCTCCTTGTTGCGGAGCATGTCGAGAGCCTGTGGCTGCTTCTCCTCAGATGGCCAGAACACTTCCTTACACTCGATGCCCTGCTCTGTAAGGTACTTGTAAGTACCGCCAGTAGCGAAGAGCTCATATCCGTTCTTGAAGAGTTCCTTTGCAGCATCAAGCATCTCTGCCTTCTGCTTTGCGTCACCCGTAGAGAGAAGGATTGTCTTCTTAGGAATACGGAGACCTACGGAAAGCATACTCTTGAGGAGCGCGCATGAGGTATCATCACCGATACATCCTACCTCACCTGTAGATGCCATATCGACACCGAGTACAGGGTCAGCCTTCTGAAGGCGGTTGAATGAGAACTGACTTGCCTTGATACCTACGTAGTCGAGGTCGAAGAGGTTCTTGTTTGGCTTCTCGAATGGAACACCGAGCATGATCTTTGTAGCGAGGTCGATGAAGTTATACTTCAACACCTTACTTACGAATGGGAATGAGCGTGATGCACGGAGGTTGGTCTCAATAACGAGGATGTCGTTATCCTTCGCCATATACTGGCAGTTGAACGGACCTGATATGTGGAGTTCCTTCGCAATCTGCTTAGAGATACGCTTGATACGGCGTACAGTCTCTACATAGAGCTTCTGTGGAGGGAACTGAAGTGTAGCGTCACCAGAGTGAACACCAGCGAACTCAACGTGCTCAGAGATAGCGTATGCTATGATCTCACCATCCTTGGCAACACCGTCGAAGTCGATTTCCTTGGCATGTTCGATGAACTTACTAACAACAACAGGGTGCTCCTGAGAGATGTTGGCTGCAAGCTGAAGGAACTTCTCAAGCTCCTCACGGTTTGAACATACGTTCATAGCTGCACCGGAAAGCACATAAGATGGACGGACGAGCACAGGGAAGCCTACACGGTCGATGAATGAGTTCATGTCATCCATAGATGTGAGTGCAGCCCATTCCGGCTGATCAACACCGATACGGTCGAGCATTGAAGAGAACTGGTCACGATCCTCACAGTTGTCAATATCCTTGGCAGTAGTACCGAGGATTGGCACGTTCTGGGCATCGAGCTTCATGGCGAGGTTGTTAGGTATCTGACCACCGGTAGATACGATAACGCCGTGAGGAGTCTCAAGGTCGATGATATCCATCACGCGCTCGAATGTCAGCTCGTCGAAGTAGAGACGGTCACACATATCATAGTCGGTAGATACTGTCTCTGGGTTGTAGTTGATCATTACAGAGCGATATGAGTGCCTGAACACCACACCAGTCGAACTCTACGGAAGAACCGATACGATAAGCACCAGAACCGAGAACTACGATTGAGTTCTTATCCTTCTCGAACTTAATATCATGAGCAACACCTGCGTATGTGAGGTACAGATAGTTTGTCTGTGCAGGATACTCGGCAGCAAGTGTGTCAATCTGCTTAACATAAGGAACAATACCGTAGCTCTTACGGAGCGCACGAACAGCAAGGGTAGCCTTGTGCATGTTGCCGAGTTCCTTCTCAAGACCTACCGCACGGGCAATCTGGAAATCGGTATAGCCATATACCTTAGCGGTACGGAGGAGTTCCTTGCTGAGAACATTTATAGAGGTACACTTGCGGAGTTCGTCATCAATATCAACGATATGACGGAGTTTGTCAAGGAACCACTTGTCAATCTTTGTTATCTCATGGATCTCGTCAACGCTGTATATCTTCCTCTGCATTGCCTTTGCAATGACGAAGATACGCTTATCTGTTGGAGCATGAAGAGCTTCCTTGATATCTGGAACCTCAAGTTCCTTGTTCTCAACGAATCCGTGCATACCCTGTCCGATCATACGGAGACCCTTCTGGATAGCTTCCTCGAAGTTACGACCGATAGCCATAACCTCACCTACGGACTTCATAGAAGAACCGAGTTCCTTATCTACGCCACGGAACTTAGAAAGGTCCCAGCGTGGAATCTTACATACAACATAGTCAAGGGCAGGCTCGAAGAATGCACTTGTAGTCTTTGTTACAGAGTTCTTCAGTTCGAAGAGACCATATCCCATACCGAGCTTTGCAGCTACGAAAGCAAGAGGATAACCTGTTGCCTTTGATGCAAGGGCAGAAGAACGGCTAAGACGGGCATTAACCTCGATTACGCGATAATCCTCAGACTGAGGGTCGAAGGCATACTGCACGTTACACTCACCAACAATACCGATGTGACGGATGATCTTTATAGCGAGAGCACGGAGCTTATGATATTCTGAGTTTGTGAGTGTCTGTGAAGGAGCGATAACGATAGACTCACCAGTATGGATGCCGAGTGGGTCGAAGTTCTCCATGTTACAAACTGTGATACAGTTGTCGTAACGGTCACGTACAACCTCATACTCAATCTCCTTCCAACCCTTGAGTGATTTCTCAACGAGTACCTGTGGAGAGAATGAGAATGCCTTTTCTGCAAGTTTGTTGAGTTCCTCCTCATTGTCGCAGAAACCAGAACCGAGACCACCGAGAGCGTATGCAGCACGGATGATGACAGGATAGCCAAGTTCTGCGGCTGCCTTACGAGCCTCCTCGATGTTCTCACAAGCCTGTGACTTGATAGTCTTGACATTGATCTCATCAAGCTTCTCAACGAAAAGCTCACGATCCTCTGTATCCATGATAGCCTGAACTGGAGTACCGAGCACACGCACGTTATACTTTTCAAGCACACCACTCTTGTAAAGCTCAACACCGCAGTTGAGGGCGGTCTGACCACCGAATGCGAGAAGGATGCCGTCTGGCTGTTCCTTCTGGATTACGCGCTCAACGAAATAAGGCTGAACAGGGAGGAAATATACTCGGTCGGCAACACCCTCAGATGTCTGCACGGTAGCAATGTTAGGGTTGATGAGGATTGTCTCAACACCCTCCTCACGAAGAGCCTTCAAAGCCTGTGAACCAGAATAGTCGAACTCACCAGCCTCACCAATCTTCAGAGCACCGGAACCAAGGAGAAGAACTTTCTTAATATTTTGATCTTTCATTTTTTCTTGTCTTTTTTCTAGTTATTCTAGTAGTTCTAGTTATTCTAGATAATCTAGAGAGTTTCAACAAACTTGTCAAACATAAACTCTGTATCCACAGGACCAGAACATGCCTCTGGGTGGAACTGGCTTGAGAACCAAGGCTTTGTCTTATGACGGATACCCTCGTTTGAACCATCGTTCATATTAACGAAGAGCTCTTCCCAGTCTGCACCGAGAGTCTTGGCATCAACAGCATAGCCGTGGTTCTGAGATGTCACGAAACACTTCTCTGTACCTACCATGCGAACTGGCTGGTTGTGAGAGCGATGACCGTACTTCAACTTATAAATCTTTGCACCCGCAGCCTTTGAAAGCAACTGGTTTCCCATACATATACCGCATATAGGCTTATCGCTCTTTTCCATCTGCTTACGGATAATCTTTACTGCATCCTCACACATATCAGGGTCGCCAGGACCGTTAGCAAGGAAAAGACCATCGAATTCCATGTCAGTATAGTCATAGTTCCAAGGCACACGTACAACCTCACAACCTCTCTTGATAAGACAACGAATGATATTAGCCTTAACGCCACAGTCAACGAGCACCACCTTCTTATTGATAGATGTGCCTTCTGCAGGCTTGTAAGTAATGATTTCCTTCACAGAAACCTGATCAACGAAATTCACTCCCTCATAGTTTGCCTCTGGGATGTTATCAGGCTCATCATCGAATAAGATCTTACCCATCATAACACCATGCTCACGAAGAACCTTGGTAAGCTCACGAGTGTCGATACCTGTGATTCCTGGCACCTTCTCACGCTTCAACCAGTCAGCAAGGCTCTCGTTGGAATTCCAGTGTGAGTTCTTCTCTGAATAGTCAGCAACGATGATTGCAGAGGCGTAAATCTTATCGCTCTCCATGAATGTAGGAAGTCCGTTATCCTCGAATGTAAATGGTGGTACACCATAGTTACCAACGAGAGGATATGTCAGAACCATCAACTGACCTGCGTATGAAGGATCCGTGAGACTCTCAGGATAACCCATCATAGCAGTGTTGAAGACTACCTCGCCTGCAACAGGTGCATCATAACCAAAGGACTTTCCGTGGAACTTAGTTCCATCATTAAGTACTAATGTAACGTTTCTCATTTATCTATTGTGATATAATTTCCTTACTCTTTCAACTTTCCTCTTTCAACTTTACACTTTACACTTTACTCCTTCTACTACAACCCGTAAACTTTCTCATAGAAGTTGACGAATGCCTGCAAGCAGAGGCGTGTGCCGCCCGGGGTAGGATATTCTCCTGTAAAGTACCAGTCTCCCCTATGCTCTGGAATAGCCTTGTGAAGACCTTCTATTGACTGGAATACAATCTCAACTGGTGTTTTCATACCAGAAGGACGAAGCATTTCAACAACCTTGGCATTGATTTCCTCAACAGTAAATGGTGCGTAGATATCCCGTACGCAGTTCTTCATCTCTGCACGAGGCTTCATTAGTTCAGCTTTACAAGCCTTATATACATTGTCAATGACACTTGTCTTGTGTCTGTCCTTGAGCAACTGTATTGCAGCCCTGAACACGCAGAACTCCTCAAGCTTTGCCATATCAATGCCGTAGTAGTCAGGATAACGGATCTGTGGAGCACTTGATACCATGACTATTTTCTTTGGATGCAGACGGTCGAGAATTCGGAAGATACTCTCACGCAATGTCGTACCTCTTACGATAGAGTCATCGATTACCACAAGGTTATCAACTCCAGGTTCAAGGACATTGTATGTCACGTCATAAACATGGGATGCAAGGTCGTTTCTTGTAGAACCCTCAGAGATGAATGTGCGGAGCTTGATGTCCTTCCATGCAACCTTCTCGGACCTTACATACTCATCAAGGATTTCCATGAGTTCCTCGCGAGTAGGTTTATGATCCATATTTACTATGGTTTCTACCTTCTGGGCATTGATATAGTTCTTAAAGCCTGTCAGCATTCCATAGAATGCCACCTCTGCCGTATTTGGAATGAAAGAGAATACCGTGTGGCGATGATCATTGTCAATAGCCTTCAGAATTGGGGCTGTCAACTGCTCTCCCAGTTTCTTTCTTTCGTTGTAGATATCCTTGTCTGAACCGCGTGAGAAATATATTCTCTCAAATGAACACTTGGAATCACCTTTCTGCTCGATAACCTGCTTGAAACGGACATGCCCCTGACGGTTTACGAGTATTGCCTGACCTGGCTGCAATTCGATAATCTGACCTGCTTCAAGGTCGAAGGTTGTCTGAAGCACAGGACGCTCGCTTGCTAGAGCCATAACCTCGTCTGACACATAGTAGAAAGCAGGACGGATACCCCAAGGGTCTCGCATAGCGAACATCTCACCACTACCTGTTACGCCACATACCACATAACCGCCATCGAAATACTGCATAGTGGTATCGAGCACATTACTCATATCCACGTTATTGTCGATGAACTCCGTCACCTCACGACCTTCAAGTCCCTGTTCGGTAGCCAGAGTGTAGTTACGCTCTACCTCTCTGTCAAGGCGATGCCCCATGAGCTCAAGCATGATGTAGGAGTCAGAATATATACGTGGGTACTGTCCTTGACTTGTAAGACGCTCAAAAATCTCGTCTATGTTTGTCATGTTGAAGTTACCACACAGACAGAGATTCTTCGCTTTCCAGTTATTTCGACGCAGGAATGGATGCACATATTGAAGACCTGACTTTCCCGTTGTTGAGTAGCGAAGATGCCCCATATAGAGTTCTCCGGCAAAAGAGATATGCTTTCTTGCATAGTCAGCATTATTCAGCTGCTCTGATGTCAGTCCCTTCATGCTTCCATGCACAAGACCGAAGATCTCGGTGATAGCATCCTTGCCTTCAGCACGTTCACGGAACATATACTCATTACCAGGCTTCACGTTCAGTTTGACGGCTGCCATACCAGCACCCTCCTGACCGCGATTATGCTGTTTCTCCATCATCAGATAGAGCTTGTTGAGTCCATACATCCACGTGCCATACTTCTCCTGATAGTACTCTAGTGGCTTGAGAAGGCGTATCATTGCAACGCCACATTCATGCTTCAGTGGTTCCATTTCTGTGTATTGTGTTATGACTAATTATCCTTACCAATCTTTTATATCCCTTATTCCACTGTTACTGATTTAGCCAGATTACGAGGCTGGTCAACGTTGAGCCCCTTTGCCACAGCTACGTGATAAGATAGCAACTGCAATGGGATGACACTGAGCAACGGAGCAAGACAACCAAGAGTCTCTGGTATCTCGATAACCTCGTCAACCATACTCTTAACCTGCTCGTCACCTTCTGTGACAACTGCGATGATATGACCGCCACGAGAAATTACCTCCTGCATGTTAGAGATGATCTTCTGGTACAACTGATGATGGGTTGCAATGAAGACAACTGGCATTTCCTCATCTACAAGGGCGATAGGTCCGTGTTTCATCTCTGCAGCTGGATAGCCCTCTGCATGGATATAAGAGATTTCCTTCAGTTTCAAAGCTCCCTCAAGGGCTACAGGATAGTTGAATCCACGTCCGAGATATAGGAAGTTATGTGCGAAGGTGAACTTTGTTGAGAGCTCCTTTATCTTGTCATTCTGCTCAAGAACCTTCTCGATTTTCTCAGGGATAAGGAGCAGTTCCTTGATGGTCTTCTCATATTCTGCCTGTGAAATCGTACCCTTTGCCATACCAAGGGCAAGAGATAGCATGACAAGAACTGTAACCTGACCTGTAAATGCCTTTGTTGAGGCTACACCGATTTCCGGTCCTACGTGGATATAGATACCTGTATCTGATTCGCGGGCAATGCTTGAACCTACACCGTTCACGATTCCGAATACCATTGCACCATTTTCCTTTGCCATCTGAATGGCAGCAAGTGTATCTGCAGTCTCACCTGACTGAGAGATTGCCATCACGACATCATCATGCTCTATGACTGGGTTACTGTAACGGAATTCTGAAGCATAAGCCACTTCAACAGGAATACGACAGAACTGCTCTATCAATTGTTTGCCGATAAGGCCAGCATGCCACGAAGTACCGCAGGAAACAATGATTATACGTCTTGCACGAAGAAGTTCACGACGATGTTGGGTAACGGCACTAAGTACAACTTGAAGTCCCATCTCAGGGCAATCCTTACCCATTGTACATGATGAATATGGAGACTCAACGATACGACCGCGCATACAATCTTTCAGTACGTTTGGCTGGTCGAAAATCTCCTTCAGCATGAAATGAGGATATCCCTCATGGTCGAGCATTGAGAGATCGAGATCAACTTCCTTTATCTCTGCATCTGCCTCTTCACCGTTGAGGTTATAAACCTTCATTTCCTTGCCACGCTCGATAACAGCAATTTCCTCATCCTTGAGATAAACGATATGTTTTGTGTATTCTGCAATAGGAGATGCGTCAGAAGCAATGAAGAATTCAGAATTGTCTTCTACAATACCAACTGCTAATGGAGAAGACTTACGTGCACATACAAGCTGATTTGGGTAGCGTTTGTCTATTACTGCGATAGCGTATGCTCCGATTGCCACTTGGAGGGCATTACGAACTGCATTCCCAAGACCGCAGTTTAGTTTCTGCTGGGTATATTCTATAAGCTGTACAAGAACCTCAGTATCAGTCTCACTCTTGAATGTAAAACCACGCTGTTTCAACTGTTCGCGAAGAGTGGCATAGTTCTCGATGATTCCGTTATGAACAAGTGTAAGGTTTCCTGAGTTACTTACATGTGGATGTGCGTTCACCTCACTTGGAACACCGTGGGTAGCCCAACGGGTATGAGCAATACCGATTGTTCCTGTTGTATCCTTGCCTTCCGCTACTTTCTCAAGATCAGATACCTTTCCCTTTGCCTTATATACATTCAGGGTGTTGTCTGATGCTGAAAGCATTGCGCAACCGGCAGAATCATAACCACGATATTCCAGTCGCTTCAATCCTTTGATAAGTATAGGGTAGGAGTCTTTTGTTCCTATATAGCCAACTATTCCGCACATAAATCTTTATTTGTTTTTTTCTGTTCGTGTTTCTATTTTAGAAAAAGAGTTAATAAGACAGGGAATTTAGCCCAGTCGTATTAACTCTATTTCTTATTTCCTATTTTTTCAAGATGTTATACATCAGAGATGCCAATGAAATCACAATACTTGTTGCAGAGAACCAAAGCGATGTACTTTGACCAACATCAGAGTTCCTTGCTTTTGTCTTGTTCGGTTGTACATAGACGACATCATTCTGCTGCAAATAATAATATGGTGAATTAATCACGTTTGCATCATTCAAATCTAGACGATGAGTTGATTTCTCGCCATTGGCATTTTCTCTGATAAGCAGGACATTATCACGTATACCATAGATTGTCATATCGCCTGCGGCACCAAGAGCCTGAAGAACGCTGTATTTCTCAGAATTAACATTGTATGCTCCAGGACGAGCCACTTCACCAAGTACGGTAATGGTGTATGACTGGAACTCAACGACGACAACAGGATTAATGTCGTTTGAGAGATATGGCTTTACAAGACCAGCAATCTTATCTTCGCACTGGCGACGAGTAAGCCCTTGAACGTTAATCTTTCCAATGATAGGGAAATTGATGTTTCCGTCAGCACCAACTGTGTAAGGCATCATGGTACCTGAACCAGAACTGATCGCTCTGCTACCACCTGACTGCATTGTGTTATATACAAGTTGGTTGAACTGAGAGGAAATTTCTCTGTCTGGTGTCGTTACGCTGATGGTAAGGACATCCTTTGGCATAATACGAGCATCGTGAATACCACGAGAAGCAGAAAGGCTTACTTGTTCTGCATTCTGAAATACGGCCATTATGCTGAGACAGCTCTTGATATTAAATTTCATAGTTTATGTTACAATAAATATGCAATTAAGCAAAATTTTCTGCAAAATTACTCCTATTTTTCGAGAAAAACAAATATTCAGCAAACTATTTGCATTTCTGAGACGTTAAATTTTACTTTCGTCAATTATTCTTCGTCTGCAAACAAATTCTCCGGATCAAGAATATGCAACTGGAACGCGCGCGTGACAAGGCGGACTGCGTTCACGCTCTGCTTGCCATTTCCGCCTGGGAATAGCTTCTGGGTGAGTTCCATCTGGCGCTTCTCAAGGCTCTTGACACCGAAAGGCATGCCTCTGAGACCAGCAATCTGGTCTTTTGTGTAACCAAGAGCAAGATGGCGGAGAAATCTCTCGTCATACTCGTCAATTTCATATCCTATGGATGCTTCCTGACGAAGTACGGTTGACATTACGTTCTTGCGGAATGATCCTACGATAGCATCCATGATAGGCTGGTTGAATACGTATTTTCTTCCAGACATCACGCTTATGACATCTGCTCGGGTTAGCATCTCTCCTGTTTTTAGGATTATGCCGTCTGCACCTGCATCAAGTGCGTCAACCCACAATTTCTCATTCAATATCTCTCCCGTAAAGATAAGCACCTTCACCTCAGGGTGCTCAACCTTCACACTTCGGCAGATCTCCACACCGATAGTGGTAGAACCGCCTAGGCCGAGGTCAAGGAGAATTAGGTCAGGGTTGCCGGAACGCATGAGTTGGATAAACTGCGTCTCATCGCTTGCAGTACCAATTACCTCTGCTTCGGGAACCTCATTGCGAAGCAGTCCTTCGGTGCCCTTGAGCTCAAGAGGCACGTCCTCTACTATAATGACTTTAAAATTCTCCATATCAGTTTATCCAAAAAGAGACTACAATCAAACATTTATCGCCTGAATGCAGTCTCTTTCATATTGTTATAAGTTTAATTCAAATTTACTTGAAGAATGACTTAACAGCCTCGTTTGGAACCATCTGCTCATCGAAAATGTAAGCACCAGTCTTAGGGCTCTTAACCATCTTGATTACCTTTGTGTATGCACGACCATCAGTCTTACCAGTCTGAAGGGATGCGACGGTTTTCTTTGCCATAGTTTCTTATAAATCTATATGATTACTTGATCTCCTTGTGAAGAGTCATCTTCTTGAGGATAGGATTGTACTTCATCAACTCAAGACGCTCAGGAGTATTTTTACGATTCTTTGTTGTGATATAACGGCTTGTGCCTGGCATACCACTATTCTTGTGCTCGGTGCACTCAAGGATTACCTGCACGCGATTTCCTTTTGCTTTCTTTGCCATGTTGATTATTCTCCTATTACTTTAACATCCTTCCAATCAAGATAGCCTTTAGCTACAGCCTGCTTCAGAGCTGCATCAAGACCTACCTTATTAATCATGCGAAGACCAGCGGCAGAAATCTTAAGGCTAATCCAGCAGTTCTCCTCTACATAGAAGAACTTCTTGCTAAACAGGTTTACATCGAAGCTGCGCTTTGTGCGATGCTTAGAGTGAGAAACGTTGTTTCCCATCTGAGCCTTCTTACCTGTAATCTGACAAATTTTAGACATTGCTATCTTTGTTTTTTACAATCGTTAATTGATACTTATTCCAAACAGCGTGCAAAATTACACATTTTTTCCCATTCTACAAAATATCTTTTATCCTTAAGTTTGATTTTAATACTTTTTAACAGATATTCTTGCTGCTTTATTCTCTATAGAGGGAAAAACTGTCGGAAAAGTTATTTTGCCTCAGGAACAGGTACTTCGCTTAAATCGGGTTGAGGGAAGTCTTCTTTCAGAACTTCAAGCAATAGTTGAAGTGCGCGGAATGTGGCGCGGGTTACATTTATGTCTCGGCCATCATCCTCCGTGAGTTTTACTGTTCGCATCTCGCCTTTCTTACCTGCGGCAATCCATATTGTACCGACTGGATTCTCTATCGTTCCTCCGCCAGGACCTGCAACGCCTGTTGTTGCTATGGCATAGTCGGTATTAAGCACCTCGCAGGCTCCCTCTGCCATCCTTATTGCAACTTCTTCACTGACAACAGTTTTCTCCTCGATAAGTTCTTCCGGAACGTTGAGCAGACTCTTCTTCACCTCCTCGCTGTATGCCACTATGCCTCCTGTGAAGTATGCGCTTGCACCAGGCATGAGAGTTATGGATTCTGCTACCTTACCTGATGTGCAGCTCTCGGCAGTAGAGAGTGTCTTGCCAGACTCGTAGAGGATGAACAATATCTCTTTGCTTAATACTTTATTTTCGAATTGCATAATTACCTTTTCTTATTCAAATGTTACTTTTGAGAATGCCGGTACCTCAATACCGCAGAAGTCCTTGTCTTTCAACTTATAAGAACCAACCACGCCAATCATAGCGGCATTATCTGTCGTATATGAGAACTTAGGAATGTAGATTGTCCAGCCATAACGCTTTGCATGGTCGTGGAAAGCATTTCTAAGACCGTTGTTTGCTGAAACACCACCTGCTACGGCCACATGTTTGATGCCTGTTTGCTTTACGGCCAAACGGAGTTTCTTCATCAGGATATCAACAACCGTCCATTCCAAAGAAGCTGCAATATCTTCCTTGTGATGCTCCACGAAATCAGGATCTTCCTTCACCCATTTCTGAAGTGAATAGAGGAAGGATGTCTTCAAGCCAGAGAATGAATAGTCAAGTCCTGGGATGTGTGGCTCAGCAAACTGATAAGCCTTCGGATTTCCCTGACGGGCAAGTCTGTCAATGATAGGACCACCAGGATATCCCAAGCCCATCACCTTTGAACACTTGTCAATAGCCTCACCGGCAGCATCGTCGATTGTCTGTCCGAGAACCTCCATGTCATTATAGGCATTCACCTTGACAATCTGCGAGTTACCTCCAGATACCAACAGGCAGAGGAAAGGGAAGGGTGGGGCGTTATCCACTATTTTATATCCGCCCTCGGCTGTCTCATCCTCCACTCTTTCTTGAATGAAATGAGCCATTACGTGTCCTTGAAGGTGGTTGACATCAATCATAGGTATGCCGAGTGAACGCGCGAATCCCTTGGCAAAGCTAACGCCTACAAGAAGCGAGCCCATAAGTCCGGGACCACGAGTAAAGGCAACAGCCGACAGTTCTTCTTTCTTCACACCAGCCTGTTTTAGTGCCTGATCAACTACAGGTACCACATTCTGCTGATGTGCTCTTGAAGCCAACTCTGGCACAACTCCGCCATAAGCCTCATGTACTTTCTGTGAAGCGGTAACATTGGACAACAAGACTCTTCCGTCCATTACAGCAGCCGAAGTGTCGTCGCAAGAGGATTCTATTGCAAGGATAAGGTTTCGGCCTCTCCCCCCGCCCTCCCCCGTAGGGAGGGAGCCGGAAGTCGCACGGCATTCCGCTATATTATCAGTATGTAATTTTTCTTTATCCATTAAGACAATTCCTTATTTTTGTAAGAACACATTCTATTTCGCCAAACAATTCCTCATTTGTGAAACGAACTGTTCTATATCCAAGTTTCAACAACAAATTATCTCTTAACTCGTCATGTTCTCTGTCTTGTTCATGACATTTTCCATCAAGTTCTATGACCAGTCGTTTTTCAAGACAAACAAAGTCCGCAATATAATCGCCCAAAGGATGCTGTCTTCTAAACTTAGCCCCAAGTCTATTAGCACGCAAATACTCCCAAAGCAACTTTTCTGCTTCTGTCGGCTTTGTTCGCATCCCTTTTGCTTTATCAGCCAAATTGCGATATCTATCAGGCGATGTTGTCTTATAACAGTTCTTCATATAACTTGTTTTAGCATCCCACCTTCGCCTTCCGGCTCCCTCCCTACGGGGGAGGGCGGGGGGAGAGGCCGCTGGTCGCGTTTTAATACGTCAGCACTTCCACTCCATGCTCAGTCATAAGAAGCGTGTGCTCCCATTGTGCTGAAGGAAGCTCATCCTCCGTGATAACCTCCCAACCATATTCGTCGTCAGCATCAATAAATACCTTTGGCGATTTCATGTTGATCATAGGCTCAATGGTGAACACCATACCAGGAACAAGAAGCATGCCAGTTCCGCGATAGCCAGTATGCATTACCTCCGGCTCCTCATGGAATTTCAGGCCTACACCATGACCGCAAAGGTCTGTCACGATACCATAGCCGTATTTCTTGCAATGTTTCTTGATGGCATGACCAATATCACCTACGAAACCGTAAGGCTTTGCAGCCTCCATACCAATCTCAAGGCACTCCTTGGCAACACGCACAAGCTGTTCTTTCTCAGGAGTTGTCTTGCCTATGATGAACATACGAGAGGCATCTGCATAATAGCCGTCAAGGATAGTGGTGAAATCCACATTTATAATATCACCTTCCTCAAGAACATCCTCTTCCTTCGGAATACCGTGACATACCACCTCATTGATACTTGTGCATACAGACTTAGGGAATCCCTCATAGTTGAGGCAGGCAGGAGTAGCGTTATGATCCTTGCAATATTGCATGCAGATATCATCAATCTCCTGAGTGTTCATTCCTGCATGAATCTGTTTTGCCACTTCATCCAGCACGCCAGTATTAACCACACCAGCACGACGTATGCCTTCTATCTGCTCGTCGTTGAGAATCAGCTCGCGAGTAGGCACAAGTTTGCCTTTGCTCTCCCAGTACATCACCTGCTTATCCATCTCGGTGAGAGGCTGACCGGGAAGACAATGCCAACGTTTTTTCTTTACCATTTTATTCGTTTTCTGTGCAATTCAACCATAAAGTTTGAAGCACTTTTTTAAATTTGAGTGCAAAATTAATTCATTTTCCGCACACTTGCAAATAAATCACAGGAAATATTTGTTTTTGTCCCAAGCAAGAAGTATCTGCCTCCGTTGATACAAGGAACCAAACTCGATGAACCTCCGCTCTTTCTCTTATACAGAATAAGAGCTTCATCGAGTTTGGTTAGGAGGAACATAGGAGGATTATAGGAGGAAGAGCGAACCTAAAGAGGAATAAGTTGTGAGGAAAGAACAAACTTCCCCTCTATGCGACCATAATAGAAAAATCCCACACCACTTATTTGTTTAGAGGTGTGAGATTTTATCATATTACTATCTGAAGTCTTCTATCACATATATAGATACCTGTTTAATTATTAGAATTTCTTTGCCTTTTAGGATGGGAAGTGTCAGATATTAATGTAAAACTAGCTGGGCCTGAATTTCCAATTACGTTTTTTGTATCCAGTCTTAGGGTCATTATCTTTTCCTTTTTGTTAAAGCGTAGAATGGCATAGGTGAAGAAAGAGTCTAATTTGGGATTATATACTATAAGGTATCTTCCTTGTGTGCTTCTCCCTACTTTTGAGAAATCAAATGCCTCGGGCATTTTGTCAGACAAATAATACTGATAGGTAAAAGAGCTACCATCTTTGCGATGCCATATTTCTTTCCCATTTTTATATTCGTAAATTGAACTTAAACATTGCCACTTCGTCCCATTCAAATCACGAGTAGAAACCCTAACCTGCGCCTTTGAGGTGAAAGTGCAGGCAAAGAGAGCACAAATGAGAAATATTATATGTTTCATAACGTCTGATTTTTGAGGGCAAAGATAGACAAAATTTTCAATATAACAAAGAATATACGCAAGAAAATCAAGGATGATATAAGCTCATGCCTTTAATGGTATTCCTATCTGACAAGTAAGTAAATCCGATTAAAAAACATATAAATCACAATACAAATACCATAATAATACAATAGTTTATGGTATTATAATGGTATTATTATGGTAATATAATGGTATTATAATGGTATTATCAACGGAGGAATATCGGACTATCAACGGACTGAGAACGGACGAATATAGAAATTATTTGCCCTTTGATTTGCATAATCAGAAAAATAATAGTACCTTTGCAGTCAGATATTTAGACAGCAGCGCCCCGGCTTTGTCGCTGGTCCATTATCACTTGTGACTTGGGCGAGAGGAAAGTCCGGGCAGCATAGAGCGCTCCGCTCCCGAAAATAGGAGTTACCGGTGACGGTAAGATCGGACAGAAGAGAATGACTGCATCTCTCGGCTTTAGCCCTAACTCGTTTATCGCCATTGCCGTGGAGATGTCAAGGTGAGAAGGTGAGGTAAGAGCTCACCAGGCCGGTGGTGACATCGGTGCTGTGTCTTCCGGAGGCTGCAAGTTCGCGTATACCATCGTCAGAGGGTTGCTCGCCCGATGTCATCCGACTACGGTGGAGGGTAGAACGCTTGAGCCTGGGGGTAACCTCAGGACTAGATAAATGACAAGGCACACCGCTTGCCGAGAGGCTTGCGGATGTACAGAACCCGGCTTATAGGGGCGCTGCTTTCTTTGACCCACCCTAACCCTCCCCGAGGGAGGGAACTTTATATAGTAATGAACGCTAAGACGCAAAGACACAAAGGAAAGGAAAAATCAGCTTTGCGTCTCTGTGTCTTTGCGTTTAAAAGATTATGGAACAATGAAAAATCCTTTTGTCACAAGATCTCTTAGCCTAAAGTCTATTAAGGAAATATTGATATCGCTCTATAATGACTTTATGGCAAAGCGAGTTCTGGCTTCTGCAAGTCGGTTGACATACTCAACCTTGCTTGCTACTGTGCCTATCCTTGCGGTAGTATTTGCTATTGCGAGAGGTTTCGGCTATAATATCTACATAGAGGAGTGGTTCCGCGATTTGCTCAAGGCTCAGCCGGATGTGTCGGAGATAATAATAGGGTTTGTCAATTCATACCTTATTAATACTAAGAAAGGCGTTTTCCTCGGCATTGGTCTTCTTTTCATGCTCGGAACTGTGCTGATGCTGATTAGTACGATAGAAGAGACTTTCAACGATATTTGGCTTGTGCGAAAGCCTCGATCCATGTTCCGCACCTTTACCGACTATATGGCTTTGCTCTTCGCATTCCCTATAGTTATTGTGACGATATCGGGTTTGAGTATCTGGATGCAGGCATTCAACCGCCACCTTATAGATATTACAATCATAGGTCCGTTGATGAAGTTCTTCATAGAACTCATCCCTTATGTCGTGATGTCGGCTGTATTTGTGGCTCTGTATGTTTTTATGCCGAATACCAAGGTGAAATTCCGCTCAGCCCTTTGGCCAGGTATTGCCGCTGGTATTGCTATGCAGTTGTTCCAGCTCATATATATCAACTCCCAGATATGGGTGAGCAACTACAACGCTATCTATGGATCTTTTGCCGTTATCCCTCTTTTCATGCTATGGATGCAGATTTCCTGGACAATCATTCTTGTAGGTGCAGAGTTGTCATATACCATACAGAATCATGATGACTTCCTTTCAAATAATTCGCAGGCGGACTTGTCATACAAGGCAAGGATGGTGCTGTCTATAAAGATAATGTCTATTGTCTGCAAACGCTTCTCTGAAGGCAAGCTGGCTTATAGTTCCATGCAGTTGAAAGAGCAGCTTGGAATTTCGATGCGTGTATTGTCGAAACTCCTCTATGATCTTCAGCAGATACATTTCCTTGCAGAGATAATGCACGATGACAAGGGAGAGGAAGTGCTTTATCAACCGGCAGAAGCCCTTCATATCCTCACTATTGGCGAATTACATTCACGCCTTTCAAAGCTCGGAACAAACGTAGATTCCGACATCTTGTCAGCATCAAAAGAGTGGGAGTCTGCCATTTTGCTATATGATGAGTATATAGAGAAAGCGAGGGAGATAAAACTCAAAAACCTGTAAAAAGCCCCCAGCCCCCCAAGGGGGAGTTTTTTAGATAGTAATAAAGCATATTAGAGAGTCCGTAGCAAGAAAATGTATATAAAGGACTCCCCCTTTGGGGGATGGGGGGCTTTAATATTTTGGCACACCTTTTGTTTTATGCATAGCAAATAAATAAAAATATTAACGCATCATCGTTTTTATGGCTTTTGCCGGCTCTAAATATCCTTTAGAGGAATGTCTTTAAGCGCTCCGGCTCCCTCTCTACGGGAGAGGGCGGGGGGAGAGGCCGAAGCCTTGCGATGTTTATTCATTATATTTACTATGCAAAAAGGTAACATCGGGGTTACAACCGAGAACATCTTCCCCGTTATCAAAAAGTTCTTGTACAGTGATCATGAGATTTTCCTTCGTGAGATGATTTCAAATGCCGTTGACGCTACACAGAAGCTCAAGACATTGGCTGAGCGTGGCGAGTTCAAGGGCGAGCTTGGTGACCTTACCGTTCATGTTTCTCTCGATAAGGAGGCTGGCACTCTCACAATCTCTGACCGTGGTATTGGTATGACAGAGGAGGAGATTGACCGCTACATCAATCAGATTGCATTCTCAGGCGTAACAGACTTCCTCGAGAAATACAAGGACAACGCAAATGCCATCATCGGACACTTCGGTCTTGGCTTCTACTCTTCATTCATGGTTTCTGACCGTGTGGATATCATCACACGTTCATATAAGGACGGCGCAAAGGCTCTGAAGTGGACTTGCGACGGTAGTCCAGAGTTCGAGATTTCAGATGCTGAGCGCGACAGCCGCGGTACAGACATCGTTCTCCATATCTCTGATGATTGCAAGGAGTTCCTTGAGAAGTCAAAGATAGAGTCTCTCTTGAACAAGTATTGTAAGTTCATGGCTATACCTGTTGCCTTTGGCAAGAAGCAGGAGTGGAGTTCAGAGAAGAAGGAAATGGTTGATACCGACAAGGACAACATCATCAATGATGTAGAGCCACTTTGGACAAAAGCCCCATCTTCACTTAAGGACGAGGACTACAAGTCATTCTACCGCACACTCTATCCTATGCAGGATGAGCCTCTGTTCTGGATTCACCTTAACGTGGACTTCCCATTCCACCTCACAGGTATCCTCTATTTCCCACGCATACAGAGCAATATCGACCTTCAGCGCAACAAGATTCAGCTCTATTGCAATCAGGTGTTCGTAACTGATCAGGTTGAGGGCATCGTGCCTGACTTCCTCACACTTCTTCATGGTGTTATCGATTCTCCAGACATCCCATTGAACGTAAGCCGTTCTTATCTCCAGAGCGATGCTAACGTGAAGAAGATCTCAACATACATCACAAAGAAGGTGGCTGACCGTCTCAACGGCATCTTCAAGAACGACCGCAAGGACTATGAGGAGAAGTGGGATAAGCTCAAGATCTTCATCAACTACGGAATGCTGACCGACGAGTCTTTCTATGATCGTGCAAAGGACTTCTCTCTCTTCAAGGACACAGAAGGCAAGTACTTCACATTCGAGGAGTACAAGACTCTCATCAAGGACAACCAGACCGACAAGGACGGCAACCTCATCTACCTCTACGCTAATAATAAGGAGGAACAGTATTCATACATCGAGGCTGCAAAGGCAAAGGGATATTCTGTTCTCTTGCTCGATGGCGAGCTTGACACTCCTACAATCAATATGTTCGAGCAGAAGTTCGAGAAGTCTCGCTTCACACGTGTTGACGGTGATATCATCGACCGCCTTATTGTCAAGGACGAGGTTAAGAAGGTTGATTTCTCTGAGGAAGAGGTTGCAAACATCTCTGAGGTGTTCAAGTCACAGATGCCTGCAATCGAAAAGACCGACTTTATGGTACAGGTTCAGGCACTTGGAGCTGAGGCTGCCCCTGTTATGTTCACCCAGAACGAGTATATGCGCCGTATGAAGGACGCAAGCCGTTTCCAGAGCGGTATGGGCTTCTATGGCCAGATGCCAGACTCATACACCCTCGTGCTCAACTCTGACCACGCAGTCGTTAAGGCTATCCTTGCAGATACCAACGCTAACACAGCAGAGGCTCTCAAGCCTATCCTCTCAGAGATCAAGGGACTTGAGGCTCGTAAGATGGTTCTTGAGGCTGAGCAGAAGGATAAGAAGTCTGACGAGATTACTGAGGAACAGAAGAAGGATCTTGAGGACACACGCAACAACATCTCTGCTGAGCAGAAGAAGAAGTCTGATGTTCTCGCTGGCTATGCTTCAAAGAACGACAAGGTTCACCAGCTTATCGACATCGCCCTCCTCCAGAACGGTATGTTGAAGGGAGCTGCTCTCGACAAGTTCCTCAAGCGTACAGTAAGTCTCTTGGGATAATCGCATAAATAATAAGTTATAAACGCCAAGACGCGAAGACACAGAGTTTAAAAGCTCATGCCTTCGCGTCTTTTTATATTGTTGTCTGTTTGATGAAAAGCCTTGTCAATGAAAAGAAGAAACGTTATTGTGAGCCTGTTCGGATTTAATAATGATCTATACCAAATAATATATCCATCAAGGCCTCGCCAAGTCCTTCACTATCTTCCTCGCTCCAAATGAAAGGAAAGTTGATTTTAATTCCCAACTGAAGATTCTGATGATTAATATTGCCTGTGATTCTTGTTGGCTCTTGATTGTTCTGTGAATAGTTTATGTCATACTTTGAACCAATACCAATGTTGTACGAATAGTTGATATAAAGGGCGATAGATGAAAAGATGTATAAGTCAATGCCCACGGAAGGGGCAAGCGAAATTGCTGGCCTCTTGACCGAGCAATTATATTCTGTGGTTATGCATTTGTTTTGGTTCCACCATTTGGAATTTTGATTGCCGCTAAAATAAACATTTGTATTTGCTCCCAAATAAGGTTGGATACGCCATTCGTAAGGTGCCGGATACCATCTTCCACCTGCTGATACCGATTCTTGAATAGGTGCGACCATATCCCTGATTATTTTTATTTTCTCATTTTGATACTCCAATCTCAACGAGAAGTGGGTATCCGGAATGTAATACTCTGCACCCAGATATGTCACCTTGCCATGTTTTGACGATAAGTGGTCGATGGGATTTTGTTTGATGTTGAAAAACGTAAAACCAATATTAGTATCAATTGCCCATTGTCGCCGCTCATCTTGGGCATAGACGGCAGATATTACTGACAATACAGCGAATAAACAAATTATCTTACTTATTTTCATAATCATCTTTTTTCCAAAACACAATCTATCACTCAAAACGACAGGTAGATTGGTATAAATTCAGTACAAAGGTACAAAAAATATATGAGACGAAAAAATATAACCCTTAAATCTTTTAGGGAATCCCCTATTGTGGTATGAGAATTCTGTGTAAGCCCCATTTCTATAGTGGAGCTATATGGTGGTTAGATGATTTTTTGTCAATAAAATATGCGAGTGCAAGGAAATGATAAAAAAAGCAAAGTTTATGTGATTGAATCACGTTAATTTTGCAACCGAATTAATAACATAACTAAAACTGTGTATTTTTGCATTATGAAAAGACTACTGACGCTATCCGTTGGCGTGTTGTTTCTGTTGGTTCTTGTGGATATTCCTGCAAGTGCAGCAAAGCCTTTGCCTCGACAGCAGCTCATAAACCGCTTGGCAAAGATACAGCAGAAAGGCTATATGTATGGTCATCAGGATGATCCTTTCTATGGCATTACATGGGATTGGGATGATAACCGCTCTGATACATACGACCTTGTAGGCGACTATCCCGGAGTGATGGGCTTTGACCTAGGAGGTCTAGAGGTGGGTGATGAGAAGAATCTCGACTCTGTGCCTTTCAACCGTATTCGTCAGGAGATTATCCGACAGCATGAACGTGGTGGAATAGTGACTATTTCGTGGCATCCTCGTAATCCGTTACTCGGTACTACAGCTTGGATAGAGAAGGATATTAATGCATACAACGAGGCTGTTGCAGCCTTGAAGAAGATAGGACGTGAGGACCTTGTTTCGCAGATAGACAATCCCCAAAATACGGTAAAATCTCTCCTTCCGGGTGGCAAGATGGCAGACAAGTATCAGCTTTGGCTTAAGCGGATTTCTGATTTCCTTGTAACCTTAAAAGACAAAAAAGGTAATCAGGTGCCGATAATCTTCCGCCCTTGGCATGAGAATAACGGAAACTGGTTTTGGTGGGGACAGGCAAACTGCTCGGATGCTGATTTTCACGCTTTCTGGAATCTCACGCAGGATTATATCAATGCCGTTGAGGTTGGCAATAGCCAGACGTTGCGCGACTATATAGTATGGTCTTATTCTCCAAACCTTCAGGGCAACTGGACAGAGGAGAAGTGGATGGTTAGATATCCCGGTGATGATCGAGTGGATCTTATTGGTGAGGATGCTTACCAATGGGGTAGTGAGGCAGACTTCAAGGTTCAGCTTGACAAGGACCTTCAGCTGATAACAGATATTGCAAAGAAGCATGGCAAGCTAATAGCTATGACCGAGTGCGGTTATCAGAATTCGCCAGACGCAACGTGGTGGCAACGTGTCTTCAAGCCTGTTATCGAGAAATATCCTATTTGCTACTTCCTTCCTTGGCGCAATTATTCTAAAGAGCACTTTGGAGCTTCGAAGGATGCAAAGACTGCCGATGATTTCAAGGCATGGGCAAAAGGAAAGAAATTGTTGTTTGTGAAAGATATACTTAGAATAAAGTAGATAGTATAAAGATTAAAGTTGAAAGTATAAAGATATAAATAGTACAATGGCCCCCAGCCTCCGTGTTCTCTTTCTTGACTTTACTTATTTTATCGCAGATTGATGCGATGTTTCCCCACATCATCATTCCGGGGGCGGGGCTGTTGACTATTTGTTATAAGATGGATATAATAAGGCTGAAAAAGCCCTCAATATAATAATGAGTAAGGAATTTGAAATGAAAGTTGCGGCTCTGCGTGCTCGTCATGAGGAGCTACTTTCCCGTCCTAATGTGAAGAAGGAATGGGGTAACGGAATATATGACAGGTATGAATATCCTATCGTTACGGCAGAGCATACTCCCCTTGAATGGCGATATGATTTCTGCGAGAAGGATAATCCATACCTGATGCAGCGCATCATTATGAATGCTACGTTCAATAGTGGTGCGATAAAATGGAATGGCAAGTATCTGCTCGTGGTGAGAGTGGAGGGCGCTGACCGTAAGAGCTTCTTTGCTATTGCGGAGTCGCCTAATGGTATAGACAATTTCCGTTTCTGGGATGAGCCTATCACCATGCCAGAGGATGTCATTCCTGCTACTAATGTATATGATATGCGCTTGACCGCTCATGAGGATGGTTGGATATATGGCGTGTTCTGTGCAGAGCGTCATGATGATTCACAGCTGGGAGACCTTAGTGCTGCGACTGCAGCGGCAGGTATCGCCCGTACAAAGGATTTGAAAACTTGGTATCGTCTGCCTGACCTCAAGGCAAAGTCACAGCAGCGTAACGTGGTTTTGCATCCTGAGCTTGTTGATGGCAAATATGCATTTTATACTCGTCCTCAGGATGGCTTTATCGATACAGGTTCTGGTGGCGGTATCGGTTGGGCACTTGTTGATGATATTGAGAATGCAGAGATAAAGGAAGAGAAGATAATAAATGCCCGCCACTATCACACCATCACGGAGGTGAAGAATGGTGAGGGACCTCATCCTATCAAAACCAAGGAGGGCTGGCTGCATCTTGCGCATGGTGTTCGTGCCTGTGCTTCGGGCTTGCGCTATGTGCTGTATCTGTATATGACGAGTCTTGAAGATCCAACAAAGGTTATTGCAGAGCCGGGTGGATATTTCCTCGTTCCGCAGGGGGAGGAATACATAGGCGATGTGATGAACGTAACATTTGCCAATGGCTGGATAGCAGACGAGGATGGTAAGGTGTTCATCTACTATGCTTCTTCCGATACTCGTATGCACGTTGCGACCTCTACTATCGACAAGCTCATCGACTATTGTAAGAATACTCCAGAAGATGGATTGACAACTGCAAGTTCGGTGGAGAAGATAATTAAATTGATAAGAAAGAATAGATGAACGGCCTCTCCCCCCGCCCTCTCCCGTAGAGAGGGAGCCGGAGAACCAAAAACAACTAACAATTAATAATTAACATGCCTTTCGCGATTATACAATCAAACATCCTTCCCTTTGGGAAGGCTTGGTTAGGCTTATAATTTGAACTGCCTTTCGCCTTCCGGCTCCCTCCCTACGGGGGAGGGCGGAGGGAGAGGCCGAAAATTTTGTCATATATGGCTACACTAAAGGAAAAAATCGGCTATGCTCTTGGTGATGCGGCTGCCGGAGGTATCACATGGAAGATAATGTCAATTGCCTTCCCATTGTTCTTCACAAACGTATTCGGTCTTACGTTTGCCGATACGGCTGCGTTGATGCTCATCGCCCGTATGTTTGATGTAGTAACAGACCCTATCATGGGATCGCTTGCCGACCGTACACAGACACGCTGGGGCACATATCGCCCTTGGCTCATCTTTGGAGCAATACCTTACGGACTTGTATTCGCACTCCTGCTTTTCACCCCAGATTTTGGAATCACGGCAAAGCGTGTGTGGGCATACGGATTCTATATCCTCATGATGGCGATGTACACACTCGTAAACGTGCCTTACGGTTCGCTTCTCGGTGTTATGACCGATGATGACAACGAGCGCAACCAGTTCTCTTCATTCCGTATGGTGGGAGCTTACGCAATGGGCTTCATCACATTGTTCATCTTCCCTTACCTTCAGAAGATGGTGGGAGGCAGTGAGCAGCATCAGTATGCGGTGCTCGGAGCTTCCTTTGGATTGATAGCCTGCCTTATGACGATGGCTTGCGGACTCCTGACAAAGGAGCGTATCAAACCGAAGCGTGCCGAGAGCTTCTCTTTCAGTCAGTTTGGTGATCTCTTCAAGAACAAGCCTTGGTGCTATATCACTCTTGTTGCCGTATGCACTAACTTCTTCAACGGTTTCCGCTATGCCGTAGCAGGATATATGTTCACATATTGTCTTGGCGGTGACATCACGATGGGCAGTCTCATCATTAACTTCACCGTATTCATGGGCATTGGCGAGGCTACATGTATGATATTCGGTGGCTTGTCACCAGCATTCACCAAGTGGATTGGCTCAAAGCGCATGGCATTCGTATGGGCATCGGTAATATGCTTCGTGACCTCTGTGTTCTATTTCTTCATACCGATGGATAGCTCGTATATCTGGGTATTGATAACCGTCTCTATCCTCACATCAGTAGGAGCAGGACTCTATTCTCCATTGCTCTGGTCTATGTATGCCGATGTTGCCGACTTTGCAACAGAGAAGTTCGGAGCATCATCTACTGGTCTCATCTTCTCTTCTGGCACAATGGCACAGAAGTTCGGTGGTGCTATCTCTGGTTCTCTCATCGCTATGCTTCTCGGTATGGCAGGTCTTGTTTCTACAACAGATGAGGCAACAGGCGAGACAATCGTGACTATTACCAACGAGGAATCGGTAAAGACAATGGTATGGGCACTCTTCTCAATCTTCCCTGCTATTATGGCTGCGCTGATGGGATTCCTTGCGTATAAGTTCCCGTTGAAGAAGTAGTGGCCTCTCCCCCCGCCCTCCCCCGTAGGGAGGGAGCCGGAAGGCTAAGACTCAACAAACTAATAACTAATTATTAACTATCTTGAAATATCCTATAACACATATGTTGTTTCCTTCACTTTTGCGCTCCAGCTCCCTCCCTATGGAGGGAAGTCCGATGTTGAGTACATCGGAGTATGTGAAAAGCGGGGGGAGAGGCCGCCTGTTTGCTTCTATTGCCCTTGCCCTTTGCGTGACAGGAGCTTCGGCACAGCTAACCACCAACAACGGACAGCAGTATCTGCTTAATCAGGCTCTGGATATGAGCCAGCAGTTCTTTGATATGTCAAACACTTACTTCACGGCGGATAGTCTTGCGGCTTTCGATAAGGCTACAGGCGTGGGTAAGATTAAGTGGACGCGTCAGCAGCTCCATGCCCGTCAGGCTTTCAATGCCAACGGACAATGGATCATCCCTCTTGAGAACCTCGACTTCCCCGGACCTGCATACGACCAGAGTCCTGAATTGCAGTTCACGGTAGAGCCCGTAAACAGCCGTACCGTGCGTGTTCGTCTCTATACATCTCCTATCATTCCGAAGGATAACTATGACGATGAGGTAATGCTCGTAAGGAAGCCTGCCGATGGTCGTGCGCAATGGAATGTCACGGAGACTGCAAAGGCTATCGTATACAAGAGTTCCGAGGGTAGCATTGAGATTCAGAAATATCCTTGGCGACTTGTCGTGAAGGATAAGAATGGCAAGGAACTGACGCATACCCGTGCTTTGTCGGATAATGATTCCACTCAGGTAAAGACACATCCGCTTATGTGGATGAAGCGTGGCGTTGACAATAGTCGTGCCATCGAACCTGTATTCTCTCTTGCTCCGGGCGAAAGGATATACGGATGTGGTGAGGCTCCAAGCGGACTCAATCACGTAGGGCAGAAACTCAATCTCTTCGTTACCGATACTCAGGGACCAGAGACACCTGATATGTATAAGCCTATCCCGTTCTTCTTCTCTAATCGTGGCTATGGCATCTTCATGCACACCGCAGCCCCTGTCACCATTGATTTCGGATGCTCATATATCGGTTCTACCCAGCTCTTCATGGGCGATGAGAATGCCGATCTCTTCATCATGCTCGGCTCTCCAAAGGAAATCCTGAATGAATACACCGAGCTTGTAGGTAAGCCTACGTTGCCACCGCTCTGGTCTTTCGGCACATGGATGTCGCGTATCTCTTATTTCACCGAGGCAGAAGGCCGTAGCGTTGCGAAGAAGTTGCGTGATAACAAGATTCCGTCAGATGTAATCCATTTCGATACTGGTTGGTTCGAGGTTGACTGGCAATGCGACTATCAGTTCTCGAAGAAGAACTTCAAGGACCCAGTTAAGATGCTGAAAGACCTCAAGGCTGACGGCTTCCACACCTGCTTGTGGCAGTTGCCTTACTTCACTCCGAAGAACCGCTATTTCAACGAACTTGTGGAAAACGGAATGGCGGTGAAGAGTCCTAATGGACAGTTGCCTTTCGAGGATGCCGTTCTCGACTTCACAAATCCTCAAACCCGTAAGTGGTACACCGAGAAGCTTCAGGGTTTGATAAAGCAGGGTGTTTCCGTCATAAAGGTTGACTTTGGTGAGGGCGCACCTTTGAATAATGGTATATACAGCAACGGCCGTACAGGCTTCTATGAGCACAACCTCTATCCTGTTCGCTATAACAAGACTGCATACGAGGCTATCGACGGTGCTAACAACGAGGGCATTATCTGGGCTCGCTCTGCATGGGCTGGCTCTCAGCGCTATCCTCTTCATTGGGGAGGTGATGCCTGCACTACGAATACTGGACTTCTCGGAACTGTGCGTGCTGGTCTTTCTTTCGGACTCTCAGGCTTCTCTTTTTGGAGCAATGATATCGGAGGTTTCGTAACCAAGTCTCCAGAGGAACTTTACCGTCGTTGGTTGCCATACGGTTTCTTCACCTCACACTCACGTATTCATGGCGTGGAGACAGAGCCTTGGCTCTATACCGACGGACAGTCAGACTATTCAAAGGGACAGGAGTTCATGGATTTCTTCCGTCAGTCTGCTGAGATGAAGTATAAGCTCATGCCATACATCTATGCACAGGCAAAGCTCTGCACCGAGCAGGGACTTCCAATGCAGCGAGCCCTTCTTCTTGAATATCCTGATGATCCGGGCGCATGGCTTGTAGAGGATGAATATATGTTCGGCAGTCAGATGCTCGTAGCTCCGATGCTTGAGGCTGGCACTTCACGTACCATGTATCTCCCAGGCGAAGAACCTTGGATTGACTATCAGACAGGTAAGGTCTATCAGCCGGGATGGCGTAAGATTGATGTTCCGCAATGGAAGAAGACAGGCGACCAGATGCCTATCGTCGTTCTTGTGAAGAACGGCTCTGCAATCCCTCATGTCGCCCTTGCACAGCGCACTGACCAGATTGACTGGAAGAACATAGAGTGGAAGACATACTCTGCTAATGGTGCTGCTTCTGTTGGCTATCTTTATCGCCCTGGTGACAGCAAGGTGGAGACTGTAAACAAATAATACTATTCTTTTCATGTTTTTGGATTTAAATAAGTTTGGAGTGGCACTGCTGATTATGTTCGGCGGTGTCACCCCTACGTTTTCACAGAAACTGAGTTCGGTTTCTGTTCCTTACACATGGACGAGTGTGCCAGTTGTCGGTGGTGGCTTTGTCGATGGCATAATCTGCCATCCTACGGTTGAGGGACTTCGTTATTGTCGCACAGATATGGGTGGTGCCTATCGTTGGGATAACTCTCAGAAACGCTGGGTGCAGCTATTGGATTGGCTTTCCGAGGCTGATTCCAATCTGCAAGGCGTTGAGTCCATTGCCCTCGATCCTAAGCACCCTGAGCGTGTATATATGGCTTGTGGCACTTACACCACGCTTCAAGGCTCTATCCTTCGTTCTGATGACTATGGCAAGACTTTCCTGCGCACGGATGTTCCTATCCTCATGGGAGGAAACGAGGGCGGTCGTGGCAATGGCGAGCGTATGATGGTTGACCCTCTGAATGAGAATGTAATCTATTTCGGCACCCGTCTTGACGGTCTCTGGCGTTCAACCGACAGGGGCGTGAACTGGGAGAAGGTAACTGCCTTTCCTGATGTCAAGGAGAAATTTGATCCAAGAGACAGAGGTGGTTGGATGGGTCTCAATGGCTGTGGCGTCAATGGTGTGCTCTTTGTGAGCGATGCCAAGGCTGACAATGGCAAGAATGTTACCCAGACAATCTATGTCACCTGTTCGCAGCGTGAATATGAGAGCGTTTTCGTGAGCAAGGATGGGGGAGAGACATGGGCTCCTGTGGCAAAGCAACCTCTGGGCTTACGTCCAACCCACATGTCATTGGCTTCTGATGGTCAGCTCTATATCACTTACGCTGATACTCCAGGCCCTTCTAACATGACCGATGGTGCCGTGTGGAAATACAACACCCTCAATGGCAAGTGGCAGGATATAACCCCTTTGCGAGTTGGTGAGAACGGTAAGGCTGGTTTCGGATATGCTGCCGTATGCGTTGATCCACGTAATGCAAGGCACGTTGTCGTAACTACCCATTGCCTTTGGGAGAAGGGCGGCAACCATACGGATGAGATATTCCGCTCTACCGATGCAGGAAAGACATGGAAAGCAATATACAAGCATGGCTATGAGGATGACAACTCCCTTGCTCCATACACCAAGGTTGCCCCTCTGCATTGGATGTTTGACATCGAGATTGATCCGTTCAACTCCGAGCATGCCATCTTCACTACCGGCTTTGGAGGTTGGGAGACATTCAACCTCAGTAGCGTTGAGAAGAAGAATGAGAAGGTGAAGTGGCAGATAATGTCAACAGGCATAGAGGAAACCGTGCCTCTTGAGCTCTACTGTCCTCCGTCTGGCGCTCATCTCCTTACTGGAGTTGGCGATTATGGCGGCTTCACATATTATGACCTCACCAAGCCTGTTGAAACTGGTGCTAACCATGATCCTTCATTCGGCAATACCGATGGTGTGTGCGGTGCCTGGCATAAGCCTGAGTTGATGCTGCGTTGTGGCAATATCTTCAATCATCTCACCAAGGATGCTCCTGTCTCTTATTCTGAGGACGGAGGAAAGTCGTGGGTGGCTTGTACCAATGTGCCTGGTAATGTCAAGCCGGGCGAGAAGGGCGAGCCTGAGCATGGTCATGTGGCAATGTCGGCTGATGGCACTACGTGGGTATGGACTCCAGAGCGCAAGCAACCAGCGTTCACTACCGACAAGGGCGTTACCTGGACTCAATGTCAGGGCTTGCCTGCAAATATCAAGGTCATAGCCGATAAGGAGAACGACGAGTTATTCTATGCCGTGGATGTAAGGAAGCAACTGCTGTATGTAAGTACCGATGCCGCACGCTCTTTCAGGGAATATAAGTTGAATCTCCACATCGTGACGCATTCCACCGATGCGCGTACAGGAGAGAACCGTGGCGATATACGAGGCGGTCAGGATCGTGTGTATAGCATACCCGGACATAGTGGTGAGTTATGGCTTGCTGCATACGACGGCCTTTATTTCCTTGACCTCGCATCTGTACTCACATCTTCAGGGAATAATATCAATATTGTACAAAAGAACCATGTCCGCCTTATCACTGGTTCTGGCATAGGCAAGGCTGCTGAAGGCAAGAACTATCCCACTCTATATCTTATTGGAGTGGTCAATGGGCAGTATGGTATCTTCCGTTCCGTTGATAATGCTCAGTCATGGATGAGAATCAACGATGATGAACATCAGTTCGGTAAGCTCCTCCACATAGTCGGTGATATGCAGGATTTCGGTCGTGTGTATATCGGAACTCACGGTCGCGGCACAATCATGGGAACAGAGAAATAATTACAAATTACTAATTACGAATTACCTATATACATCTTATATGTGCGAGAAAATACTATCTAAAAATCTCTCCCCCTCGGGGGAGGTGGAGGGGAACCTTAGGTCTGAACTTCTTTCTTGCCTTGAGAACAACATCCTCCCTTTCTGGCTCAGGTTTCAGGATGAGGAAAACGGCGGCTTCTATGGTCGTATGACAGGTGAGGGAGTGCTCGTAAAGGAGGCAAGCAAGGGCGGAATACTCAATGCCCGAATCCTGTGGAGCTTCTCTGCTGCCTATCGTGTGCTCGGCAAGCCTGAGTATCTCGCGGCGGCTACCCGTGCCAAGGACTATATCCTTGAGCATTTCATCGACACCGTGTATGGAGGCACATACTGGGAACTCGACTATAAAGGTAATCCCATCGACACAAAGAAGCAGTTCTATGCCCTCGGCTTCATGCTCTATGGCATGAGCGAATATGTCCGTGCCCTTCGTCAACGTCCTGATGCTTCCGTAAGTGAAGAAGATGTTCAGAAGGCTCTCGGCGTGTGTATCAGTCTCTTCACCTGCATTGAGGAGCATTCCCTTGACGAGGTGTATAACGGCTATATAGAGGCATGTACCCGAGAGTGGGGCGAAATTGCTGATATGCGTCTCTCCGAGCTTGATGCCAACTATCCTAAGTCGCAGAACACGCATCTGCATATCATCGAACCTTATGCCAACCTGTATAGGGTGTTAAAAACGGCCTCTCCCCCCGCCCTCCCCCATAGGGAGGGAGCCGGAGTGCCTAAAAGTCTCCCTATGCAGGGAGATTTAGAGGGTCTCCTCCTCAAGGTAGAAACCTCTCTCCGAAACCTCATCAATATTTTCTGCGATAAGATCCTCAATCCAGAGACGCATCATCTTGACTTGTTCTTTGAGAAAGACTGGACTCGCGGAGCTGGTTGGCTGGAGTCCTACGGTCACGACATAGAGTGTTCATGGCTCTTGCATGAGGCTGCCCTTGTTCTTGGTGACGAGGAGGTATTGGCGAAGGTAGAGCCTATCGTGCAGCTTGTTGCCAAGGCTTCTGAGAAAGGGCTCAATGCCGACGGCTCTATGACGCATGAGGCTAATCTCGATACTGGACATGTGGATGCCGACCGCCATTGGTGGGTACAGGCAGAAACCGTCGTGGGCTTCTATAACATCTATCAGCATTTTGGCGATGAGGCTGCTCTTCAGAAGGCTCTCCGTTGCTGGCAGTATATCAAGGATAATCTCATCGACCACGACCTCGGTGAGTGGTACTGGAGTCGTGACCCAGAGCGAAACATCAACCGCAAGGATGATCATGCCGGCTTCTGGAAATGCCCTTACCACAATTCAAGGATGTGCTTGGAGATTATAGAGAGAACTCTGCAATAGCAACCCCTAACCCCAACCCTTCCCCCGTAATGGGGAAGGGAGAGCCGCGCAAAAGGGTTTAGCCAAAAGTTTTAAGAATAATATAAGTAATTAAAAGTGCAATGAATATACTATCAAAAAAAATTAACGAATGGCCCGTTCTGCGCCAGCTTCTTGCCCCTTCACGGGGAAAGATGCCCATAGGGCAGAAAGGGGTCGTGGTGTTCGGGTTGTTCTTTTGTATGCCCGCCTTCGCCGAAAACGTTTCCCTTTCCACCCCTCACACCTCCTTTGTCCTCGACCTTGACAAAGGCGCAGAGCCTCAGTTCCTCTACTATGGCCCTGCCATCGGCAATGCTGACATCGCCAACCTCCAGAAGCTGAAGGACGATAACTGGACACGATCCGAGGTCTATCCCGCCTACGGCGCAACGCATACTATGAATGAGGTGTGCCTTGCCATGCGCCATGCAGATGGCAACCTGTCAACAAACCTTGTCATCGATGATTATAAGGTAACCACCCACACCGAGAAAGCCCCTAATGGCGAAACGCGCTCTGGGCAGTTGCTCACCGTCACCCTCAAAGACCCTCTATATCCTACAACCGTTCACCTCTACTATCTCGCATACAGCGACCTCGATATGCTTGAGTCATGGACGGATATCAGAAACGACGAGAAGAAAACCGTAACTCTCACGCAGTTCTATAACCCTCTCCTCCCTGTGCGTCGCGGCAACGTGCACGTCACCCATTTCCACGGCTCATGGGCAAGTGAGGGACAGCTCATTGAGCAGCCTCTGAAGAACGGACTGCTTGAGATAAAGAACAAGGACGGACTCCGCAATGCCACCTCCGACCGCAACGAGGTGATGCTCTCACTCGATGGTCCTGCCCGTGAGAATGCAGGCGATGTCATAGGCGCCGCCCTCTGCTACAGCGGTAACTTCCGTATCACTATTGATACTGACGAAACCGACTATCACCAGTATTTTGCAGGTATCAATCCCGATAACTCCGAGTATCATCTCAAAAAAGGCGAGACTTTCACCACACCGCGCTCTGCCTATACCTATTCCGTCAGCGGAACTAACGGCGTGAGCCAGACATTCCACTCATGGGCGCGTAAGTATATGCTCCGTCACGGCGACAAGGAGCGTATGATTCTGCTCAACTCTTGGGAAGGCGTGTATTTCGACATCAACCACGAGGGCATGGATCAGATGATGCACGACATAGCATCAATGGGCGGTGAGCTCTTCGTAATGGATGACGGTTGGTTTGGCAATAAATACCGCCGCATCACCGACAACGCAGCCCTTGGCGACTGGGTTGTTGATACCAAGAAACTGCCCGAAGGCATTGAGCGACTCCTTGCCGATGCGAAGAAGAACGGCGTGAAATTCGGTATCTGGATTGAGCCAGAAATGGCTAACACCACCTCCGAGCTCTACGAGAAGCATCCCGACTGGATCATCAAGGCTCCAGGGCGTGAGCCTGTTCAGGGACGAGGCGGTACGCAGGTTGTCCTCGACCTCTCAAATCCGAAGGTGCAGGACTATGTCTTCTCCATCGTTGATAACCTCCTCACCAAGTATCCGGAGATTGCCTATATCAAGTGGGATGCCAATGCCCCTGTTATGAACCACGGCTCGCAGTATCTCCCTATGGCTGACCAGAGCCACCTCTACATAGAGTATCACCGCGGACTGATAAACGTGTGCGAGCGAGTGCGTGCCAAGTACCCTGACGTGGTCATTCAGGATTGTGCCTCAGGAGGCGGACGTGCCAACTACGGTCTCCTGCCATACTTTGACGAGTTCTGGGTAAGCGACAATACCGATGCCCTCCAGCGCATCTTCATGCAATGGGGCACCAGCTATTTCTTCCCTGCAATAGCAATGGCAAGTCATATCTCTGCCGTGCCTAACCATGCCGTATATCGCACCACCTCCATCAAGTTCCGTTGCGACGTGGCTATGTCTGGCCGTCTGGGCATGGAGATACAGCCTAAGAACATGACCGACGAGGAGAAAGCATTCTGCCGACAGGCAATAACCGACTACAAGCGCATCCGTCCTGTCGTTCAGTTTGGCGACCTCTATCGCCTTCATTCGCCATACGCTGGCGATAACCTCGCATCGCTCATGTATGTGTCATCCGACAAGCAGAAAGCCGTGTTCTTCTGGTGGAAGCTCGAGACATTCAAGAATCAGCACCTGCCACGTATCCGCATGTCGGGACTCGATGCCAACCGCATGTATCGCATCCACGAGCTCAACCGTGTTGACGACACGCCTCTCTCTTGCGAGGGCAAGACATACAGCGGAGCATATCTCATGCAGACTGGTCTCGAAATGCCTTACGCCCACAATGTTGACTACGGCAAGCGCAACGACTGGTCAAGTAGAGTGCTGGAGCTCGAGGCGCAGTAAATGCTCTCTTCCTCCGTTGATCCTCCTAACCAAACTCGGTGAAGGTCCGTTCTAAGTCCTATCATAGAACGGACCTTCACCGAGTTTGGTTCCTAAGTAAATGGGAGACACAACGGATTTACATAGGAATTACTTGGGATTTACAAGCCATTTATTCCGCTAAAAATCACGTTATTTACAAGAAAAAAATGAGTCTGCATTACGTTTCTGGCGCTTTTACCAATATCCATAATTAATAATGGCTTCTTTGGAATTGTCAGAGAATTCTAAAATGATATACCAACAGTTTGCTTTTTCTCTGCATTTCGGTGTTCTTCCACCATCTTCATACCTCGCCTCGAAACTATATCTATGTTCATCCTGTTTTGACCAACGTTTATTTTCGGCAGCATTCACTTTGTGATTTACACTATCAATAAATGCTTTTGAAGGGATGTTATCGAATTCTATATAAATCGAATCATCGAAATCACCATGAAGATCAGCAATGCCTGCAACATATCGCTTCACTTTGTAGTTGGGCAAAGACATTTCCATTACATCCTCTAATGTTGCCTTGTCGTCAAATTCTGTGGAATCTGGTAATAAAGAACAACCGACATAGAGTGCTATTCCAATGCAACATGCTATAATAAACTTTTTCATATTGTCTGCTTTTTTCGTAGTTAAGGGAGGTGCTTATTAAGCAATTCCCTATATTCCTGTTCATACGAATGATTGATAATTTGCGGACAAAGATAGTGATTTATTTCTGAATCGCCAAATTTCCAAATGGAAAATAGACGGGAAAGGGAATTGAATTAAACGCGAAGGGAATTTGGATGGATTTGGGAAGTAATTCTCGTTAAATAGCAAAAGACGCAAAGTCGCAAGTTTTTTAAGCTCTGCGTCTTTGCGTCTCTGCGTTTAATATATTAATCTCTTAATTTCTTATTCGATGCTGTTGATAGCGGTGAGTGATGAGTCGTTAGCGTTCTTGTTTACTGTGAGGTTCATGTCCTCAAGAGAAGAACAGCCAGCAAACATATTGCTGAAATTCTTCACGCTATGAACATCAAGATTCTGAAGGTCGAAATAATGCAATGACTTGCAACCCTCGAACATACCAGCCATGTTTGTTACGTTGCAGGTAAGGAAATTGTCGCGAGATTGGCTAAACATATCATCCTGTGCTGATTCTGCCATGTCGAACTCAATAACCTCAAGTGAAGTGCAGCCGGCAAACAT
>CADBXL010000002.1 GCA_902798615.1 uncultured Bacteroidales bacterium | reverse complement strand
TCACCATTATGATTGAAATAATACGTTTCATATCTATTTCCTTTTAGAATGTTTCCTTATTTATATTTATATAAGCTGAGCTTTTCCCCTGTTTAAATTAGTTGCATTTTTATTATGCTCTCATAGTTTTTTCTCAGCTATTAGTTTTTTTACATCGGCAAAATTATGTATTTTTGCTAATTCAACCAAATATTTTTCAAAAAAAAATAGACGATAATTGTAAATGAAACAATTTTTACAGATTCACAATACGGATTGCAACAAACGTACGATTTTCCGTACAATTTTACCAAAAGAAATATACGCTACATAGGAAATAGTAATTGAGTTTAGAGATTTGTTGCTTCGCCATTTATTCTGTTTTTTTTTAGATGGCGAAAGCAAATATCCCCTACCTTTTTTCAAACGCTTAGACGCAAAGTTTTATAAAGCTCTGCGTCTTTGCGTTAGTTACTTACATACAACTCTGCACGCCAAGAGAAGAAGCCTAACCAAGCCTTCCCAAAGGGAAGGATGTTTTATAGTAACATCCCTCATTTGGCCGCGTTGGTAATTCTCGGTTTTTAATTATTCGCAAAGCTCATCAAGCAGATGCAAGTCATCGAACTCACCTTGTTAAAACATAGGGATTTGCTTTGATTTCCATTATTCAATATGAAATTTACATAATTTAACAGGGAAAAGTGGGGTATTTAACAAAATATAATTATCTTTGCGCAAAACAATCATTATGCACCTAATTAATTATATACCATATGAGAACAAAGACCTTACTGACCGCTTTTCTCATGATGTTTATGGGAATTACGGTTTATGCCCAAGAAGAAAAGACACACAACAACTTCATAAAGAAAACAGAAAAAACGATATTGAAAATCAAGAAAACAAAGGTGGATACGGATTATGTAGATGTTCCTGAGCGCGACTTTATGCTCACATTGAAGTTCAGGAAAGCATTCCAGACATACGACATGGAATTTCCGATACTTCTCTCAGAAATGGAATTGCCTGATCCTTATCCTATGATCTTGCCATCGAACACCCCAAACAATCGGTTTATTCAGACTAACCTGAACACTGTGAAATCATCAGCACAAATAGGATTCGACTGGCACGGTCTGGCTGTGAGTATTCCGCTTCCAATCAATAATTCATTCGCAAAGGCATACAGTCTTGCAAGCAATGGCTCAACATTCGGTTTCACAGTGCGCTACCGCACCGTGGAAAAGCCAAAAGGAACAGTAAACAATGCATTTCTGCAAACTTGCGAAGAAGTGGGAGAGCGTCTGAATGACTTAAAGGAACGACAGGAAAAGGGATTGCCTCTGATGGAAAATCACGCCCCTGTACGCATACAGAAATCGGATGTGATACCAGAGAATTGGGATTTGCGAACCGTGTATGCAGATGCGTATTATGTGCTTAACAATAAGAGGTTTAGCATGCCGGCAGCTCGCACAGGCCGTCTGATACAGAAACGAAGCGTGGGGAGTGTTTTCGTCATGGCAAGCTTTAATCAAAGCCGACTGCACATGTATAGGATGCTGAACTATACGGAAGAAGTATTCCGTCATGACCAGTTCTCCATCGGAGCAGGCTATGGTTACAACTGGGCTATAAACGGGGGAAAACTGTTGTTCAGCATCTCTGTCATCCCGATGTTTTCGTTGGTGAACAGGGAGACACACAGTGGTTGGGACGACCCTGATGACGTTTACATGCAAACCGACCCGGAAGATGATGGTTTATGGGAGGCATACGACAAGCATTTCTATGACGCAGCCACATACGGACGGGATTCAAAATTCACCATTAACGGATTTGTACGTGGCGGAATAAACTATAACATAGGGCGGAGTCTGCTTAACCTTTCATGCGACTACCGCCAGTATCTGTTTCGCAGTTGCACAGGGATGGATGTGACGAACCGCGAGATTGACCTCACGCTGAAATACGGTTATCGTTTTTAGCGTGAGAAGGGCGATTTTATCTCTAAACGCAGAGGGGAATAAATGAAAAGTGAAAAATGAAAAATACTTTGCGGCTTAGCATTTAGTTAATAATGAGTCTCTGCTTTTTTAAAAGAGATAGGAACGATGTTACGAGAACTTATCCATTACAGGCTTGAGGAATGGGGTGATGGTGCGGTCGAAGGTTCTGCCGTAGCGGTTGATGAATTTCTCGGAGATGCCGATATATAGGCGCTTCTTGGCACGCGAGAGGGCTACGTAGAGTTTGCGGGCATCCTCCTCCTTCTGGTTGATGGTGGTGGCGTTGAAGTTAGGGTAACGACCGTCAACAGCATCATAGACAATGACATTGTCAAATTCAAGTCCCTTAGCCTTGTGTACCGTAGAGACATAGATACGTTCCTTGATCCTGCTTGCGCTGCACAGGTCTGCCTCGCGCAGAGTGTTGATTTCCGCGCCATAGTGCTGGAGCTGTAGGATTAGTTCTGGGTATTTCTCGCTGTCGATAAGGTCATTGTCGATGTATGAGCAGATATAGTCGAGTTTGTCAACTGGCTGGATGAGCTTGTCGGCTGCAAGGGCATCGTGGATGTAGCGGAGTTCGGTGGTGAGGCCCCTTCCCCCGCCCTCCCGAGGGAGGGAACCGGAAGGCGATGGGACTTCCTTATATAATAGGTCGTGGGTGTGGTGATAGAGTGGGGCATAGTTCTTCTGGAGCTTGGCACCTACGTTTATCACGGCTTCACGGGCAAGGAGCGCATTCTGATGAGGAATGAGTGCCTTTGCCTTCTTGTAGCAGTAATCCACGAGACTTTTTGTGGCATATACATCATCGTCGGCAAGGTGAGAGTTCTGACCTTCGAGATGCAGGGTGTCGAGCAGGTGCTTGAGCTTGTGAACGCGCAGGTCGGGCTCAAGAAGTCGGATGAGACGGAGAGAGTCGAAGTATGGGACCCCTTCCTCCGCTCTCCCGAGGGAGGGAGCCGATTCGAGAACGACCTTACTGTATCTTTTGATATTGGAATGTAATATGTTGATATCAAAATCGGCATTGTGGGCAAGGAGGACGGCACCTTTTGCGAAGTCGGCGAAACGGGTGAGGGCTTCTTCGTGAGAGAGGATTTCGGCGGTTTTGCGTTCCTCGATGATAGGGTTCACGATGTCGCCGAGCATGGCAGGGATTTCGCGCTCAGTCTCTATATGCACCATGAACTGCCCAAGGACTTTCTCGCCACGGATGCGCATGGCGGCAATCTGTATGATGTCGTCACGGAAGGTGTCGAGACCTGTTGTCTCGGTATCAAAAATGACGATGTCCTGCGTCTCGTATGCCTTGACGAACTGCTGCGTGAGAGGCGGTGTGCCTGATGTCATCAGCTCGGAAGGGGATATGCCTGTGGCTATGAGCTGATGCACGATGTCGCGTGCCTCGTATGCCGTGTGGATGCATTTCGCGCCCTGCATGATGCGTGACCATGCTATGAGGTTGGTGTCTGACTGCACGGCGGTGAAGTGCGCGAGGAGCAGTTTCATGTCGGGCGTGGAGAAGAGGTCGGTGCCCGAAATCTTGAAATGAGGTAGGGAGTAGTGGGTTAGCTGACGGCTAATCTCGTCGGCATCGGCATTGGAGAGGGTGACGATTGCCGTTGTTTCTTCGGGGTTCTGCTTGAGCCATTCGCCTGCCTGACGTGCCACTTTCTCGACCTCATCATCCGTGGTGTTGGCATAGATGAAGCGTGTGGCGTCAGTTGCCTGGTCATTGTTGGTTGGCTGTGGGAGGAAGGCGGCATCGATGCCCAGCACTTTCTCCGCGTACCTATTATATATATCGAGGAGATAGCGGGGAGAGCGGTGGTTTTTCGCAAGGTGATGTATGCCCTTTACGGCTTTCTCGCTATCAGAAACAGGCGTGCAGCGTTCGCGTAGCATTTCGAGGGTTGACAGCTTTGCGCCCATGAAGGAGAAGATGGCCTGTTGCTCGTCGCCGAGGTAGAGGATGCACTCGTTCTTGCTTATGAGGTCTATGATTGCCATCTGTAGCGGATTGAGGTCTTGTACCTCGTCAACCTGAATCCAAGGGCGTTGTATTGCCTCAAGGAATGCCTGTTTATCAGGCTCGTTGCTCGTTTTCGCCTCACTTATGGCATCGTAGGCACGGAGCAGTACCTCGTTGAAATCCATTAGGTTATGCTCGCGCTTGTAGGTCTCGTACTGATGTGCGAGTGATAGTTTCGTGAGCGTGTTCCTTACCTGCTGACGGTATGCCGCATAGTTGGCGTAGGTGCCTGTCTGCAAATGGTCGATGTCAGTAAGGTAGAAGTCGGCGTGCTCGTACATGTCGTTCATCGTCTCTGCCGTGAACTCCTTTCTGTATGCCGTGCACACTATTCGCATGGCGTTCAGGTCGTCTTTGTTGAGGCATTCAGGATGCAGACGGATGCCCTTGGGATGGTTCTTGTTTATCTGGTGCATCATCTGCGAGAAATGGATGCAGTCGAAGAGGTCGTGCGTTTTCTTGAAATCGGCAATGACTAGTTCCTCGTCCTGATTTGAGAGGCGTGAGAGGATGCTGAGGGCATCGTCATCGTCAATGATACTGGTGTTTGAGGGTACGAGTTCGTGGTTTGTAAGAATCCTTATGCAGTAGCGGTGGATATTGCCGACAAAGAGGTCGTTGATGTCGGAATCGCTGATAGTCTGAGAGATACGTTCTGCCATACCTCGCGCTGCTCGGTTGGTGAACGTGAGGCAGAGCATATCGCCGTAGGGTACTCCGTGCTCGCTATGGGCAATGCGTATTCTTTCGGACAGAATCTGTGTCTTGCCGCATCCCGGAGGTGCGAGAACGAGATGCTGTCCTTGTGATATGTTGATTATTTCCTGTTGACTTTGATCGGGGGTGAACATGGTTTTGTTTTGGTTTAGCCCCAGCCCCCCAAAGGGGAGCGTTTTAGATAGTATTTTATCCTTATGGGGGTATGATTAATAGCGCAAAGTTATAAAAAAAATTGCGTAAAATCCTTTGTTTTTGTGGAAAAATGAGTATCTTTGCTCTCGAAAATTGAAAACGTGCGCCAGCTATGTGCTGACGTGCACTATTTTCTTCGAACGAAAAAGCTCGCTCTCGAAAATTGAAAACGTGCGCCAGCTATGTGCTGACGTGCACTATTTTCTTCGAACGAAAAAGCTCTCGAAAATTGAAAACGTGCGCTAGCTTTGGGCGGACATGCACTATTTTATTCGCTGTGGCTCATCAAGCTATGCAAGTCTTCGAACGAAAAAGTTGTCGATTTACCTAAAAACTAATAAATGATACTTAGAGAACCATATATTGCAGATGCGCAGCGATATGATAATCAGGACAAGATGTATCGTCGCTGTGGGCGTTCAGGAGTGATGTTGCCAAAGGTAAGCCTCGGCTTCTGGCATAACTTCGGCGATGCCGATGCGTATCAGCGTAGCCGTGCCATAACGCATTATGCCTTTGATCATGGTGTGACGCATTTTGACCTTGCAAATAACTACGGACCTCCTTACGGGGCGGCAGAAGAGACTCTCGGCCGACTTATGGATGAGGATTTCCGTCCTTACCGTGATGAGCTGTTCATTGCTACAAAGGCTGGATATGATATGTGGCCCGGTCCTTATGGCGACTGGGGTTCAAGGAAGTATCTGTTTGCGAGTCTGGAGCAGAGCTTGAAGCGTATGAAACTGGATTATGTTGACCTTTTCTACAGTCATCGCTATGATCCTGTTACGCCTCTTGAGGAGACACTTCAGGCACTTGTGGATATCGTGAAACAGGGTAAGGCTCTATATGTGGGCATTTCACGTTGGCCTCTTGAGGCTCTGAAGACGGCGAAGGAATATCTTGCTGCGCGTGATGTGCCATTGCTCATCTATCAGGATAAGCTGAACCTCATAGTGCATGAGCCTTTAGATAATGGTGTACTCGACTATTGTGCAGAAAACGGCATTGGATTCATATCTTTCTCGCCACTTGCACAGGGACTTCTCACCGACCGTTATCTCAATGGTATTCCCGATGATTCGAGAATGACGCATAGTCAGTTCCTTCGTCCAGAGAACCTTACGCCAGAGCTTCTTGCCAAGCTCCGCGATATGTCGGATGAGGCTCAGAAGAATGGGCAGTCGCTATCAGATGCTGCCTTGCAATGGATTCTCAATCAGCGTGGTACTACCTCCGTTCTCGTTGGTGTGAGCAAGGTGGAGCAGATGGAGAAGAATATAAAGGCGGTGTTAGAAGCCTAACCAAACAGCCCCTCACCCGCCTTGTGGGCACCCTCTCCCCAGGGGGCGAGGGGGATGTTAGTATTAAACCTTCAAAATATTCCCTCATAAACGATAAAAGGTAACTTTTCCCTCGCCCCTTGGGGAGAGGATGCCCATAGGGCAGGTGAGGGGCCACTATTATGAACCTTCCACCGTACGATAAAATGAAAATACGGCAGGAGAATGGCAAGACGCTGGTGCTTGACATTCTCCGCCGTAAGTATGTGCGCCTCACTCCCGAGGAGATAGTGCGCCAATGCTTCGTGAATTTCCTTGTAGAATATAAGGGCTATCCAACAGCGCTTATAGGCAACGAGGTCCAACTGACGGTTGGGGAAAAGAAACTGCGCTGTGACTCAGTGCTTTATGATAGGGATATGCAGCCTCGTATGATTATTGAGTATAAGGCTCCTGACATTGAGATTACGGAAAAAGTGCTTCATCAGATACTTTCCTATAACACTCAGCTCAACGTGAAATATCTCATGATGAGCAATGGTACTCAGCACGTCTGCCTGAGATATAATGATGAGTCGGGAAGGTGGGAGTTTATGCCGGAGATACCGAATTATAATGATCTCTAACCTTTAGTTATTTTTCAATTCCTGCTCGTTTCATGATATTGTCGTGGATGAAGTCTGAATAGAACAGAAGGTCCCAATGGTGCAGGCAATCGAGATGCACTTTTGCACTCTGAAACGCAGGATTGTTTGTCCATTTCCGATAGTATTCAGGGCGGTTGGTCTTCACTATCAGCATGTTAGTCTGTTTGTCGATGCTAACGGTGTGTTCCTCATTTTCATAGGTGAAGTCGGCTGGGGTGGCATCTGTTTTCCAGTTCACAGGATTGATACAGGTAACGGCACCTTCAGCAACGAGTGGCCATATTCCTTCTGTGCTTAATGCCGAGTTGAACGAGATGGTTACGCCTGTCTCCGTCTCGTCACTGGCAGGACGGATATGATTGCTCTTGCAGTCCTCTTCCGTAATTCTGTAGCCTAAGGCATAGGCTGCTACCATACGGTTATACTGCTCGTCGGTCATGTGTTTCAGCAGGTCGAGCACCAGCATTCCACCCTGTGAGAAGCCTACAAGCGCAAATCTGCGACCGTTGTTCTTATGCTCCATATAATAGTCGAAGGCATTGCAGACGTCCTCTGATACAGAGGCATATACTTCTTGATACTTCTCAGGGGCAAGGTTGACGGCTTCAAATGTGAACTGGTGATAGTAGGGGGCGAAGTAGTTGAAATCCGACTGGCTGAAATGCTTTTCCACATATCTGAATTCTGCATCAAATGCCTTTCGGTCCTCTTCTGCCAACTGACTCTGGTACACCACGTTTCCTGCGCTATCCTTGGCAGAAAGCACATTTGTAGAAACTATATAGAACAGGTCTGTTTTGTCATCACTCAGGGAGGTGTTAGATTGATACCACGCATCTTCGCTTGCCCAAGGTGATTCTTCATTAGACGTGTAAGTTGCCCCATTGTTAAGCCCACATGATGATACGATGGCTATCAATGCCAATAGCAATATGTTATTCCTTATGTATTTCATTCTTAATTAAATTTCTTGGTGCAAAGTTACATCTTTATAATGGAATAACCAAACAAATACTGTGTTATTCGGTTGTTTCAACAGACAATGAATGTTCTTGTCTTCCATGGTATTCTTCGTTTCATTGCTCACTGATACCTGAAAATAACATGATGATTTGGAGTTGTTGAAAATAATTGCTACCTTTGCATGAGAAATAGAAAATGAAATCGTTTTTATGAAGATATTAGCCGAAGTGAAGCAATGGTTGGGCAGATTCTCTTTCCGAACAGGAGTGATAGTTCTGCTTTGCTGCATTCCATGTTACATTCTTTCGTTTGCGCAGATGGCTCTGCCTATCTCGGTGGAGATGAAGGGCGTGTTGTGGTTCGTGTTGTTTGGCATGGCAAAGACATTCCAATATGGTGGACTTACAATTCTGGGTGTTGAGGGAGTGAAACGATTGAAGGAGAGGTTCAAGAGATAGTGAGTCTTGGATGCAAGTTGATGTGTAACAATTCTGCGAATCGGCAAACATAAACCTTATGAGCGTGTTTTTGCAAAAATAACTTGGTACGATTTATGATGTATTAGTGGTAGCGGCTCATGTTTCATTAATGCTTAACGTGAATCCGACGCCATTGGGGTATGTAAGTATGTCAAAGATCGAATGTGAGGCTATTGCTGTTCCATATCTTCCTCTGTGCCTCCCTTCATGCACCCTATCTAAAATGGGATTTGGTACGGATTTGGTAGGGATTTGCATGGGAACATCGCACCCCTCTACTTACTTATACTCCAAAACTCGAAAAAAACAAGGGGGAAAGCCTACTTTTTTCAAAAAATTTTTTTATTCTCGGAAGCCCGCAATTACAATTACAAATTACAATAAAATATGCACGCACATCTCATCGTTCCGCGAAACCTGAACATGAATTTAATATTTATATATAATTAATTATATATAAATATTAGAGTTATAGTCACTTCATAGCGTGTGTGTCCAAATTAATTGTAATATTGTAATTGTAATGGCTGACATGCTTTTCTTTGCGTATCTTCTTGATTGTATGTATGTTGTGAAAATTTGCGATTATTTCAATTATTACAATTAAAATATGCACGCACATAGATATAAATGCAGTAACTCGGACTGTACGATAACGACGAAGAGTGTGATGCAAACAACGAATTTAACGAAGAAAACGAAGGATTGCTTTGCAATCTGGATGAACCTTATAACAAGATGATTTATCATCTGTTCGTTTAAATTCGATAAATTCGTTGTTCGTAAACAGCAGGTTTGGTGTATGCACAAACGACGAATTTAACGAAGAAAACGAATTATGTTGTCATTTTTTGTGCTTTCGGCGAACGTAAATGCCCGTGAATTATCCGTGAATTTAATCGTAAATTCTTTTATTTACATGTAAAGAACAATAATTTTCGGATAATTTGCGGTTAATTTACGGAAATTCGTGTGAAAAATAAAACCTTACGAGTGGGTGCAGAGTAGTTACCGTTAACGTGTGAGTTTGTTAATATTTCTTAACGTATGCTTGGAAAATCAATTTTAGTTTTTCAATTATCGTTTTTTTTCGTAACTTTGCACTCGAAAATTGTAAACGTGCGCCAGTTTTTTGAGGACTGACACGCACTATTTTCTTCGTGCGAAGGTTGTCCTTTGCACCCTAAAATATATCGCATAGCGTGAAAATTAAGGAAGTATATGATGCCCTTGAGCGTTTCGCGCCTCTGCCCTTGCAGGAAGACTGGGACAATGCCGGCTTGCAAGTTGGATTGACGGAGGCGGAAGTTTCAGGGGCTTTATTGTGCCTTGACGTGACCGAGGAAATCGTTCGCGAAGCAATGGCGAAGGGATGCAATCTGATTGTTTCCCATCATCCTCTTATCTTCCGAAAACTTGCGCAAGTGTCTGGTACTGATATGGTTCAGCGTGCGGTGATATTGGCGATAAAGAATGATATCACCATTATATCAATGCACACAAATCTTGATTCTGCTCTTGGCGGTGTGAATCATGAGATTGCAAAACGACTTGGGCTCAAGAACATTGGTTTCCTCAATCCGCAGCAGATGAACGGTGTGGAGTATGGCATGGGAACTATTGGAGAATTGCCTTCAGAGATTAGTGCAGAGCAGTTTGTTGAGCTTGTAAAGAAGACATTCAACTGCGGTTGTGTGATTACAAATCCGCTTATCAAGCGTCCTATACGTCATGTTGCCGTTATGGGCGGTGCCGGCGATTGTGCCATCAGTTCGGCAGAGAAGGCTGGTGCGGATGCTTTCATCACAGGTGAGATGCACTATCATCAGTATTTCGACCATGATAATATTCAGCTTGCGGTAATCGGGCACTATGAGAGTGAACAGTTTACGCAGCATCTGCTGAAACGGATTATAGAACGTGATTGCGCTGGAGTGGAATGCTATATTGCTGAGACACAGACCAATCCGTTGAGGTATCACTAAACGCCCGGAAAATCCGGAATCTCCGGAAACTCCGGAAAACAAAGAAAAAATTTGATTTTTAAATTATATCGTTAAATTTATGGCAAGAAAAGATCCTACAGATTTGACAGTAGAGGATAAGCTCAAAGCTCTCTATCAGTTACAGCTTACTCTTTCTCAGATTGACGAGAAGCGTGCTCTTCGTGGTGAACTTCCTCTTGAGGTTGAAGACCTTGAGAATGAGGTAGAAGGTCTTAATGTTCGTCTGGACAAGATTCAGCGTGACATCAACGACTACGAGCAGGCTATCATGCAGCGCCGTGCCGACATTGAGGAGGCTAAGGCAAGTGTTGAGCGTTACAACCGTCAGCTTGACGAGGTAAAGAACAACCGCGAGTATGATACTCTTACAAAGGAGATTGAGTTCCAGGAACTGGAGATTCAGCTCTGTGAGAAGAAGATCAAGGAGGCTGTGCAGAAGGTTGAGGAGCGTAAGCGCGATATGATGCGTGCTGAGGAGCAGCTCAACGACCGTGAGACTGCCCTTGAGGATAAGCGCGGTGAGCTTGACGAGATTATGCAGGAGACTCGTGAGGAGGAGGAAATCCTGAAGGCTAAGGCTAAGGATTACGAGACTCGTATCGAGAGCCGTCTGCTTCAGAGTTTCAAGCGTATCCGTAAGAACGCCCGTAACGGTCTTGGTATCGTTTACGTTCAGCGTGATGCTTGTGGCGGTTGCTTCAACAAGATTCCACCTCAGCGTCAGTTGGATATCAAGATGCACAAGAAAATCATCGTTTGTGAGTATTGTGGCCGCATCTTGGTTGATCCAGAGTTGGCTGGCGTTAAGATTGAGAAGCCAACAGAGAAGAAGACAAAGAAGCGTGCTATCCGTCGTATCAAGAAGGACGAGGAAGCTTAAGCGAACTTTTTATAAAAACATGCCGCTCACTGGAAATAATTCCATGAGCGGCATTTTTATTTGTGCTTGAATCTTGTGGCCACAGATTTGAGGGATTTAGTGGATATTAATCACGAGTGTAAGCGAGACTTGCGCGGCTCGTTGGCCTTACGGAAAAATCCCTCAAAATCCCTTCAATCTGTGTTCGGATAACATAACGAAATGAAAAATTTATGATGTGCCTGAGAATTGAGAATTTCGTGAGAGATTTTTCTTTATGCCCATATATGCAATTCTCAGAGCGTTGCTTTTTTTTGCTCCTGCGCTTTCTTTTTCTATGAAAAATTTCAAGAACGGATTTCCTGGTCATCACGAAGATTTTTTTCTTGACGCACTTTACGAAGAAATTTTGTTCCGTGAAAAAGAAGCGCAAGTTTCAAAAGGATTTTTTTCAGAACCTCATTATTTCTTAGGAACAAAACTCTCCCAAGTCTGGTCATCATAGAAAACGCGGATCTCCGTGATGCGACGGAGTGGGGTGCTCTGAATCGCAAAAGTTGGTTGTTGTGTTTTGCGCGTATTTGCAATTTGTTGAGGGGCGGAAAGAACAGTTTGTTCATCGAAATTCAATAGCCCCTCTGACAAAATGTCAGTATTTTGAGGTGCTTCGGAAACAGTTTGCGGAGTAGGATTATTAGCCTGGTCTGCTTCATCGAAGAGAGTGGCTGGGGTAGGGTTGGCGGTTGGTACGAACATGCCGCCTTCGCCATACAACAGCCAGTTCAGGTTGATGTTGGGGAACTTATTTCTGATAGCCTCTACGTGCATTAGGGTAGGGTTGGTTCTGCCGTTGAAGATGCTCGACAGTGAGGCGGTGCTAATGCCCGTCATCTTGGAGAACGTCTGCTGATTCATGTGCTGCGCCTCCATCAGCTGTTTTATTCTTTCTTTCATAATGAAAAAGAGTAGAGAAGAGTGAGCTTTGTGAATTTTTAAATTTCCGTCCGGGTGGTCGGTTCGTGAAAAATTTTCGATTCTCAGAGGGTAAACCTCATGAAAAACGCAATTTTTCTTATCATTTACAAAGGTAAACAAAATTTCTGAGACTTGCAACAAATCTAAAGAGTTTTTAGAAATGTTAAGTTTAGAAATACGAATTTATAATTGAAAACGTAGTGACTTGTTTAGTGTTTTAAAATTCTAAAATTTATATTTCCAAATTATACATTTCAAAACCATCTCTATGTTCTAATTTAATCAAAAAATGAAACTAACTGGGTATGTAATAGATAATTATGTAAATTTACGCTTAAAAACCGGGAATATGCACCTATAAGCCTTGTTTTTTCTTTGAAGATTGAAAGAAACACTTTATTTAGTGCGTATTAATAAATTCATTTCTAAATAAATATCTGATAAAACGAATAAATGCATATTTCTAAATGTATATTCATTATGCTAAAGATTTAGTTTTGTAAACCCAAATCTATATTCTTAAATTGTTTAGATATTTAGATTACTAAATATTATATTTGTATATACGAATTTAAAAATATTGATTTATATATAAAAACGTAAACAAAACGAAATCTAAAAATATGTAAATCTAAACACATAATCCACTCTAAAAAGCCGAAAAAAACGTCACTCGTGAATTTCTGAACGAGGAGGCGAAAATCGTAGAATATTTGATTCTCAGAGCCTGAAAAACACGCTAAAAGCGTTGAAAATAAGCGTTTAACGCCATAAAATTTCCTCCACGAAAACGTGGATTTACGTGTGGAAATAGAAGAAAAATTGTGATTTTCGGCTAAAAATCGCCTCTAAAAGAGAAAGAAAAATCCTATTTTCAGAGGATGATCCTGCTGAAAATAGGATTAAAATATGTTAAACGGGCTTATCGCCTCTCTTTGCCAGAGAACTTAGTGAAGGATGAAGAATATTAGTTCCTTGGCGAGATCTTCTGGCGTTGTATTGCCTGTCGCATCAAGACCTTTGCTTTTTGCGTCAATCTCTCTGAACTTGTCAATAATCTGAATTGTCTTCATAGGAGAATAGTGTTTTATTCCCTCAGTATATGCTTTGGTTGCAAACTCACTTCTCAGTCCTAAGTATGACATAATGGCAGACGCATCTCGGGGAGCTGGAGCGTAGTGAGCAAGCATCAGATTTTGGAAATATGAGAACAAAGTTGGAATCATAGCGAAGAGTCCTCCAGAGCGCGGATCACCCATGAGATGCTTCACTATAAGATTGGCTTTTTCTATGTTATGGGCAACTATCGCATCACGCAGTTCGAAGCTGTTGAAGTCCTTGCTTATGCCTATGCAGCGCTCTACGAGGTCAGAGGTGATATTCTTTGGCGCACCTGGAGGAAAGACTACGAAAACCTTGTCAATTTCAGATTGTAGGCGTTTAAGGTCGCTTCCTACGTGCTCAGCCACCATAGCCGATGACTTGCGGTCAATGTTTCCGCCCTTGCTCCTTACGTATTCCTCGATGAAGGCATTAAGTTCCCATTCGCGTAGAGGGGCGAAGGCAGCCACCTCTCCTATTTTCTGAGCCTGTGATACGTATTTCTTTCGTCCGTCGATACTTCCCTTGTAGCAGATGACAAGAAGGGTCTGCTGGTTAGGTTTCTCGATATATTTCTCTATGAGGTCAAATTCCTTTGCCAACTGAGCCTCACGAAGAATCACAACCTGATGCTCTGCCATCATGGGGAAACGCTTTGCCTGTTCTATGACCTGTCGCATAGAGGTATCTGCCCCATAGAATATGACTTGGTTGAAATCACGCTCCTCTGGCGCTAAAACATTGTCAGCTATGTATTGGGATATACTGTCTATGAAATAGCTCTCTGTGCCGTCTTTTGTGCCCATAAGGATGTATATGGGCTTGTAGTTCTTATTGCGCAGATTAGCCATGATAGCATCATGCTGTTGTTGCGCAACCGGTTTCTTGTCGTTTGCCATATTGTTTAAGTTATAAAATGAAAAGTGAAAAACGAAAAAGCCTAACTTGTATTTTCCATTTTTCACTTTTCATTCTTCATTTCTTTAGTCTCTGAATCTCTTTGTAAGCTCTCCGAACTCGTCTATGCGACGGTCGCGGAGGAAAGGCCACCATCGGCGCACGTTCTCGCTTCTCTCCATGTCTATTGCGATGATAACGCTCTCCTCTTCGTCTGTAGAGGCCTGATAGAGCAGTTCTCCCTGCGGACCAGCCACGAATGAAGAGCCCCAGAACTGAATACCGTTAGTCTGGCCGCTTGGATCAGGCTCATAGCCTACGCGGTTTACGGCTACTACAGGAAGTCCGTTTGCCACTGCATGACCACGCTGAACGGTAGTCCAGGCCGTGCGTTGGCGCTGTTGTTCCTCCGGGGTGTCTGTGCTCTCATAGCCTATGGCAGTAGGGTAGATGAGAATCTCTGCCCCTGCAAGAGCCATCAGACGTGCTCCTTCCGGATACCACTGATCCCAACACACCTGAACACCAAGACGGCCTACAGAGGTCTGTATTGGCTGAAAACCAAGGTCTCCCGGGGTGAAGTAGAATTTCTCGTAGTAGGCAGGGTCGTCAGGAATGTGCATCTTACGGTATTTTCCTGCGATAGAGCCGTCTTTTTCTATTACTACGGCTGTATTGTGGTAAAGTCCCGGAGCACGGCGCTCAAAAAGCGATGTGACGATTACTACGCCCAGTTGCTTGGCTATCTCACCGAAGAAATTGGTAGAAGGACCGGGAATAGGTTCTGCAAGCTCGAAGTTATCCACAGACTCTGTCTGACAGAAGTACAGCGAATTATGTAGTTCTTGAAGGACAATTAGCTGTGCGCCACGTCGTGCAAGGTCAACAATGCCCTCTGCAAGGCGTGTCATGTTGACTTTGCGACTTGCAACGTTGTGCTGTTGTAGTATTCCTATTTTAAGTTCACGCATATTAAAAAATATAAAGTAATAAGTAAAAAGGAAAAAGTATGATTAGTATTTCTCGCTATTGGAGTATGTCGTATAGCGTTGGTGTAATGTTGTAATCATACTTTTTATTTTTTAATTTATAATTTTTACTTTTTCAGAGTCACGCCGGGAACTGCATTGTAAGGCAATGCAATGAACCATGTTGTCTTACGGCAACCTGAGCATCAATGCCTATTATCTCACGGTCATGGAAAGCCTGTTGGATAATATCCATAGCTTTTTTGTCAAGATCTGGCTGATTATATGTGGGGACAAGTACTGCACCGTTGATAATCAGGAAGTTGGCGTATGTGGCAGGCAATCTGTCGCCATTGTCATACATTGCTTTTGGCATAGGCAGAGGCAAAAGGCGATAAGGCTTGCTCTCTTTTGTGCGCAGACTTTGTAACTGGTTTTCGAGAGCCTTGAAATCGTCAAACTGCTCATCATTCTTGTCATCGCACTTTACATAGAGGATAGTGTCATTAGGTGCTATTCTCACGATGGTATCTATATGTCCGTCGGTATCATCGCCAATGAGATTGCCGTAATCGAGCCATACTATTTGTTCTGCGCAGAGAGATTTTTTCAGATATTCCTCTATTTCTTTCTTTGAGAGAGGTTGGTTACGATTAGGTGCTAAAAGGCATTGGGAAGTGGTAAATACTGTACCTTTGCCGTCGCTTTCTATACTTCCGCCTTCAAGCACGAAGTCAAGATAATCTTTCATCACGCATTCTTGCGGAGTGTAATATTCATCGAACACCCCAGAGCGCATGATATTCTGCGAGATGCGGTTATCGTTATCGGCAGGGAATTTCTTTCCCCAGCCATTGAAGCAAAAGTCGAGAAGTATGGTATTTCTCGTTTTCTCCTTATTCTCCGGACGAGGCAGGAGCGTAATGGCACCATGATCGCGAGCCCAAGTGTCATCGGTAGGCATCTCAACGATTCTTACCCTATCAAATTGTTGTTCAGTTAATTGCGTAGAAAGAAATTCTTTCACAGTTTCTTTCTCAGGTGTGGCTATGATAAGTTTTTCACGTTTTGTTATCTCGTCAGCCATACGAACTTCCATGCGCACGATATCGTCAAGATATGGTGCCCAGTCGGTCTTTGCATGAGGCCAAGTCAGTTGAACGGCAACCTGCTGATGCCATTCCGATGGAAGATAGTATGTTGAATTGTTTATTTCCATATCTCGACAATTATTCTGCAAAATTATGAAAAAGAATTGAAATCTCCAAAACTATCCTTGGAATATGCTTTGAATTAGGTGATTTTTAATCTTGACCATCAAGGAAACGCTCTAGAGCGTCCTTAACCTCAAACATATTGTGGAACACAATGTGCGCTCCGTTATCCTTCAGTTGGCTGTCGGGCAGGGGACCTGTATTTACGCCAATGACAAAGCATCCGGCTGCTCTTCCTGCCTGAACGCCGAGCGGAGCATTCTCCACCACTATTGTTTCCTCCGGCTTGCTACCCATTCTTTCCATTCCAAGGAGATATGGATCAGGAGCCGGCTTTCCTTGTCTTACATCCTTTGCTGATACAATCTTGTTGGAATCAATTAAGCCCTCGAAATCGCGTGCTAATCCTGCAAGCAACGGTGGCTGACCGCTTCCTGTAACGACTGTTATCTGCATTCCCCTTGAGAGCATGAAACGCTGTAAGTCCTTGACACCAGGCATTATAGTCGCCTTTGTCATAGAGTGGAAGATGCGCGATTTCTCAAGATACATCTCCATAGCCTCTTCCTCTGAAATCTCTCTTCCTAACTGCTCACGGCATTTTATGGTGATAGTCTCTACACCACGCATACCCTCATAGAGATAACCCTCAATTTCTGGCATATCTATGCCATATTTCGCCATTGCTTTGTTCCACGCTATGGCATGAAATTTCATGGAGTCATAGAGCACGCCATCCATATCGAAAAGAACGGTCTTGGGGCGATATGCCTCAAGACCGTGCTCTTTCATGTATTGTTTTATTTCTTCTAACATTTTTATTTTTCCTGCTCTAGACGAGCCTTGATTGCCTTTGTTGCCTCTTCGTAACCTGGCTTTTCGAGAAGAGCGAACATATTTTTCTTGTAAGCCTCTACACCAGGCTGGTTGAATGCGTTTACGCCGAGCAACTGACCAGAGATGCCGCAAGCCTTCTCGAAGAAGTAGATGAGCTGACCGTAGTTGTAGGCATCAAGACGCTCAATTGATATGAGGATGTTTGGCACACCACCGTCAACGTGAGCCAGACGAGTACCAAGTTCTGCATTCTTGTTTACCTCGTCTATACGCTTGCCAGCCAAGAAGTTAAGGCCGTCAAGGTTCTCTGCATCAGATGGGAAGAGAAGCTTCTTCTCAGGGTTCTCCACAGAGATACAGGTCTCGAAGATAGTACGTTCGCCTTCCTGAATCCACTGACCCATAGAGTGAAGGTCGGTGGTGAAGTCGCAAGATGCTGGGTAGATACCCTTACCATCCTTACCCTCAGACTCACCGAACAACTGCTTCCACCACTCCATGTAGTAGTGCAGCTTTGGCTGATAGTTCATGAGAATCTCAATCTTCTTGCCGTTAGCATATAGAGCGTTACGCACAGCTGCATAAATGGCTGCAGGGTTCTCCTCGAAAGGAACGTCGATACCGCATTGCTTCTCCATTGCCTGAGCACCTGCCACAAGCTGCTCGATGTCGATGCCTGCGCAAGCGATTGGCAGAAGTCCTACAGGAGTGAGGACAGAGAAACGGCCACCTACGTTATCAGGAATAACGAATGTCTTATAGCCTTCCTTGTCGGCGCACATACGAGCAGCACCTTTCTTTGCGTCCGTTACAGCAACGATAAGTTCCTTTGCTGCCGCTTTGCCAACCTGAGCTTCGAGTTGAGTCTTAAGCAGACGGAATGTGAGGGCTGTCTCGGTTGTTGTACCAGATTTAGATATATTGATGATAGAGAATTTCTTTGTCTTGAGATATTCTGTAAGCTCAGCGAGATAGTCCTCACCGATGTTATTGCCAGCGAAGAGCACAACAGGGTTCTTACGGTCCTGAATGAGCCAGTCAAAGCTGTTATTGATACCCTCGATAACGGCACGAGGACCAAGGTATGAGCCACCGATACCGGCAACTACCACAACCTCTGACTTTGAGCGGAGAATCTCTGCAACAGCCTTTACTTCCTTGATGAACTCAGGAGTGATTGATGATGGGAGATGAAGCCAGCCAAGGAAATCACTGCCTGGAACGGTTCCCTTTTCGAGTCCCTTCTGAGCCTCTGCAACCTTTGCTTTATAAGCTGATATCGCGCCAGCAGGAAGGAACTGCTGAGCCTTTGTAATATCAAGTGAGATACTTTTCATTGCGCGTTTATATGAATTTAATAGTTAATATTGTAATTGTTGCTTGCAAAAATAGCAAAAATATTCTTAATCCCCAAATTAATTTGTAAAAACTTGACTATTTTTCCATGCAATTGTTACATAGGTTTCATCGTGGGTTAATTATTGTTAATTGAAATGATGAATTATATCGATATAACTTGGAAAATGCTAATTTTGCTATTGAAAATAACTAAAATAAAAAATACAACGACTATGAAAAAGATCTTTTTTGCGGTTTTCGCATTGGTAATGAGTATTAACGCTAACGCTTTTGAATTTGACGGTATTGACCTAAACGGAAATATTGCAGATATCACAAAGCAGGTAAGTGCCAAAGGCTATGCCTTTGACGATGTGAAGAATGGTCTTGTGGGCAACTGTCAGGGTACTGATATCCTTCTTCGTTTCAACTACGATAATGTGTCGCAGCATGGGAAACTTGGACAACTCATCGTTGAGATTCCGATGAAGGAAGCCAATTCGCTCGACATCATCGTCAAAACTTTTAACGTTGTCTATCACCTAAAGGATAAGGCTGATAACCGATATACTTACGTTGTTTCCAATGATGGTACCACGCTTACGGTTAGCAAGAAGAATGATGTGGTGCTGTTGACGTATAATACACCGTATTATAAAGCCTAACCAAGCCTTCCCAAAGGGAAGGATGTATTATAGTTTTGCCGCTCATAGGTTTCCAATGTGGATTTCCTATGAGCGGCAATTTATTTGAGATTCCTCACAATCTGCAATACTATATCGCATCCCTCCCTTTGGGAGGGCCTGGGTGGGCTACCTAAACGAATCCGTCAGCAACTTTATCTCAATCTGTGGACTAATGCGCTCGTACAGAATATTATACACAGCATCGAGGATTGGCATATTTACGTGCATGTGGCGGTTTATCTCCTTCATACACTTAGTGCCGAAATATCCCTCGGCTATCATTTCCATCTCTATCTGGGCAGACTTAACAGAATAGCCCTTACCTATCATAGAACCAAATGTACGGTTTCGTGAGAACTTGGAATAGCACGTCACGAGCAGGTCGCCCATATAGGCTGAGTCTGCTACGTTGCGCTCTGCCGGATGCATGCTTTCAAGGAAACGGTGCATCTCCTGCAAGGCATTGCTCACGAGCACAGCCTGGAAGTTATCACCATATTTAAGTCCAGAGCAGATACCTGCGGCAATGGCATAGACGTTCTTCAGGACAGAGGCATATTCAATACCGATGACATCCGTAGAGGTCTTTGTCTTGATGAACCTACCGCTGATGGTTGCAGCGAAAGACTTTGCCTTATCTTGATCCTGACACGCTATGGTGAGGTAAGAGAGTCGTTCAAGGGCAACCTCCTCCGCATGAGAAGGACCGCCGATGCACGCAAGGTTATCGTATGGAACGTCCATTATGTGGTGGAAATATTCCGAGCACACAAGGTTTTCATCGGGCACAATACCTTTGATAGCCGTAACGATGAACTTATCCCTTATCCTCACCTTCAGTTTCTTGAGGTGGTTCTTCAGATAAGGTGAAGGTGTCACGAACACCAGGGTGTCATACGCCTGTACTATCTTATTGATGTCGCTTGAGAACTCAATCTCGTCCAGGTTAAAATGAACGCTTGTCAAGTATGCCGGGTTATGTCCCATGCGCTTGAAGTCCTCTATGCGGTCATCATTTCTGATGTACCAGCCTATGTGGTGGGTATTTCCAACAATAATCTTGGCAATAGCTGTTGCCCAGCTACCACCTCCGATAATTGCTATTTTTCCACAGTTGAACATTTCTTTCTTTTTTAGGAGTTCAAGGAGTACAAGGAGTTCAAGGAGTACAAGACGAATGTCTTTGTCGCTATTTTTTTGAGTTGAAGGAGTTACAAGGAGTTAAGCCTCTTGGTAGTTATTGCTTTGTATGCCTTGTATATATAGTAGAAGAAGTTTACTTGTCTCTTTTGCCAGACTACATAGTTCTGAATAGTCTTCTTCGGAAATATATCCTAAGTCGCGAGAAAGCAATATATAATATTTACATTCCTCCAAACTTCCTTGAGATATATTAAAGAAACGTAGCTTGTCTGTTTTTGACAGTTTTTTATACCCTTCTGCTATGTTTGCTGCAACTGAGACTGCTGCCCGAGTAAATTGAGAACGTAACCCAAATCGTTCAAAATCAGGGAAATCCTGACTGGATTTATAAACGCAAAGCACAAACTCATGAGCCTTTTTCCAGACATATAGATCAAAGAAATTTTTACTTGACTCCATGGCTGATTTGCTTTTATCGGGTTATTTCTATATACTTTGAGTATAAGAAGTACAAGTAGTTACGTTCCTTCATCGCTTAGGTCGTACAAGACGATTGTTTTGTCGTGTTTGTTTATATGACGAATTTACTATCGTCTTGTACTCCTTGAACTCCTTGTACTCCTTATTACTCCTTAAGTATAATTACTCCTGCACCTTATCAATCCAGCTCTGAACCTCGTCCAGTGATGGCTTCTCGTAGCCCAGCTTGTACTTCTTGTTGATCTCGCCGATCTTCTGCTGAAGACCCTGAGCCTTCTCATCCTTGATGTCGGTGATCATATTGAAGCCTGCCTTACGCATAACGTATGCCCACTCCTCTGAAACACCAATCTCAGCCCACTCTGCGATGCTTGAACGTGGAGCCTTCTTCTCTGGCTTCATCTGTGGGAAGAGCATAACCTCGCCGATAGCGAACTTACCTGTCATAAGCATTACAAGGCGGTCAATACCGATACCGATACCGAATGTAGGAGGCATACCATACTGAAGAGCGCGGAGGAAGTCGTGGTCGATGATCATAGCCTCGTCGTCACCCTTGTCTGCGAGCTTCATCTGGTCAATGAAACGCTGTTCCTGATCTATTGGGTCGTTAAGCTCTGAATAAGCATTTGCAAGCTCCTTACCATTTACCATAAGCTCGAAACGCTCTGTCAATCCTGGCTTTGAGCGGTGCATCTTTGTCAATGGTGACATCTCCACAGGGTAGTCGGTGATGAATGTTGGCTGGATGAATGTGCCCTCACATGTCTCGCCGAAGATTTCGTCGATGAGCTTACCCTTACCCATTGTCTCGTCAACCTCAATATCGAGCTTCTTGGCAACCTCGCGAATCTCATCCTCGTTCATAGGATAGAGGTCGTAGCCGGTCTTCTCCTTGATAGCATCGAGGATAGGGAGACGGCGGAATGGAGCCTTGAATGAGATGACCTTACCGTCAATCTCAACCTCTGGCTTGCCATTAACGGCGGTACAGATAGTCTCAAGCATCTTCTCTGTGAAGCCCATACCCCAGTTGAGGTCCTTGTATGATACGTAAAGCTCCATACATGTGAACTCTGGGTTGTGGGTCTTGTCCATACCCTCGTTACGGAAGTTCTTACCCATCTCATAAACACCCTCGAAACCACCTACGATAAGGCGCTTCAGGTAAAGCTCTGTTGCGATACGCATATACATATCCTGATTCAGAGCATTGAAATGGGTGATGAATGGACGTGCAGAAGCACCACCTGCTATGTTCTGGAGAATAGGAGTATCTACCTCTGTATAGCCTGCTCCGTCAAGGATGTTACGCATAGTGCGGATGATGGTTGCACGCTTGAGGAAGGTCTCCTTAACGCCATCGTTCACTACAAGGTCAACATAGCGCTGACGATAGCGAAGCTCTGGGTCGTCGAATTTGTCATATACATTGCCGTCTGCGTCGGTCTTTACGATTGGCAGAGGCTTGAGTGACTTAGAGAGAAGTGTAAGTTCCTGAGCATGAACAGAAATCTCGCCTGTTTTTGTGCGGAACACATAACCCTTAACGCCGATGAAGTCACCAATGTCGAGGAGTTTCTTGAATACGGTATTATACAGTTCCTTGTCCTCTCCAGGGCAAATCTCGTCGCGCTTAACATAGACCTGAATACGGCCTTTTGAGTCCTGAAGCTCTGCGAAACCAGCCTTACCCATGATACGGCGGCCCATCATACGGCCAGCGATGCTAACCATACGGCTGTTCTCTGGAGTTGGTGTGCCAGGCACCTCATTGCCCTCTGCATCCTTTTCTGTTGGGAGGTCAACGAAGTTCTCACGAATGTCATCGCTCCAAGCGTCAACCACGTATTCTGCTGCAGGATATGGCTCGATACCCATGTCACGAAGCTGTTGCAGACTCTCGCGTCTGCCTATCTCCTGCTCACTAAGTTCAAGTATGTTCATTAGAATATTCTGTTTGTTAATTATCGATAATTCTTTTTCTGAGTGCTTCTTCGCACGAAACAAATAGGGCTTGTCGCTCATTGAGCGGTGCCCGTCTCTGATTTGTGAGTGCTTCTTCGCACGAAACAAATAGGGCTTGTCGCTCGCAGAGCGGTGCCCGTCTCTGATTTGTGAGTGCAAAGTTACTAAATTTTCGAGTGCAAACCAAACTTTCTACCGTTTATTTTCCTTGTTTTGCCCATTCTGGCTTACAATTTGCATAAAATCAAATGGTTATACTATGAAAACTTTGATATGTGTAAGGTTTTTATACGTTAGCAGAAAATAAACAGTTCTTCCCTTGATCCTCCTATGTTCCTCCGTACCAAACTCGATGTAACTCCGCTCTCTCACCGACTTTGCACCGACTTTGCACCGACTTTGGTACGGAGGAAGAGCGAAGGAAGAACGAAGGATGAACGAAGTTAGAGCTTCCTCACTTTGCCCATGAAGAGGATGGGATTTGTGTCTAATGAATAAATGGATGTTGAAACTCTATGAATATTAACTCAATAAGTCTTTGATTTTATCCCATCTGTTTTGTGATGAAACTTTTAATGAGCTTTGATATTCTGGATGTTGTTTCTTTGCCAGAGGCTTTGATGCTTTAGACACACCTCCTTGCAACCATGAGAGTTCTACGCATACCGCGGGTTTCTTATTAAGTGTTCTGTTCCAACTATTGGCATACCAGTCACTACTTGTTTTTAGCAACTCTATAGTTTCCTCTTTAGTGAGGACATAAAATTGCATATTGAATTGTTTATCCATCAATACAAATACCCATGGACCAATGACCTTCTTTTCTAATTCCGGTATAGTTCCATCCGTTTCAGATAGAATACCAGTCATGATATTATGAGTGGTTCCTGTCTTTACCTGAATCATTGTACTTTTCAGGTTTTCAGGATTTATACATATTATATCGGCATTTTTGTAGTTATGATATATTCCATTTAGGTTGAAAACATCATAGCCAAGTTTTAATAATTCAAGCGTTACAGCCGTTTCTCCAATGAGACCTTTGGCTCTATTTTTCATAGTGGTAAAAGTTTATTGTTTATGACTGCAAAGATAATGTGTTTTTCCCATTTCACAAAAGAAAATGACAAAAATATTGTGAAAATCAATAGATTTTTCCTTACTCTTCCTATGTGACTCCGAACCAAACTCGATGAACCTCTTATTCTATAACGGACATGGAGCGGAGCTTCATCGAGTTTGGTTCGGAAAATATACGGAAGAACATCCTTATATCGTAAATCCAAAACTGATGTATGGAAAGAAGGCTGCTTTGTAAATGGAATGACTGTCGTCAAAATTGAATGAAGGAGAAACGCCTACTCTGAACACCATACCATGTGTTGGCTGATAGCGATAGCCAATATCTCCAAAGAAGAAGTATCCGAACTTGTTCTCCTTTGATTCATAATCATAGATTTCGTTAGTTGTCAAATCCCAGATAGTACCAGACTCTTCAACATGATAATAGCCGACGCTGGCACCAAATCCCAGTTCTAACTTGCTCTTTTTCTTTCCAAGAAGGTAGTTGACCTCCAACGGAAATCCTATGCCATTTGTTGTCTGGCTATTGTTTTTTCCATAGCCATAACCTACACCTATGCGATATCCAAAGCCGTCGTTACCCTTTAGGCGGGTATCGTAGTTTACACCTACTGTATTCTGGGCCCCAAAAGCCTCTATGGAAAGGCTCTTAACTGCATCCTGAGCAGAGGCACTAAGCGAAATCATAAGAGCAAATGCAGTAATTCCTTTTTTCATAATTAATAATTGTTTTTGTAATATTGGTAATTTATAATACAAAGGTAATCATATTATTCCTGATATCAAAATTTATTGGGATAATTTGAGATAATAATGCAAAATCGAATTTGAATGGTTAAAAAATGTGATAATTTTTGCTATATTGAAAAAGATTATTACCTTTGTCGCTCATAAAAGCGAAATGGCGGTTTCCGCTAATAATAAACTTAAACGTAAACAAGAAATTATTAAATCTAAGCAAAATGAAAAAGGTATTTCTTTTCGCTTGCGTAGCTTTTGCGCTCGCAAGCTGCGGCAACAAGGCTGCTTCTAATGATGAGGTTAAGGAAGATACAGTAGCTGTTGCAACTGACAGCGATGAGGCTGCAGAGGTTACTACAGCACTTGAAGAGGCTATCAATGCTGAGACTAAGGATCCTTCAAAGATTGAGGCTACACTCACAAAGGTTAAGGAAGAGTATGCTAAGCTCGTAGAGGAAGGCAAGGTAGAGGAGGCTAAGAAGTATGCCCTCAAGATTCAGGAGTTCATCAGCAATAACTCTGAGTCTCTCAAGTCTGCTGCTAATAATGCAACTGTTGTATCTCTTATTGACGGTATCAAGAACCTTCCAACAAGTGCTGAGGCTACAGCTCAGGATGCTGTTGCTGCAGTAAAGGCTGATGCCAAGACTGTTGGTGATGCTGCAAAGAATACTGCTGAGGCTGCTGCTACAAATGCTGCAAATAATGCAAAGTCTGCTGCTGAGACCAAGGTGAACGAGCAGAAGGCAAAGGCTGAGGCAAAGGTAAATGACGCAGCTAACAAGGCTGCTGACAAGGTAAATGATGCTGCAAACAAGGCTAATACAGCTATTGGCAACGCAGCTAATAAGTTGTTAGGGAAGTAAAGCCTAACCAAGCCTTCCCAAAGGGAAGAATGTTATTATAGTATTGCCGCTCATAGGAAATCCATATAGGAACCTATGAGCGGCAATTATCATTTACCCCAATGATTAGAATTACTATCTAAAACTCCCCCTTGGGGGGCTTGGGCTTTTATCTTGCCTTCGTATTCTGCGGCCTCTGTCTTATGCCCATACGAGCCTCTGCAACATTAACTACATAGTCACCAAGTTTCTCGCACTCAGAGATAATATCCATGTAGATAGTACCGATGGCATAGGTGTACTTCTGCTCATCCATGTCGCTGATATTCTGCGTCTTGAGCTGATTGCGGAAATTGTTGATCTCGGTTTCGATGTTGAATACCTTGTTTACATCAAGCGTTTCACGATAACCGTTCATAAGAGTGTTCATTTCCGTAAGCGACTGGTCTGCAAGTCCCATCATCTGTGTGATATGGCTGTACTGCTCATCTGTGAAGTCTTCCTTGCCTGAAATCTTACGGTTGAGTGAGCGCGCAATGTTGTAACAAGAATCGCCGATAGACTCAATCTCAGATATCTCACGGAGCATAGCGCGAATCTTTGCCTTTGTAGCATCAGAAAGGCGTTCTGAAGACACCTCGTTAAGGTAGTGACCAATCTCAAGTTCTATATTGTCGGTAATAGCCTCATACTTCTCTATGCGTGAGTATTTTTTTACAAAGTCTGTTTTGTTTGTCTCTTTCAGAAGGTCGCAAACGAGGTGGAACATCTTCTGTGTGTGTGAAGAGAATGAGCGTATTTCCTTCTCTGCCTCAAGTACGGAGAGCTCAGGAGTCTGCATGAAGCCAGAACTGATGAAGCGAAGTCTGAACTCTTCCTCGTCCTCCTTGCCCTTGGTCTTTGTAATGACACGGCATACAATCTGCTCAATGTAAGGTATGAACCAGATGAGGATAGCCGTGTTGATTACGTTGAACGTGGTGTGGAACGTAGCCAGTACGGTTGGAAGAAGCTTTGCGTCGGCAGCAGTTGCACCTGTGGTAGGGAATCCAACTACTCCGCAGACGAAATTGATGAATATGCGGAAGATGCAGAGTGCCCAAAGCACGCCGAATATGTTGAAGAACATGTGGGCGAAGGCTGCTCTTCGAGCCTGTATATTGGCTGTGAGTGCTGCTACGTTTGATGTTACGGTAGTTCCGATATTCTCACCCATAACGAGTGCTATGCCAAGGTAGATAGGCATGACACCTGTGGAACAAAGAGCCATCGTTATAGCCATAACTGCTGCTGATGACTGTACGCAGACAGTCATTATGCCACCTATGAATAGGAATATGATGTATGAGAAATAATTGTCTTCGAATGACTCAAAGAAATGTATCACGGCAGGTATTTCCTCTAAGTGCATGTCTGTTCCTGTAGCCTTCAGAGTGCCAAGACCGAGAAGGAGAAAGCTGACGCCGAATAGGAAATCGCCTATTGACTTGCGTCTCTTACTATATATAAGGATTATAGCAATGAAGAATGCCGGCCACACGAAGTCGGTGATGTTGAACGAGAAACCCGCAGACATGATCCATGCTGTGAATGTGGTACCGATATTGGCACCCATAATGATGGAGATAGCCTGTGCAAGCGTTAGCAGACCTGCATTAACGAAGCTCACGGTCATGACCGTTGTGGCTGTAGAGGATTGTACAGATGCCGTTACGAAAGCACCTGTCAGCATGCCCGTGAATCGGTTCTTGGTCATTGCCTGAAGTACGTGACGCAGCTGTGAGCCAGCCATTTTCTGTAATGATTCACTCATTGACTTCATACCATACATCAGTAGGGCAAGTGAACCGACAAGTTTCAGAATTAATAAGGGTGACATATTTTTTATTTATATTACAATGTGAAAAATTGCCTTTGTGAAAAAATGGTTACGCCTTTGCACCCTACCGGTTGGCAGGATGCAAAGGCGTATATTTAATTATCCTTCACGAAAGAAATCAAGCGCTTCCTCTATCTCGTCTTTTGTGGCAGTCTGGTTGATACGGATATCACCGATGCCTCCGAGTAGGGTGAAGTTGATAACGCCTGCAATATTCTTCTTGTCGTGTGACATGAGTTCGAGAAGGGTAGGGTAGTCATCGCACGTTATTGGCAGAACACCGTAGTTCTCACGGATGAACTGTACCGTCTGGCGCATTATCTGTGTAGGGAATCCCACCTTCTTAACGGCAAGGTAAAGTTCCGGGATTATACCCCATGCTACTGCATAGCCGTGGAGAACAGGCTTGTGCATCATTGCCCATGACTCAAAAGCATGACCGGCTGTATGACCGAGGTTGAGAGCCTTGCGAATACCATGTTCGTGAGGATCTTCCTCCACTATGCGCTCCTTTACCTGAACGCTCTCTGCCACCATTCTCTGCAGTTGCTTGAGGTCTGGTTTCATGAGGTCGAAGTTGATAAGTTCTGCCCACATGGCTGTGTAGTCGGCTTTCGTAGCCTCTGAAACAGGGAAGTCTTTACGCAGTATAAGACCGTGTTTCAGCATCTCTGCATAGCCTGATGCAATGTTCTCGTGGTCAAGAGTCTTTAGGAACTCTGTGCAGAGTATCACATATTTAGAATCATTGAACACACCAATCTCGTTTTTCAGTCCACCAAAGTTGATGCCTGTCTTTCCGCCTACCGAAGCATCTACCATAGATAGCAGAGTGGTAGGGATGTTTATAAAGTTGATGCCTCGCTTGAATGTGCTTGCAGCGAAGCCTCCGAGGTCTGTTATCATACCGCCTCCGAGGTTGATGAGCAGAGAATGGCGTGTAGCACCGCCCTTCTGCAATCCCTCCCATACATGGGCTGTTGATTCCAGCGTCTTCTCCATATCTGTGGCACCGATTGTTATCATTTGTGCCCCGGAGAGACACTCGTAGCTGCTGATTACGGGCCAGCACTTCTCTACGGTGGTGGTGTCGGTAAGGACGAAGATGCGATCGTGCTCGCAGTCAGCTATGGCGGAAGCAAGTTCGGCTTCGAGATTCTGTGATATGATAACTCTTTGATTCATTTTTTAGAATTGTTATTATTTGCCAAAAGATTAAGGGCAAAAGTCGAAGGTCTTCTGGCATTCGTCTTTGTTCATTAGCCGTTTGTCTTTAGCATTTTTTAGAATTCTGGTGCAAAGTTACATATATTTTCGGTAAAACGCAAAAAAAAGTTCAAAATGCGTTAAACTTTTTATCAATATTCTCGTATATTAGTTGAATCGGTTCAAAAGTTGGGAAGTACGAAAAGTGCAGAAGACATAGATATGCATATTGTAATACTCGAAAACTATGAACTACTGTAATTAAAAAGGGTAAAGTAAATAGTGTAAAGAGTAAAGAAAATAGACAATTTCATATCTGACACTTGGAAAACTTCGTTTAAAAAAGGAAAATCATAATAAAAATATAATATGAAACAAAGACTTTTCGCGTTTGCTTCGTTGCTGCTCGTTTGCTATGGTGCAATGGCACAGAATAGTATCGTAAGCGGTACAATTTATGACAAAGAGACAAAAGAGCCTCTTATGCAGACGACTGTTCAGTTGCTGAAGACAGACTCCACGTATGTTACCGGAGCAGCATCGGCAGAAGACGGTTCTTTCAAAATCACGGTTCCTGCTGATGGAAAGTACATTCTGAGAATGACTAACATCGGTTATAGTAATGCCTATCGTAACATTACTATGACAGAGGGCAAGGATGTTGCTCTTGGAACAATCAATATGGCTACTGATGCCGTAATGTTGAAGGAAGTTGTGGCTAAGGGTGTGGCTCAGAAGCTTGTTGTGAAGGAGGATACCTTTATCTATAATGCAGCTGCTTATCGTACTCCTGAGGGTTCTGTTGTAGAAGAACTCGTGAAGCGTCTGCCTGGTGCACAGGTTGATGAGAATGGTAAAATCAAAATCAATGGTAAGGAGGTGACGAAAATCAAGGTGGATGGTAAGGAGTTTATGACTGGTGATACCCAGACAGCTCTGAAGAATCTCCCTACATCTATTATTGATAAGGTAAGGGCTTATGACGAGAAGTCGGATATGGCTCGTATGACAGGTGTTGACGATGGTGAAGAGAATACAATCCTTGATTTCGGTATCAAGCCAGGCATGAACAAGGGCTTCCTCGGCAATGCTGACCTCGCAATAGGTACTAAGGACCGCTATGCAGAGCGTGTTATGGCTGGTGTTATGAAGGACAATAGCCGACTCATGCTGTTTGGTAATGCCAACAACACTAATGACCGTGGCTTTGGCGGTCGTGGTGGTCGTGGTGGTGGTGCCAATGGCTTACAGGCTAATAAGATGCTTGGTCTTAACTATAACTATGAGGTTAAGGATAAGATTATCTTTGATATAAATGGTCGTTGGAATCATAGTGATGAAGATAATGTTTCAACTACATTCTCAGAGAACTTTGTGAACAGAACTGGTGCTTTCCGCAACAGTATGTCAAGTTCACAGAGCCGTAGCAATAAGTTCAACTTCGGTAGCCGTCTTGAGTGGCATCCTGATACTTTGACCACCATCCAGTTGCGTCCAAGCCTCTCTTTCTCTAATAGCGACTCAAACTCAGAGAGTGCTAATGCCTCTTTCTCAAAGAATCCATATTCTTATGATGAGGATATAGATCCTCTTAATCAGCAACTTATGGAGAATATGGCAAAGTTGCATCCTGAGGACTCTATCCTTGTAAACCGCAATTCTAACAAGAATCTCAAGCATAGTGACTCTTTCCAGTTCAATGTAAATGCTACTGTCAGCCGTAAGCTCTCAAGCCGTGGTAATAGCCTTACTATTCAGGGAAGATACTCTAATTCTGATAGCGATGAGGAGTCTGTAAGCTCTCAGGAGACTTACCTCTATCGTATCAAGAACATCACAGGTGCTGACTCTGTATATTTCAAGAACCGTTATAATACGGCTCCTAATAATAGCTATAACTATCAGATCTCCGCTTCTTATTCCGAGCGTCTATCTAAGTACTCTTTCCTTGTACTGAGATATATGTATAAGTTCAGCGATAGAGACAACGAGCGTAGCACATACGACTTTAGCAACATCAGTACATTCGGAAAGGGTGCAAGTCTCGCTTATAACTCTTTTGATGATTTCATTGGCAGATATCAGCCTCTCAATCACAATTCTCCTTATTACAGTGACTCTCTCAGCCGTCATACGGAGTATAAGAACTACACCCATGAGCTTGAGCTTACATGGCGTCGCACTACAAACGCCTACAACCTCAACATTGGTGTACTCTATCAGCCACAGACTCAGAACCTTCTCTACAAGTATCTCGGACAGAGTTTCGATGTAAAGCGTAGCGTTAGCAACATCAGTCCTACTCTCGACTTCCGTTATAAGTTCAACAAGAGAAAGAGTCTCCGCCTGAACTATCGTGCAAGCACAGACCAGCCTTCAATGACAGATATGTTGCCTATGACAGATGATAGCGACCCTATGAACATCAGGGTTGGTAATCCGGAGTTGAAGCCTTCTTTCACTCAGAGATTCACACTCCGCTATAACAACTATGTGCAGAGCCACTTCAGCAGTATCATGGCATTTGTCAACTATAGCAACACCAATAACAGCGTAGCTAATATGGTGACGTACGATGAGAAGACTGGTGGTCAGACTAACAAGCCGATGAACATTGACGGTAACTGGAACATAAGCAGTGCGCTGATGTATAATACCGCTATTGATACTGTCGGTCTCTGGAACTTTAACAGTTTCTCTAACATCCGCTATACCAACAGCGTGAACTACGTGAACCTCAATAAGTCTGCCGTTGCTGAAAAGAACTATACTCGTAGCACTTCTCTCGGTCAGAACCTCGGTTTCAGCTACCGCAATGGCTGGCTTGAGGTCGAGCTTAACGGTAACGTGAATTATACTATCAACAAAAATAAGTTGCAGCCAGATCGTGATTTGAATACATGGGATTACCAGTATGGTACGGACATCACGGCTACTGCACCTTGGGGAACAGCATTCTCTACAAGTGCTCACATGTCTTCACGTCGTGGATATTCAGCAGGTGCCAATACCAATGAATTCATCTGGAACATACAACTTTCTCAGAGTTTCCTCAAGGGTAAGCCTCTCACAGTTTCTTTGCAGTTCTATGATGTGCTGAACAATAAGAGTAGCTTCACTCGCAACATTGATGCTACTCGTAGCACGGATTCTTGGTCAAATAGCATCAACAGCTATGTAATGCTCCACGTTATCTATCGCTTTAATGCCTTTGGTGGTAAGAATGCCCGTGGTGGCTTCGGCGGTCCTGGTGGTCCTGACGGCCCTGGCGGTCGTGGTGGATTTGGCGGCGGTGGCCGTGGCGGTCGCGGTGGCGGTCGTGGAGGCTTCGGTGGCGGCGGAAGATTCTAAGTTCGCTAATTGAAAATTATAATTTGTAAAATGATTATAAGGAAACTAATTGTTTCTATGTTTATGGTGGTATCCTCTGCTTGTGCGCATGCACAGGTGGAGGATTATCTGCAATATGTACCTACGGCGATGAACTTCGCTTTGGAACCTTGCGGAGTAAAGCCTGCGCATAGCTTGAAAGACAGATTATTTGTAACGGTTGCTGCATGGGGAATAACGTATGGCGTTGCCGGTGGATTGAAGATGACGGTGCATGAGTGGCGTCCTGACGACTCCGACGATAAGGCTTTCCCTTCCGGACATAGCGCAAAGGCTTTCTGTGGAGCCAATTTGGTTATGCACGAGTATAAGGATGTATCACCGTGGATTGGTATCTCTGCCTATGCAATTGCAGCTACTACAGCCACGCTCAGGGTAACGCATAGAAAACATTATGTGCATGATGTTCTTGCCGGTGCGGCTATAGGCATTCTGTCGAGTGAGGCTGCTTATCTCATGCTTCCTCTTTGGCAGAAGCTTACAACCAAGAAGGATAATAATGATAACGACAAAGGGAATATAGCCATATTCCCTTCTGCAAGTACCGAGCATATTGCCCTCACAGGTGCCATCGTGTTTTAGTTATTCAAGTTATTCGTTCCCTTTCTTTTACACCGATAGGGTGTCTGTAAAAAATATGTGTACTATGTGTACCATGTGTACCAAAAGCTCCTGCCTTAACAAGGCAAGTAGCAAGACGTATCCCCCGGTGAAGCATCCAAGATGTCTCCGAACATAGGGAACGGATTTAGAACGGATTCAGAACGGATTTACAACGGACCTGTAACGGAGGTGAAACGGACTTGTAACCTGGGCAAATCCCGAATGTTGGGTACACACAGTACACATAGTACACATATTTTTCACAGACATCCCCTCTCTTTCCTTTCTTTGCTTTTTAATGTTAATAATAATATATATTATATATAATATATATTATTATTAAATGGGAGGAGCGATTTTTTTTCAGGTATAGGGTGTCTGTAAAAATTATGTGTACTGTGTGTACTATGTGTACCATGTGAGCTACACGGAAAAGAAAGACAATGTGAGTTCGTCATCTTTTTGGGTACACATGGTACACATAGTACACATGTTTTTCACAGACACCCTATATTATTCCTCCTCTTCGTCGTCAAGGTCGAAATCGAATTCATCGTCGAAACCGAACATGGCAGGCTCTACGAATGCATCCATAGCACGGCGGTCTTTCTTCGTTGGGCGACCAGTTCCGCGGGCACGATCAACGAAACCGCTGATGCGCGACATCTCAAGAAGTTCGTATTGCTTTGGATCTGTCACGTTCTCGTAAACCTCAGGAACGAGTTTCGCCCCTACACGGTTCTCTATCGCCTTCAAAACCTTGAAAGAGTAGGTTACAGGCGGTTTCTTCACAGATACGGTTTCTCCCACCTTTATCACATGGCTCGGCTTGATGTTCACGCCGTTCTTGGTCACACGACCATTCTTGCAAGCGTCAGCAGCGATGCTTCGGGTCTTGAAGATACGTGCAGCCCAAAGCCATTTATCTATTCGTGCCTGTTCGTTCATTACTTCTTGTTGTATTGGTTCATTGTCCTTTGGATGCCTGCAAGAACAAAGCTCTTGATAATCTCTCGGGCTGTGTCGATACATGGCTGAAGAATCTGCTTGTCCTCGTCAGAGAACTTGCCGAGAACCCAGTCAACTTGCTGACCTTTATTGAACTCGCTGCCGATACCCATACGAAGACGTGCGTACTGCTGGCCTATGAGCTGCTGGATGTGGCCTAATCCGTTGTGACCGCCATTAGAGCCGTTGCCTCTGAGACGCATCTTCCCGAGAGGAAGCGCGAGGTCATCAACGATGACGAGAAGGTTCTCGTTTGGAATATTCTCCTTTTCAAGCCAATAGCGCACGGCATTACCACTCAAGTTCATATATGTGGTAGGTTTCAGCAGAATGAGTTTGCGGCCCTTCACGCTAGTCTCTGCCACATAGCCGTAACGCTTGTCCTCGAAGGTTACGCCCTGTTCTGCGGCAAAACTGTCGACAACCATCCAACCTGCGTTGTGACGGGTTTCGTGATATTCAGGTCCTGGGTTTCCAAGACCGACGATTAGATATTTTTCCATTTCCTATTCTTCACTCTTAATTCAAAAAAAGGGCACCGATGGGCGCCCTTTTATTTTTTTGTCAGTAAAACGTGGTTTACTTACTTAGCGGCAGCAGCTTCAGCAGCAGCGGCAGCAGCAGCACGTGTCATCTTGACAGAGCATACAACTACTTCCTTACCTGTTGCGAGCTCAAGACCATCATAGTGGAGTGAACCAACCTTGATAGACTTACCGATCTCAAGAGCAGTAACGTCAACGTCGAGCTTCTCAGGAATCTTACCGTAAGGAGCAGTAACCTTGATCTGACGGATAGAAAGGCTCATACGACCACCGGCACGTACACCAGCTGCGTGACCAACGAGGTTTACAGGGATACCAACAGTAATTGGCTTCTCAGGAGTTACCTCGAAGAAATCAACGTGAAGGAGAGCGTCTGTTACTGGGTGGAACTGGAGCTCCTTGAGGATAGCAATGTGCTTCTCACCCTCGATGTCGAGGTTGATAACGTAGATGTTTGGAGTGTAAACAGCCTTACGGAGCTCTGCGAATGATACAGCGAAAGCCTTAGCTACTGGGAGACCATTCTCGTCCTTCTTCTCACCATAGAGGTTACATGGTACGAGACCTTCCTTACGCATCAGCTTTGATGCCTTCTTACCAATGTCAGTTCTGTTCTGACCTTTTACTGAAATTTCTAACATAATTTGTGTTACTCTAAATTAAGTTGTTAAACGATAATTTGTTAATTGCTTAATTCGCCATCACACGAGATGTCATCTCGGTTTTCGGGATGTGCTCAAAAAAAAGCGATGCAAAGGTACTCATATTTCTTGACTTTAGCAAGGATTTTAATGAAAATCGTCGTTTTTTCTGATAAAAATACTTATTTTATTTGGATAATCGCATCATTTTTCATAATTTTGCACTTGTAAATTGAAATTGTGCGTCTATGTCCCGCACATTATGTTATAAAGAGATTGTAGCCTGAAGCGCAGGTTAGCTAATGGAAACAGTCAATCTATGAACAGTAAAGATAATAAAAGACCAATATAGGTGAAATGATAAACAGAGAACTAATCCGTATTAAAGCCGTACAACTTACCTATGCGTATTTCCAGAACGGTAATCATAACATTGACAATGCTGAAAAGGAACTTGTTTTCAGTCTGTCAAAATCGTATCATCTTTATAACTATCTTCTCCAACTTATCGTTGAAGTAACAAAGATGGCGCGTAAGCACCTTGAGGTTGCTGTGGCTCGTGCTCAGCGTGAAGGACAGCCTATTCCTTCGTCTAAGTTCGTAGAAAACAAGTTTGCTTTCCAACTTGAGATAAACAAGATGTTGCAGGAGTTCTATGACGGACAGAAGCACATTTGGGAGGATAGCATCGAGTATGTGAAAAAACTCTACCTTCAGATAGAGGCCAGTGATATATATAAGGATTACATGAGTGATCCTGACAGCAGCTACGAGGCTGATCGTGAAGTGTGGCGAAAGATTTATCGTCAGCACATTCAGGATAATGATGAACTTGCTGCTGTTCTTGAAGAGATTAGTCTGTATTGGAATGATGACAAGGATGTTGTTGATACATTTGTATTGAAGACTATCAAGCGTTTTGACGAGAAATCAAATGCAAACTTCGAGTTGCTCCCTGAATATCGTGATGAGGAGGATCGTGAGTTCGCACGTAAATTGTTCCGCGCGTCTATCCTTAATGCTGAGCAGTATCAGCGTTATATGACAGAGGCTTCCTTGAACTGGGATTTCTCTCGTCTGGCATATATGGATGTAATCATCATGCAGTTGGCTATTACAGAGATGCTTAACTTTCCTAATATCCCAGTAAATGTTACAATCAACGAGTATGTGGATCTCGCAAAGCTCTATTCTACACCTCGTTCTGGCGGATATATCAACGGAATGCTTGATACCATCGCACGTCACCTCATTGAGAGTGGCAAGATGATGAAGGTAATGCCGGAGAGGAAGTAAAATCCCGCCCCAACCCCTACCCAAGGGGGTAGGTCCGTTTATTGTAAGATAAACCTCGTGGGGAATCAAATGAAATAAATAACATGTAAAATAATTAAAACCGAATTCCAAGCGCGGCTGAAGTCAGGGATGTGACTATAAAACATCCTTCCCTTTAGGAAGGCTTGGTTAGGCTTATATGACATCAATGTTTCTCGCAGCACAGGCCCAGCAGGGCGGTGGCTACTCTATGCTCATCATGATGGTTGCAATCTTTGCAATCATGTGGTTCTTCATGATTCGTCCTCAGCAGAAGAAGCAGAAGGAAATACGTAATTTCCAGAACTCTCTTCAGGAGGGTACACAGATTGTAACAGGTGGCGGTCTTCATGGTACAGTGAAGAAGATTAACCTTGAGAATGGCACGGTTGACATTCAGATTGCTCGTGACGTTGTCGTAACTTGCGATAAGAACTATGTCTTCGCTGATGCTGCCGCTGCTCAGCCTACAAAATAATTGATTTAGGTGACTATCCCAAGTGGCGTCAAGCCGTACAAGGTAATAAAGGACTTCTTGTTCAATGTTGTGAATAAGGAGTTCTTTGTGTTTCTCTTTTTCCTTGCCGTAAGTGCTGGCTTCTGGTTTATGACAGTACTTAATGATACGACAGAAAAAGAGATTGCTATTCCTGTGCAGCTTACAGGCGTCCCTACAAATATAGTCATTACGGAACCTCTGCCTGATACTATCCGCGTTGTAGTGCGTGACAAGGGGTTTGTGCTGATATCCTATATGCATGGAGATATCGTAAAACCGCTTAAATTAAACTTCGCTTCATTTGCGCGTGGTACAGGCAAGGGATATGTCCCTATCTCTGAGGTGCAGAAGATGTTGGGTTCAATGTTCTATGCCAGTAGTAAGATTGTAACCATTAAGCCTGAGAAATTAGAATTTCAGTTCAGCTTCGGGATGTCGAAGATGGTCAAGGCACATATTGATGGTATTATAAGGCCTGCTGATACATATTATATTGCCCGTACTGTAATGTATCCTGATAGCGTGAAGATCTATGCCTCTCAAGCGGTATTGGATAGTATTAAGGAACTCTTCACGGAGAATATAGAACTTATAGGGTTTACAGATACTGTCACTCAGGATATTCCTCTGAAGAAGATAAAGGGTGTAAAGATGGTGCCCGACTATATAAAGGCGACCTTCTATCCTGATATGCTTACGGAGAAGATAATACAGGTGCCGATTGTGTCTGTTAATATGCCAGAAGGATTGGCTCTTCGTACTTTCCCTGCAAAGGTAAATGTAAAGGTCGTCGCAGGTCGTAGTCGCATAGATGTTATTCGTCCTGAGAACTTTAGTGTGGAAGTTGACTATGCTGACGTAGCTTCTAACCCTTCAGATAAGTGCAAGATCATTCTGCGTACTGTGCCTAAGGGAGTCGCAAATGCAACCCTTGAGATGCAACAGGTGGATTACCTTATTGAAAGTCTTAGGTAAAGCTTATGAGAATGGCAATAACCGGCGGCATAGGTTCAGGAAAGTCGTATGTCTGCCAAAGGCTCAAGGAACGAGGTATAGGAGTATATGACTGTGATGCAGGTGCCAAGAAACTCATGGTCTCGTCAGATGAGATACGTGGCAGGCTTGTGAAACTTATTGGTGAGGATGCCTATGATGGCAGAATTCTGAATAAGGCTGTAGTGGCTAAGTTCCTGCTTGAGTCGGAAGAGAACAAACTGGCTATTAATGCAATCGTGCATCCGGCTGTGATACGTGATTTCTATGACTCTGGTCTTCAATGGATGGAGAGCGCAATTCTATATGAAGCACATCTTGAGCATACGGTGGATAGGGTAGTGTGTGTCGTAGCTCCAGAGGAAGTAAGGATAGATAGAGTTGTTAAGCGTGATTCAATATCCAAGGAAAGAGCTAAGCAATGGGTTGATGCACAGATTTCCCAGGAAGAAGTTGCCGGACGGGCTGATGCCGTTATCGTTAATGATGGGGTAGAGGACGTTGAGGCACAGATTGACAAGGTCTTGACCTTGTTTGGAATAAAGTACTAACATAAAATAAATAACAAAAAAAGAAAATGCAACAGACAATTCTTGCCATTTCTGGCAAACCAGGACTTTACAAGTTAGTTTCACGCGGTAAGATGAATCTTATCGTTGAGTCGCTCGATGCAAGCCACAAGCGTATGCCTGCTTTCGCTACCGACCGTGTAACATCACTTTCAGATATCGCAATGTACACTTATGAGGAGGATGTTCCTTTGATGAAGGTTCTTGCTGCTCTCCGTGATAAGGAAGAGGGTAAGAAGGCTTCCCTTAACTATAAGAAAGCAAGTGGCGCAGAACTTCAGGAGTACTTCGGTTCTTTCCTTCCTGATTTCGACCGTGAGCGCGTTCACACAAGTGATATCAAGAAACTCCTCCAGTGGTATGACATTCTCGTAGAGGCTGGTATTACAGATTTCGAGGATCCGGAGGCTGAAACAGAGGCTGCTGAGGAGAAGTAGTTAAATGAAAAGTGAAAAATGAAAAATACAGGTTAGTATTTATTGCTGATATGCAGAACGTGTGTAATCTGTATTTTTCATTTTTCACTTTTCACTTTTCATTTATTTAGAATATGCTGCTCGATATATTTGCTATAGTAATTGGCATTTTCGTTGTACTAAAGGGGGCTGACTTCCTTACGGATGGTGCTGTGTCCTTAGCTCAGCGTGCAGGTATTCCAGAGATGGTCATAGGACTTACCGTAGTTGCTCTTGGCACTTCTATGCCTGAGTTATTCGTCAGTCTTACATCTGCCCTTCAAGGAACCACAGACCTTGCTGTGGCAAATGTCGTGGGAAGTAACATTTTCAACGTATTGCTTATTGCCGGAGCAGCGGCAGCCGTTGCCCCTATGATGGTATCTAAGGGAACTGTCCGCAGAGACATTCCTGTTGCTGTAGGTGCTTCTTTCATCCTTCTTTGCTTTGGCATATATGGTGAAATAAACCGCTGGGCAGGAGCTCTCTTTGTTATTCTTCTCATTGCATATATGGTATATGCCGTGAAGACTGCATCTCCAGATGATGAGTCAGAGGTTGAGAATAAGAAACTTACGGTTTGGGGAGCTGTCATAAGACTGGTAGGCGGTCTTGCCTGTCTTGTTTTTGGCAGTAATGCTTTTGTAGATAGTGCTACCGATGTAGCTGCTTCTCTTGGGGTAAGTGATGCTGTAATAGGCCTTACTATTGTTGCTGGTGGTACTTCGCTTCCTGAACTTGCCACAAGCGTGGTAGCTGCCCGTAAGGGACAGTCGGCTATCGCAATGGGTAATGTCATAGGCTCATGCGTTTACAACATACTCCTTATAATAGGTGTAACAGGACTTATCTCGCCTATGGTCATTGGCGGAATCACTCCGCTCGACTTTGGTATGATGATGCTAAGCATGGTGCTTCTCTGGCTCTTCTCCTTTACAAAGTATAAGGTGGAGCGTTGGGAAGGATATGCTATGCTGGCTTTGTTCGCAGGATATATGGCGTATCTCATTTACACCATTTAGGAATTTACATATGAAAAAGAAAAGATTGTTATTCTCTATGCCTTGGTTGCTGGTGGCAGCCTTGTGTATGCCGCTCGTTGGCTGTAGCAGCGATGATGATGATGAGTTTGAAATTAGGACTTTTACGTTCGGACATTTCAAATTGAAAGGTTGTTATTCTGTTGGTTTTCCAAATTCTGACATAACTTGTTGGAATAATTGGAGCAAGAAAGGAGAGAATTTCAATGTGTATATGGTTCAGAATGGTAAAATCTATGATGCAGGTTTGGTTCATTCCGCCGATACTATCATTACTGAAGAAGAGAAGGGTACGAAGCATTTGGATTTCGAAGTGGGAATTCCTACGACTTTAAATAAAGGAGAGGCTATTGATGTCATAGCCTTTAATAATGCAGAAACCTCTTTGTCTGGTGAGAATGTTGAATGTAAAGTAGATTTGAAGCGTGGTGGTACCATGCCTTTATTGGCTTATTCTGAACATTCATCTACGGCAGCAATTTCAGAAAGTACTTCATTGTCATCTATTGAGCTATTGTATATATATAATAGAACGTCGGATGTAATCACAGTCAAGCACAAGGGGTTTGAGGTCAAGGACAAATGGTATTATACCAAAGCAAATGTAAATGTGACAGCCGATCTTAAAGTCACCCCTAAAGGTATTTCTGTGAGCGATGATGTCATTTCTGGTTCTTATAAAGCGCCTGCTGACTCTTTGGCTAAAATATGGAGTTTCTATGTTCCAACAGGAAAGAAGATAAAGGATGCGCGACTCGTCTTGGAAATCAATGGCAAGGAAGTAAAGACGCAACCTATCTCATCAGATGTTAGTATAGAGTTTGGGCAATTTTATACTATGGGAGTACAATGGGATGGTAAGAATCTGAAATGGGTATTGAGTAACAAAGAAACCCGCGGTTCAAAAGGAAAGGAACTGTTTGGTAACGCTGATATAGTATATTGTGACGATAACGGCCCAGAGTTATAATGTTACAAAAACTAATTATCCATTATAAATTTTCAATTAAAGCCATGTAAATGGCTTTCAGAGTGCTTGGTAACCTCTTAAAAAACAAGAAAATGAACAAGAAATCATCTCAGGTGAGCGTGCTATTTCTGCTTTTCAGCGTGCTCTTTTGTGTATGTCTCATAGCGTCTAATGTGTTTGAGACAAAGCAGATCGCTTTCTTCGGGCATAGTCAGACTGGTGGCGTTATCGTCTTTCCAATCTCCTATATTATTAATGATGTGGTGTGTGAGGTCTGGGGATTTCGTAAGGCGAGACTTCTTATCTGGCTTGGCTTCCTCATGAATTTTTTCTTTGTCGCAGTAGGAGCATTGTGCGACTGGCTGCCTGGTGCTGAGTATTGGACGGGTGATGAAGGTTTCCACAATATATTCGGACTTGCTCCCCGAATTGCGGCAGCATCGTTTGTGGCTTTCCTTGCAGGATCTTTCGTCAATGCCTATGTAATGAGTAGAATGAAGGTGCGTGATGCAGGAAAACATTTCTCTTGGCGTGCTATTCTCAGTACTGTGTTTGGAGAGGGTGTTGATTCCTTGCTTTTCTTTCCGCTTGCATTAGGTGGGGTAGTGCCTTCCGACGAGCTTCCTTGGCTTATGCTTGCTCAGGTATGTCTCAAAACCGTCTATGAGATTATAATGCTCCCTATCACTATCCGTATTGTTCGTTGGGTGAAAAATCGCGAACAGGAAGATGTGTATGACAATGGAGAGAAATATAATGTGTTTAAGATCTTTAATGTGTAGGTCCTGTGAAAGGCAGTTTGCTGCCAATATTTTTAGTAAAAGTAAAATAGGTAATTTGTACTTTGTAATTTGTAATTAATATTATGTCAAATCGCGAAAATGATAATCTCCAGTCTCTTGGTAAGAAGACTGAATACCGTCAGGACTATGCTCCAGAGGTACTTGAGGCATTTGAGAACAAGCATCCTGAGAATGACTACTGGGTGTTGTTCAACTGCCCGGAGTTCACATCTCTCTGTCCTATTACCGGACAGCCAGACTTTGCAGAGATAAAGATACAGTATGTGCCCGATGTTAAGATGGTGGAGAGCAAGAGTCTGAAACTCTATCTCTTCTCTTTCCGCAATCATGGTGATTTCCATGAGGATTGTGTCAATATCATTATGAAAGACCTTATCCGCCTCATGGATCCTAAATATATTGAGGTGACGGGCATCTTCACCCCACGTGGCGGTATCAGCATCTATCCATACGCCAACTATGGTCGTCCGGGAACAAAGTACGAGAAACTTGCAGAACACAGATTCATGAATCATTAGGATTCATGAATCTATTTTTTTTATGGTATATGTGCATTTTCTTGTGAAAAAACTTGCATAATGTTCATTAATTAGTTAACTTTGCCGAAGAATAATCAATAATGTATTGGTGAACACAGAGAATATAAAAGGCAGATAGTCCCTTTCAAGGATTAATTTAAGGATATCAAACGCACATTAGGAAAAGATGTGCTTATGAAAATCTATCAAGTGTTCATCTATATAATGTCAGAGGATATGATTCCTGCAAAATTTCTTAAAAGCATAGAAGGAACGACAAATCTATATGAGATTTGTGTAGAGCATAATGGAAACATTTACCGAATCTTCTGTTGCTTTGATGAGGGAAATCTTGTAATTCTTTTCAATGCGTTTCAGAAGAAGACACAAAAGACACCTGCTTCGGAAATTATACGTGCGCTAAGAATCAAGGATGAATATTTCTCTGCAAAGGTTGCACTTAGTGATAGGAAATAAAAGGTTACGATTAAAGTATAGAAATTATGACACAAGAAGAAATGAACGCTATTGGATGTGGTTCAATAGAAGATATGATATCTGAGGATTTCGGAAAAATAGGAACTCCTGAGCGCGATGCTTTTGAACTCAGCTGTGATGCTTTTATCATAGGTGAGCGATTGAAGCTTGAGCGTATCAAAGCAGGAATGACACAAGAACAACTTGCTCAGAAGATAGGGACTAAGAAAAGTTTCATCTCAAGAGTAGAAAATGGAAGAACAGACATACAACTCTCCACCCTGTCCCGAATTTTTAGCGGGTTAGGAAAAAGAGTAGCTGTAAGTTTGCTATGATATAAGTTTCGCGAGATATACTGCGTTTGCTAAAGCTGAGACTTCATTTCACGAATACCGAAAACATGGATGAAACGGAGGTTTCGTTTGTTTCGTGAATTCCGTGTTCAGAATGAAAAAGGGAAGCGGATAAATCATATAAATCCGTTTTGTTCATAACATCTCACGTCAAGAAGATATTTTTAGCAAGGATATTTGGAGAAATCAGAATTTTTGTATATTTTTGCAATCGAAATAATTATAGGGAATAATGGGTAGAAATCTTTCCATAGAAGATCTGACCGAGATAGCCAAGAAGATAATGCCGAAAGGAAGTAATGTCTGGCTATATGGTTCAAGAGCCAGAGGCGATGCACAAATCGACTCTGACTGGGATATTCTTGTGCTTATGGATAAAGACTCTATCGTAAAAGAGGATTTCGACAAAATCAGTTATCCGCTTATAGAATATGGTTGGCGTTTCGGGGCAGATTTGAGTCCTCAGATATATACTAAGAAGGAATGGGATGCTATGCGCATAACTCCATACTATAAGAATGTGGAACACGACAAAAAGATAATCTATGAGTCTTAGCAATGAGGAACGCCAAATGCTTGTTTCACTCTATATGAGTAAAGCATGGCAGACATATAAGGATGCTAATGTTGCTGCGGAAGCTGGTAGATGGGGGATGGCTGCAAACAGACTATACTATTCCTTGTTTCATGCTGCTACGGCTTTGTTCGTGAATGATGGTGTAGAGGTTGGTTCGCATAAAGGAGTAAAGGCAAAATTAGGGCAGTATTATATTGTCACAGGAAAGATGTCAGTAGATCACTCGAAATTTCTTGCTCAAATGGAAACTCTTCGTGACAAAGCGGATTATAACATAATGTTTGTTGCTTCAGAAGAAGATGTGCTTCCTAATATTCCGTTAGCAGAATCTTTCATCAAGGAAATTGAAAAGATGATTTCTGAATAGAAAAAGTCAATACCAACAATCTCCCTTACATGCCTTGCAAGCATGTAAGGGAGTTTTTTCATGTTTTCCCGAGCAAATATTTGGAGAAATCAGATTTTTTACCTATTTTTGCAAACGAATCAATAAAGGTTATAGTTATGGAAAAAAGAAACCTTACAAGGAAAGAAGCACTTGAAAGACTTCAAAAGTCAATTAAAGCCAAGAAAGACTACATTAAGGAAACACGCGTAGCCTTAGAGAACGAATATATACAAAGGTTTGGAGTGAAACCATCAAATCACAATGTCTGGTGAATAAACTTTCTATTGATAGCATAAACTCCAGCTCTCCCTACGAAGTTTTTCTTTCGGAAAGATCTCGGGGATATTTATTCGTTACAAATTATGAGGTGCAGTATTCTATAGATTTTATTGAAGATGATTTGCTTACTCAAAGTGAATCTTATCAATTTATCATTCAGAATATCAACAATTCATCATCACCTCGTGATCCTTTTGTAAGAGAGACGATAATGAGAATCGTAGAGGAGTTTTTCAGAAAAATCAATCCACGCTTCTGTATATCTGTGATTCTTCAGACGGTAAGCAAAGCATGAGAAGTCGTCTTTTCAATTATTGGTTTGAAGGTTACAATGAAAAAGACAAATATGAGATACTATCCTCCAATGTCGTAGATGCTGAAGGCACGCCGACATATGTTTCTGTTATTTTCAGGAAAGACAATCCTGATGCAGAGATAATAAAGGATGAATTTACTCAAACAACACTTCTTCTGAGTACAAAACCAGAATAGTATTAAAAATAATATTAACCCTTAAAAACAATATAAGAAACAGAAAGTACATTTTAGAATAAAATCAGACGAGCGGTAACGCTTTCCCCATGCTGATGATAGTCTCAGACATTCTCAGCAAATAGTTAAATCACTTATTTATTAACTTGGGTGAGCAACTACCGATTCTCTCGAAAATAAAAATATAACATAGAGCTTTTAGCTCTTGTTCTCTTACTCTTGAATACGACCAATTTTCAATGTGCGAGAACAAGCAAGCGAAAAGTTCCATGTCCGTTTAGGGCATGGACTTATCCGCATACTTGTCAGCACAAAGGTTTCTTGGTCGTAACCTAAGAGTAAGGACGAGGATTTCGGAAGGTCTGCGCCCTTTTTATTTTTCTCTACTATGAAAAAGGTTTTTACACTTATTGTCCTCTGTGTCTTTTCTATTGGAACAATCCATGCGGAGATTACATGGACTTTGTCTGATGATGGTACATTGACCATATCAGGAGCGAATATGCCTGACTATGATAACTATAAAAACTATTCTCCTTGGTATTCTCAACGAGATAAAATCAAGAAAGTAGTAATTAAAAATGGTGTGACGAATATTGGAGATGATGCTTTCTTCGGTTGCTCAGGTCTTACCTCCGTCACCATCCCAAATTCTGTGAAAAGTATTAGATACTCTGCTTTCTCTGGTTGCTCAGGTCTTACCTCCGTCACCATCCCAAATTCTGTGACGTATATTGGAGGTGATGCTTTCTTCGGTTGCTCTGGTCTTACCTCCATCACCATCCCTAATTCCGTGACGAGTATTGGATATCGTGCTTTCTCTGGTTGCTCAGGTCTTACCTCCGTCACCATCCCAAATTCTGTGACAAGCATTGAAGAGTCTGCTTTCAAAGACTGCTCAGGTATTACCTCCATCACCATCCCAAATTCCGTGACGAGTATTGAAAATAGGGTTTTCTACGATTGCTCTGGTCTTACCTCCGTCACCATCCCAAATTCTGTGAAAAGTATTGGATACTCTGCTTTCTCTGGTTGCTCAGGTCTTACCTCTGTCACTATCGGAAATTCTGTGACGAGTATTGAAGCTGCTGCATTCTCAGGTTGTATAGGTCTTAGCTCCATTACAATCCCTAATTCTGTGACGAGTATTGGAAATAATACTTTCAATTATTGCTCGGGTCTTACCTACGTCACCATCCCTAATTCTGTGACAAGTATTGGAGCGTCTGCTTTCTATGGCTGCAAAGGTCTTACCTCTATCACCATCCCAAATTCCGTGACGAGTATAGGAGAGACCGCTTTCTATGGTTGCTCAGGTCTTACCTCTCTCACCATCCCTAATTCCGTGACGAGTATTGGAGGTGGTGCTTTCTATGGTTGCTCAGGTCTTACCTCCCTCACCATCCCTGAGTCTGTGATAAATATTGGAAGAGAGGCTTTCTTTGATGCTAAACTCAGAAATATAGTAATTAAGGCTAAGACACCACCTTCTGGTGGTAGTGCTTTTAGTGGTCAGTCATATTACCATACCACGCTTATGATTCCTGAAGGAAGCTGGGATGCATACGCATATAGTCATAACTGGTATCAGTTCATCAATATCCGCGAGGTGGCATATAACGCAGTCAATCTGACAAATAGCAAGGCGTATATCCTGAAGTCCTCAAATGAAGGTTCGTATCTCTTCTATGATAGCGTGAATGATTGTGTAGCCTCCTTGAATGAAACGGCTCTTGACGATACGGAGGAAAACAACACTTGGATGACCACAGAGGTTGACGGCAAGCATTATGTGTATAATCTTGGTGCAAAGAAATTCCTTGTGGCTGACAAGACAAATGCCAAGACGGGTTATCGCCTTTCTGATGTACCTGCTTCTATCGACATAGAAGATGGTAAGGATGCAATAGTCTTTGGCAAGAGCAAGGAGTTTTATATGGTTATCAACGATAAGTTGAATGTAGATGAAGGTCTTGAATCTCAAATCATAGCAACTACGGGCATAAAGGGAATAAGCGTAGATGCTAATAAACCAACCGTTACCTATAGCGTGAACGGTCAGGTAGTTCCAAACGACACAAAAGGACTTCATATCAAGAACGGAAAGAAAGTGATTGTAAAGTAATCTGTTTCCGTGAGCGAAGAACCTCGAAGAGGTGACATCTAAAAGGGTAGTGCGTGAGCGCTACCATTATACGGAGTGTGATTAAAGAGCGCTGTAGGTGCGACACCTGAATACCATAGGTGTCGGTCCTACAGACCTCAAAAATCAACTACATTCAATATAACAGCCCTTGCGGACTGCCCTTTTAGGTGTCGGGCTTACAGCCCTTTACTCGCTTACATACGTTTATTTGCAATCCCCGATAGTCTATAATTTTTCGCGAGAGTTTTTAAATAGGGGGGTGCACTTTTGCCTGTTTTTACCCCTTTGCCTATTGATTACCAGTGATTTACGTTGCGTGCACCCCCCCCGAAATCTTTCTTTTCATAGGTGCACTTTAGGGAAGGGGTGCACGCTTCGTTATCTCCTGACTGTCAGGGTGTTATGCCTATAAAATGGGCAAAAGTGCACCCCCCTATTTAAAAACTTTCGCGAAAAAATGCACTTGTAATCCAGACATCGCAAAATGTGCCTTTGCATTTTTTTTAGAATTAAACGCCAAACACGTACAGGTGAATAACAACGCTTTGAAAAAAAAGAATTTTCATACCACTCGTCAACTCGTCACCCTCAACGCTGCAAGTTATTGTGACTCTTATGTTTACAGCGGTGATTCATTTCAAAACACTCGTCACCCACTCATCACCCCAAAGCCTTGTATCTTGCTGAGAATGTGGATTTTACAATGCTTATTCACTCGTCACCCACTCGTCACCCTTTTTAGGGTGACGAGTGAATTGGCTATGCAACTTATTCTATATCAGTATGATATATCACTTAATGGTGATGAGTGGGTGACGAGTGCTTTGAAATGAATCACCGCTGTAACTCATTGGCATATAGAACCTTACAGCACTATGGGTGACGAGTTGACGAGTAGTGTGAAAATTCTTTTTTTTGAGGTTAATTCTACTTTGCCTTTACTGCAAGTCCCAAGTAATTCCTATGTGATTCCCTTGTAAGTCCCATTTTTCGCCTATTCTAGGGAACGGACTTACAACGGACCTGAAACGGACCTGAAACGGACTTGGAACGGAGGCAGAAGGTATAGCGAAGGATGGGCGAGGGTAGGGCGAAGATGGTGCTTGAAAGTAAAAAACTGGTTGGGAAAACGGGGATATCTGGAGGAAAGGACGAGATTGATACTAACATGATTTTGGCATGAGACGATGAATTGGTAGTAAAAAGCCTTCTGACGTGTTGTGCTTGGGGGGAGGGAACAAAATACGAGAAGCTTGCAGAGCATAGGTTCATGAATCATTAACTTTTCGTTATAACTCTTATGCTTCTCCTAACTAAACTCGTTGATCCTTCGCTATAAAATCGCTTCTCCACCGACTTTGCACCGACTTTGGTACGGAGGAAGAGCGGAGGAAGAGCGAAGGAGAAGCGAACCTGTAACGAAGGAATGACGAAGGTCGGGAAAAAGCCGAAAAAAGATAAAAACAAGGTATGAAAAAGGCAGTCTGAGATAAAAAGACTGCCTTTTTTCTGTATTTACCGCTTTATCTTTACTCTAAAAAGTAAAAAAATATTTTTTTGTGTATTTGTTTGGTAGTTTCAGGATTTTTGATTACTTTTGCAAGTGATTTTTAAATATCGTGATTTTGTAAATCTTACTAAAACCAATTGCAAAAAATAGAAGACATGAGACATTCATTAAAGATTTCTGTCATGGCACTCTTTGCCATGTTCGCATTCAGTAACGTGGCTGATGCACAGTTCGGTAACCTGAAGGGATTGGCTAACAAAGTTAAGAAAGCAGCCAAGGAAACTGTGAACAATATTACTAATGACACGAAGAGTACGGTGAGCCAGCAGACTGAGACTACCGTTAGCGAACCTACAAGTACTACTGTTAGTAGCGTTAGTGAAAGTAGCGACAATAATTCTGCAACTCAGAGCAGCAGTTCAAACCAGACTAACTTTGTGCCTAAATACGAGTTTAAGAATGCGAGACAATGCAGTTGGACTGTTGATGGCGACATCAATAACATCATTGGCTATTCCGAGTATTGTGCCTCTCAGATGCAGAACTCTATGAAGAATGGTTATAAGGGCCTGGATTATAAGTCATTCTGTGAGCTTATGTCGGCTAAACAGCCTCTTACCTTCGTTATTGATGCTCGTATAGACCTCGGTCTTGGTCCTGACACATGGAAGACAAAGCAGTCAAAGAAAGACATAGATGCTATGATATGGGACTTCAAGCAGGAGGCTTGGAAGGGAATGCCTGGCGTTGCCACTTCTGACAAGACTATCCGCTTGCAGCAGACACAGTTCATCATAGATCGTGGTCTCAGCTTTAGTGATCCTGTTGCCCGTGCGGCCTTCTTCGATATGGCTTATACCTATATGCAGATTGTCTTAGATAAAATTGACGGTACGGAGAGCGAGTGGAAGAGCGTGGAGAAGGGACTTAACGAGCTGTTTGGCTCTATGTCAGGGGAATATAAGTCAAAGTATCCAGCCTTGAATCTTGCTGCTATTAAGGCTGATACTAACGGTAATGCCAATATGAAGCAGGCTATGGGCATGCAGATAGCCTATAAGCAGTTGGCAAAAGAGGGTAAGTATGGTAAGATGCCAGCAAGTGCCAATGCGAGCTTGGAGCAGAAGGCTATTAATGCAGTTAAGGCTCATCGCGCTTTCTGGGGCACCCCAAAGCAGGCGTGGGTAGGGCCTGTGACGAGCACAAAAAAGAATGCTTTGGGACAGATTGTCGCAAGGTTCCGTAGTGTAAAGGTTCTGTGTGACGATAATGGACAGAAGGTTATTCATAATTTCGTAGTTTCTGTGACTGCAGATAGCGGTAGCGTTTCATTTACAGGCTTTGGCTGGGAGAATGGCAGTAAGGAAATTGAATTGGTGAGGTAGATTTAGAACTCACGTTATATAATATAATAAGGAGGGCATCTCGCGAGAGGTGCCCTCCTGTTTGTTTGTAAATCATATACATCCTACAACTAGCGCCTATATTTCGCCTATTGAAAAATGGGACTTACAACGGACTTACATCGGACTTGCATCGGAACTGCGAAAAAGGTTTATGGTATTATGGAAAAACTAAGATTTGGCAAGAAAAAGTGGTAAAATAATCGGGTGAAGCCAAAAATGATACGTGAGGAAAATTGGCACGAGTGGGAAAAAGGGTAGGGGAATAGGCTCCTGACATACTGTGTTTGGGGGGATGGTATAGACTTCGTGATGTTATTGATTGCAAGGGTTTGCAATACATGAAAAATTAGGTATTTTTAAGGTTTTTTAATGTGTGATTTTGTGCAATATAAACTTTTTCTTTATGTAAAAATACGTAAGTCGTTGATAAGATATAATTTATGATTTTTACGTATTTTTTGCCCGAAAAATAGTGAAAAAATAATTGGAAAATCATTTGGAAATTGAGAAAAAAAATATTACCTTTGCACACAGAAAAAAATCCAGAATGGAAAACTTTCATATTATCGGAAGTTAGAAAAGTTTCCAAAAACGGATAACTTTTTCAAACTTTGTCGGAGAAAAGTTTTCCAAAACGGATAACTTCTCGCAGGATATACACTTACAAATGTGCCTAAACGACTAAACGTATATAACATACAATTCAGCAATTAATATAAACTTAGCAAAAGCAATGGAATTTCAGAATTTTACAATCCTCAAGCGTGACGGGTCACGCGACCAGTTCTCTCTGGATAAGATAATGACTGCCATAATCAAGGCTTTCGAGGCTGTTGGCGAGAATTATAGTATTGGATCTATCTCAAAGATTATCAGCCACTTGGATATCAAAGACGATATCAAGGTGGAGGATATCCAGAATCAGGTGGAGATTGCGCTCATGAAGGAGGGCTACTTTAGCGTAGCCAAGGCTTTCATGCTCTATCGTCAGAGCCATACTGAGGACCGTGAAACACTTGACAAGCTGAATTTCCTTACCGCATATATGGAAGCAGCCAATGCTGCAACAGGTTCAAAGTTTGATGCTAACGCCAACGTTGAGCATAAAAATATTGCAACTCTTATCGGCGAGTTGCCAAAATCTAACTTCATTCGCTTGAACCGCCGTCTGCTTACGGATAGAATGAAAAAGATGTATGGCAAGGAACTTGCTGACAAATACATCGACCTTCTTACTCACCATTTTATATATAAGAATGATGAGACTTCCATTGCGCCTTATTGTGCTTCAATAACCATGTATCCTTGGCTCATTGGCGGCACTACTGGCATTGGTGGAAATTCTACTGCTCCTACAAACTTGAAGAGCTTCTGCGGTGGCTTCGTAAATATGGTGTTCATCGTCAGCTCTATGCTATCTGGCGCGTGTGCTACTCCTGAGTTCCTGATGTATCTGAATTACTTCATCGGCAAGGAGTATGGTGTAGATTACTGGAAGAATCCAGACAAGGTTGTTGACCTCTCTCTTCGTCAGCGTACTATAGACAAGGTGATAACAGACTGCTTTGAGCAGATTGTTTATTCTATCAACCAGCCAACTGGTGCTCGTAACTTCCAGGCAGTATTCTGGAATGTGGCTTACTATGACAAGTACTATTTCGAGTCGCTCTTCGGTAACTTCTACTTCCCAGACGGAACACAGCCTGACTGGAACAGCCTCTCTTGGTTGCAGAAGCGATTCATGAAGTGGTTCAACAAGGAGCGTACAAAGACTGTTCTGACATTCCCTGTAGAGACAATGGCTCTTCTTGCCGACAATGGCGAGTGCCGTGACAAGGAGTGGGGCGAGTTTGCTGCAGAGATGTATTCTGAGGGACATTCATTCTTCACCTATATGAGTGATAATGCTGATTCTCTGTCTTCTTGCTGCCGTCTGCGTAACGAGATTCAGGACAATGGCTTCTCTTATACCCTTGGTGCAGGTGGTGTAAGTACAGGTTCAAAGTCAGTTCTTACTGTAAACCTCAACCGTTGTGTTCAGTATGCTGTAAACAATGGTAAGGACTATAAGCAGTATCTTGAGGAGGTTATCGACCTCTGTCATAAGGTTCAGCTTGCTTATAATGAGAATCTGAAGGACCTTCAGGAACATGGCATGCTTCCTCTGTTTGATGCTGGTTATATCAATATGAGCCGTCAGTATCTCACAATCGGTGTTAACGGACTTGTGGAGGCTGCTGAGTTCATGGGACTTGAGATTACTCCAAACGAAAAGTACAAGGAGTTTGTTCAGGGTGTTCTCTCTATCGTGGAGAAGCTCAACAAGCAGTATCGCACAAAGGACGTTCTCTTCAACTGTGAGATGATTCCTGCTGAGAACGTAGGTGTGAAGCATGCAAAGTGGGATCGTGAGGATGGTTATTTCGTACCACGCGACTGCTATAACTCATATTTCTATGTTGTAGAGGACGAGAGCCTGAACATCATGGATAAGTTCAAGCTTCATGGAGCTCCATACATCGAGCATCTCACAGGTGGTAGCGCTCTGCACATGAATCTTGAGGAGCATCTGTCAAAGGCTCAGTATCTCCAGTTGCTGAAGGTTGCCGCTAATGAGGGTTGTAACTACTTCACATTCAATATTCCTAACACGATCTGTAACGAGTGCGGATGCATAGACAAGCGTTATCTGCATGAGTGTCCTAAGTGCCATTCAAAGAATGTTGATTACATGACTCGTATCATCGGTTATCTGAAGCGTGTGAGCAACTTCTCTCAGGCTCGTCAGGAAGAGGCAAGCCGTCGCTACTATGCAGGTCCTAAGAAGATGACTGTATAATAAAAAAGGAGATTTCAACCACATAAATGAAATATGTTAATACAGGAGTGGTCTTTCAGGAAATACCTGATGAGACCACTCTCTCCATAAATATAAGTAACTGCCCTTGTCATTGTATGGGGTGTCATAGCGAATATCTGTGGGATGATGTGGGTATGCCGCTTAACGTGATGTCTCTAAAGCCGATGCTTGATGAGTACGGAAAGGATGTTACGTGTATCGCCTTTATGGGAGGTGATGCTGAGCCTCGCGAGGTGGATATCCTTGCTGCTTATATAAAGCAGGCGTATCCGCATCTTAAGACTGCATGGTATAGCGGGTATAGCGATATCTCAAAGGAGATTCATCTGAAGAATTTTGATTTCATCAAGGTCGGGCCTTATGTACAGCGTCTTGGCGGTCTTGATCATGAAACTACCAATCAGCGTTTGTATAGGGTAGAGGATGGTAAGAATCTCGTGGATATAACCTCTCGCTTCTGGAAAAAACGTTGGGAAGAGTAGTGTCAGAGTGAAAAAGTGAAGAATTTAAGTTGGTATTGCTGTATAAAGCTTGTGATAGCTTTTTCGTTGTAATAGCTAACTAAATAATTCGTAATTAGTAATTCGTAATTAATATAGATAATGAAACCAGTATTTATTGCAGGTCCTTGTGTTATTGAGTCTTCTGAGTTGCTGGATGTAGTGGCTCAGAGGATTGTTGAGATAAACAAGGCTCTTGGTACAGATATAATTTTCAAGGCTTCGTTTGACAAAGCTAACAGGACGAGTATCACTTCTTTCCGCGGTCCCGGTATGGAGCGTGGAATTCAGATGCTTGCTGATGTTAAGGAGAAGTATGGTCTTAGGATTCTGACGGATATTCATGAGTCTTGTCAGGCTGCTCCGGTAGGGGAGGTGGTCGATGTTATTCAGATACCAGCGTTTCTTTGCCGTCAGACAGATTTGCTCGTTGCTGCCGCTAAGACAGGTAAGACCGTGAACATTAAGAAGGCTCAATTCCTAAGTGGGGCTGATATGAAGTATCCTGTGCAGAAAGTTCTTGATACGGCAAAAACTAACGCCCAACACCCATCACCTAGCACCCAAGAGGTATGGCTGACGGAGCGTGGAAATTCTTTCGGGTATAATAATCTTGTTGTGGATTTCCGTAATATTCCGGATATGCTTGAGATTGTACCTCGCGTGATAATGGATTGTACGCATAGTGTTCAGCGTCCGGGAGGAGGTAACGGCTGTACTTCAGGCGATCGTCGTTTTGTTCCTGCTATGGCAATGGCTGCAAAGGCGTTTGGAGCAACAGGCTATTTCTTCGAGGTTCACCCAGATCCGGACAAGGGATTATCCGATGGGCCGAATATGTTAAAACTGGATGATCTTCAGCCTTTGGTTGAAAAACTTCTCGCGTAAAAACTCCGGATTTTGGCGCTTTTTATGAAAAATGATAATTCGCAAATATAATGAATAATGTGTGATTTTCCTACTTGAAAAAGTAGGAAAATTTCATTTTATAGGCCTTATAATACTATAAAAACGTGATTTCCGTAATATTTTACTAATTTTTGAATGATTTTCCGTAATGAAATCTACAGAAAAATCATATCTTTGCATCAGAAATAAGAAAATAGGTTTTATGTTAGGTAATCACAATTAAGTATTAGTTAGTTGACTTAATGTATGTATCGAAAAAATGGATAGGCAAGCGTGCCTATCCAATTTTTTTATGCAGCAATTCTCCATCCTCTTTACACTTTCCTCTTTCTCTTTCCTCTCTCCACTTTACACTTTCTACTTTACTCCAACTCAAAACTACTTCCCGTATTTGCTAGGTACACAACCATAGTATTGCTTGAAGCATTTATTGAAATAGCTTTGATCCATAAAGCCGACTTTGAAACTAACCTCTGCGATAGAATATTTTCCTTCGAGGATAAGATCTGCGGCAATACGCATTTTCTCGTTCATAAGGTACTTGTTTGGACTAACGCCCAAAACCTCTTTCATTCGACCGTAGAACTTCGTGTGGCCCATTTGCATTAATGAGGCAAGTCTGTCAACCGTAAAGTCATGGTCGCTTATATGTTGTGTGACGAGATATTCAAGGGTTTCTTTGAATTTCTTGTCGAGCGGAGATAGGGTTATTTGTTTTGGAGTTACTGTAGCAGGTGACTTTGTTGAAGGATTATCCACAGTCGTTTCGCAGTTCTCTCCTTGAAGAATATTTGCATCAACAGTTTCCTCCGTACTGATATTAGGCTCAGTTGTCATTGCGATGACCTGTTGCTCGCGTTTATGTGCCCATGTATAAAGCTGCACGATACGGGCGAGCAGAACACGGAAATTGCAAGGTTTTGTTACGTAGTCATCAGCACCAGCTTCATATCCTTTCATCTGGTGTCGTTCGTCATCAAGGGCGGTAAGCATGATGATAGGCGTGTTGAGGAAGGCTGCTTCACTACGAAGTTTCTTTACAATCTCGTAACCTGTTGTATCAGGAAGCATGACATCGCTTATGATGACATCAGGCTTGGTTTCTGTTATGCCTTTTATGGCTTCTTCTCCATTCATATATGTATTGACGTGGAAATACTGGCTCATAGCGGAAGATATCTGCTCGAGCATATCCATGTCGTCCTCAATGATAGCAAGGGTGATATCGTTGAGTGATTCTGTATGCATATTATGGATGACTTCCTCTACTACGCTATTATCCTCGTTGGTTTCTGTGTGGATTGCAAGGTCCTGTATGTATTCCTCGGCTGTGTAGATGTCCTCGGTAGCAGGAAGTGTAATAGTGAACTTAGCACCGCCCAATTCATCAGATTTCTTGTATGTTATGTCTCCGTGGTGAAGTCGTGCCATTTCTTTTGCAGAATACAAGCCTATTCCCATACCTCCCTGAGATACAAGACCATGCATGAATGGACGGAACAGTTCTTTTTCCTGTTCCTTACTTATGCCGTTACCTGAATCTTCCACAGTAATGGAGATATTCCCATTTTGTTCATCGAGAAGTATTTTGATAGAAATATGTCCTTTCTGTGGGGTGTATTTTACGGCATTTGATACGATGTTAAACACAATCGTCTCTACCTTAGCATGGTCAAAGGTGAGTAGATATTCCTTGGCGAAAGGAGTGAAGGTCATGTCTATCTCCTTGCGCTTGCTTATTGCCCATAGGTCTTGGTATATATTGCGTATGAAACCTATGATATCGCTCTTTTCTACGGCAAGGCGTGAAACTCCAACTGATAGCTTTCGGAATTCCATTAACTCATTTACCAGACGAAGCATGCGGTTTGTTCCTCGTTTCGCCGATTTTATAGCAGCTTTCTGGGTCGTCTGAGGAGTATTTGCGTTAGTTAGAGCATCCATTGAATTGGAGATAATTGCAAGTGGAGTGCGGAATTCGTGTGTAACGTGTGTGAAGAAGTTCAGACGGAACTCAGAAAGTTCCTTGTTCAGGCTTATTTCGTGCTGAAGTTGGAAATTCTTTTTCCATTGCATATACAGATATGTACCGCCCGATGCTATTAATATAAGGTATAACAACCATGCCCACCAGGTGTTATAGAGTGGTTGGTTGATAATGATATCGAATGGTTTTCCTTCAATCCAGTTACCATCTACGAGAGTACGTACCTTAAATGTGTATTTTCCCGGTGACATATTGGCATATTCCACGTAATTTACGGATGTAGCCGGACGCCAGTCTTTGTCTGTTCCTTCCATCTTGTATTGATAAATGGAAGTTCCAGCCTGTGAGAAAATGAAGTTTGAGAAGAATATTGTTATGGAGTTCTGCTTATGGGTGAGTTCTATGGCTCCCTCTGATGCATAGGCACGCTGTTTGTCGTCCATATCAGGAGAGTTATATACAGATGTTCCATTGATGCGAAGCTCTGTGATACATACGTTTACATTCTTGATGTTCAAAGACTTTGCGCTATTTGGACGGACTATAGCCAAGCCATAACCTGTTCCGAATATCATTCTTCCGTCCTTTGTGATAAGGGCGGCATTTTCTGCAAAGATATTACTCTGTAAACTTGGTCCGATATGAATTGTACGTACAGCTCCTGTCTTAGGCTCTATACGCGAAAGACCTTCCTCGGTACTTACCCAGATAAAACCGTTTTTATCCTTTAGAATAGCCTTTACAATGTTGTTCGCGAGTCCGGCAGAACGGTCTATAGTCTTGATATTCTTTATTTTGCGGTTTCCGCCAATCTGCATCTGTATGACACCGCAACCTGTGGTGCCTGCCCATAGAGTGTGAGATTCTTTGTCAAAGTAAAGGCATACGATTTCGTTTGTTGGAAGAGAACCGTTCTGTGTGTTGTAGTTCGTGAAGTCCTTATTGGTTATAGCTTTCTTATTCGTATTTACGACATATAGACCATTGTTAGTCGCAACCCAGAGGTCGCCGTCATCACCAAAGCAAAGGTCGTGCTGACGTTTTTCATTATACGAGGTTATAAGGAAGTTCGTGAAATACAGAGGTTGGCCTTCTTTGTTGTCTGTTACATGAAGGCCGCCTTGCCATGTAGCCAACCAAATTCTTCCAATCTTGTCCTCTACTATTTTGTATATATCATTGCTAATCAGACTGATGCTGTCATTCTCATTGTATTGCTTGTCGTCAATGAACAGACCAGTTCCTCGTGTTCCAACCCACATCTTTCCCTTGCTGTCGAGTAGGGTAGAGAAGACGGGGGCATTCAGAGTCTTGTAGAGAGAGATGTTTCCGCTTGTCGGATTGTAGTTATAGAGTTTGTTATCCTTGGTGGAAAGCCATATGTTATCCTCATTCTTAGCCCATGTGATAGAACGGATATTGTTGCTCCATTCACCTATGTCTCCATGAGTGAGCATACGATAGTAACTTTCTGCACAATCGTCCCTGCTCAGGCATGAAAGGCCTGCTGTCTCAGAACTTACCCAAATGTTGCCTTCTCGGTCTATCAAAATCTCTTGAAGGTAGTCGTTGTTAAAGAAACCGTCTTTTTGGGTGTAATGACCAAGGATTTCGCGTGTTTTTGGATTGTAAATGAATAGTCCATTGCCATATGTGGCTATATATAGGAGTCCTTCTTTATCTTCAGCAACGGTGTAGATACGGTTTTTCTCCGTACTAATATGAATTTCATCTATGATATTCAGTTTCTGAATGTTAGCCTCTCTGTCGATAATCCAAAGCGTTGTACCTTTATTGGCAACAAGGGTGTAATGGGCTGTGGATTGCTGGATTATTCCTCCCTTGATATCATATTCTTCTGAAATTGAAAAAGTTCCTGTCATTATATCGAAAACAACAACTTTCTCTTTTGTGAAGATGAATAGTTTTCCATTGATTGTTATAGTACTGGTAACAGTATTGAGGTCACCCATGGGAGAGGGTAGGGCATGGCGTGTCATATTCGAACCTGTGGCATTGAATTTGAACACCTCATTACCTGCAATCAGCATGACATAATCTCCCCATGCTTCACCGCCTTTGAATTCAGTTCTGTAATCCTTGATTTTAGCTCTTCCTTTTGGGTCAACTATGGAAAAACCTCTTTTTGTTACAATCCATGTGTAGCCTTTAGAACTTTCTATTGCCTTGATAGCGTGATTGTTAGGCAATCCGCTTTTCGCATTGTAGTCGGTTGCTGAGAATTTTCCGTCGGTGTATGTAATTCGTCTTGCACCTGTGGTTATGTCGTATAGCCAAATATCATTTGGGGTTTCAAGGCGCTTACTGTACAGACTGTATTGTCCACCAAATCCTGTATAGTCGATGAATTGTCCAGTCTTGGTTAGGTAACAAGCTGTGAGAAGTGACGATGTGTTAATCCATATAGAACTTCCTTTGTCTGAGAAATTTACCTGTCCGACATGAAGAGTGTTACTGCCTTTGGATGGATTATTGAAAGTGTTGAAAATAACAAACTGATAGCCATCGAAACGGCATAGTCCTCCTGTCGTACCAAGCCATATATAGCCGTCTCCATCTTGTACGAGCTCGCGGATATTGTTGCTGGGGAGACCATCGGCCACCGTAAATTTGTGCGCAACAAATGATAGCTCTTCTGAATGGAGGTACTGTAGGTTTATATTGAAAAAGCAGGTAAGGAATACCAGCAGTCTTTTAGTCATTATTGATGTTTTCTATTTGGGAAATTATAAGGTGTTTTTACTAATTATTGTCTGCAAAGGTAATAAATTTTATTTATATTCTGTATGTTTTTACTAAAAAATGTACTATTTTTTTCATTTCTGCAAATCACGTGGGATTTTTCCTTTCAATTCTTTTCTGTTGTTAATATTTTTTAGTAACTTTGCAGTTGATTTAGAGCTAAATTAATTTTTTATTTTATACAATCTATGTATTTCACTTTGTTTGTAACCGTTATTATAACGGCTGTCTTCTTGGTGGTAGCGGCGTACATCACAGCAAAGTTGCTGGGTCCACGCACTTACAACAAGGTAAAAGGTGAACCATTCGAGTGTGGTATTCCTACACGCGGAAGCTCATGGCTTCCTATGCATGTGGGTTACTATCTCTTTGCCATCCTTTTCCTTATGTTCGATGTGGAAACTGTATTCCTTTACCCTTGGGCAGTAGTAGTTAACCAATTTGGTACTATGGCACTGATGAGCATTGGCTTCTTCATGCTTGTACTTGTATTTGGCCTTGCTTATGCATGGCGGAAAGGAGCGCTCGAATGGAAGTAAGAAAGCCTTCTATCAAGTCTATTCCATACGATGAATGGAAGGACAACGAGACGCTCGAGTCAATGATTAAGGAACTTAATGAAGGTGGCGTAAACTGTGTTGTAGGTAATCTTGATGCCTTGATTAACTGGGGACGCAGTAATTCTCTTTGGGCTCTAACCTTCGCAACATCATGCTGCGGTATTGAGTTCATGGCCTGCGGTTGTGCTCGTTATGACTTTGCCCGTTTCGGTTTCGAGGTAACTCGTAACTCACCACGTCAGGCAGACCTCATTATGTGTGCAGGAACCATTACACACAAGATGGCACCTGCTCTCAAGCGTCTGTATGATGAAATGGCAGAGCCTAAGTACGTTGTCGCTGTTGGCGGATGCGCTATCTCTGGTGGTCCATTCAAATCTAGTTACCATGTAGTTCGCGGTATTGATGAGTTCCTTCCTGTCGATGTGTATATCCCAGGATGCCCTCCACGTCCAGAGGCAATCCTTTACGGAATGATGCAGCTTCAGCGTAAGGTCAAGGTTGAGAAGTTCTTTGGTGGTGTGAACCGCAAGGAGAAGAACCCTGATGCAATCAAGGTAACAGACGTGCCTAAGAAGTTCATCGAGGAGATGAAGGCTACGGCTGGTAAAGTTACCGAGGCTGTAAAGAAGGAAATTAACAATACAATTCACTAAGGAGGATAAACGGAATGAAACTTAATAACATAGTCTATTCTTTCAGCGAGTTTGCCTCTGCAATGGCAAAGCTCCATGACGAGAAGCATTTCGATTATCTCGTTACTATCATTGGTGAGGATTTTGGTGAGGAAGGTCTCGGATGTATCTACATCCTTGAGAATACCGACACTCATGAGCGTATCTCTGTAAAGACAATAGCAGAGAAGAAGGGTGACTCTGATGTAATATGGAGTATCACTTCCCTCTATAAGTGTGCTAACCTGCTCGAACGTGAGGTGTTTGATTTCCTCGGTATCAAGTTCCTCGGTCATCCTGATATGCGTCGCCTCTTCCTTCGTAACGACTTCAAGGGATATCCTCTCCGTAAGGACTTTGTTGCCCAGGAGGGTTATACACTTGAGGACGATGAAGAGCCTAACTATACCATGCAGTATAGTCTCGACAAGAACGGAAACCTCGTTGAGAAGCAGGTTCAACTCTTCGGCGATGATGAGTTCGTAATCAATATCGGTCCTCAGCACCCATCTACACACGGTGTGCTTCGTCTTGAGACTGTTCTCGATGGTGAGACGGTAAAGCGTATCGTTCCACATCTCGGATATATCCACCGTGGTATCGAGAAAATGTTTGAGAGCATGACCTACCCACAGACACTGGCAATGACAGACCGTCTGAACTACCTCTCTGCTATGATTAACCGTCACGCTATCTGTGGCGTTATCGAGGAGGCACTTGGTGTAGAACTCTCTGACCGTATCAAGGTTATCCGTACAATCATGGATGAGCTTCAGCGTATTGACGGTCATCTTCTCTATCTCGGCTGTTATGCTCAGGACCTCGGTGCTCTCACAGCGTTCCTTTACTGTATGCGTGACCGTGAGTATGTGCTCAACTGCATGGAGGAGACAACAGGTGGTCGCCTTATCCAGAACTACTATCGTATCGGTGGTCTTCAGGATGATATCGACGAGCACTTCCAGGAGAATGTCAAGAAACTCTGTGCATACCTCAAGCCAAAGCTCTCTGAGTACGTAAATGTCTTCGGTGACAACGTAATCACTCACCAGCGTCTTGAGAACGTAGGTTGTATCTCTAAGGAAGATGCTATCTCTCATGGTATGTCAGGTTCTAACGGTCGTGCCTCACAGTGGGCTAACGATCTTCGTAAGAACTATCCATACGCAGCCTATGATAAGGTGGACTGGAATCAGGTTGTCCTCGACAACTGTGATGCACAGGACCGCTACTATCTCCGTATCAAGGAGATTGAGCAGTCTATCAGAATCATAGAGCAACTCATTGACAATATCCCAGAAGGTGAGTACTACATCAAGCAGAAGCCGATTATCAAGCTTCCTGAAGGACAGTGGTACTTCGCTTGTGAAGGTACAAGTGGTGAGTTCGGTGTATATCTCGATTCCCGTGGTGACAAGTCTCCATATCGCATGAAGCTCCGTCCAATGGCTCTCACACTCGTTGGTGCCCTTGATGATATGCTTCGCGGTACAAAGGTGGCAGACCTTATCGCAGTTGGTGCAGGTCTTGACTACATCATCCCTGATATCGACAGATAAAAAGAGGATAAGCTGGAAAAGCATAGCTTGCTAGATTTGCTAGAAATCCTAGTCTTACTAGCACAGTTAGAAGTTCCAGAGTTACACCTTATTTATAATATATAATAAAGAAAAACAATGTTCGACTTTTCAATAGTATCAACATGGTTTGATAGCCTGCTGCAACTGACCCTCGGTCTTCCTTCGTGGCTGGCAATCACTATCGAGTGCGTGCTCGTGGGCTTGCTCATCATTGTGGGCTATGCCCTTCTTGCCATCGCACTGATATTCATGGAGCGTAAGGTCTGTGCGTATTTCCAGTGCCGTCTTGGCCCTATGCGTGTAGGTCCTTGGGGCTTGCTTCAGGTTTTTGCCGACGTTCTCAAGATGCTCATCAAGGAGATTTTCTTCGTTGACAAGGCTGATAAGCTTCTCTACGCTCTTGCTCCTATCCTCGTTATCATGGGTTCTATAGGTGCCTTTGCCTTCCTTCCTTGGAACAACGGTGCTGTAATCCTCGACTTCAACGTAGGTATCTTCCTCTACACAGCAGTAAGTGCAATAGGCGTTATCGGTGTCTTCCTTGCAGGTTGGTCATCAAACAACAAGTACGGTCTCGTATCTGCTATGCGTGGTGCCGTTCAGATGATTTCCTATGAGATGTCACTTGGTCTTTGCCTTATCACTGCTACTATCCTCACAGGCACAATGCAGGTGTCTGGCATCGTAGAGGCACAGTCAGGTCCTTTCGGATGGCTTATCTTCCAGGGACATATCCCAGCCCTCATTGCTTTCTTCATCTTCCTCATCGCAGGTAATGCAGAGGCTAACCGTGGTCCTTTCGACCTTGCAGAGGCTGAGTCTGAGCTTACTGCTGGTTATCACACAGAATACTCAGGTATGGGCTTCGGCTTCTATTACCTTGCAGAGTTCCTCAACCTGTTCATCGTAGCAGGTATGACCTCACTCGTATTCCTCGGTGGCTGGTGTCCTGTTCACATCGGCGTTGAGGCATTCGACGGTGTAATGAACCTCATCCCAGGTATCGTCTGGTTCCTTGGCAAGGCATTCGCTATGGTATGGTTGCTTATGTGGATTAAGTGGACATTCCCACGTCTCCGTATCGACCAGATTCTGAAGCTTGAGTGGAAGTACCTCATGCCATTGGCACTCTTCAACCTTGTTCTGATGACAGTCTGCGTAGCATTCAACCTCACAGGCATTGTTTACATCGGCTATGCAGTAGCAGTAGTTATCATCGTTGTGCTTGCTGTTATCTTTGCCCGTGCAATGAAGTTCAAGTCACAGTTCAAGCAGGACCAGCAACTTGTAGGTATTGACCTCGCAATAAAGAAGGATAAGTAAATAAAGTAAATATAATGAGTAACAAATCATATTTCGGCGGTGCTCTGGCTGGTCTCAAGACCTTGCTTACGGGTATGGACATCACCATGGGTGAGTACATGACTCGCAAGGTTACTGAGCAGTATCCAGAAAACCGCAAGACACAGCACATCGCTGAGCGTCATCGTGGTACTCTTGTCATGGTTACTGATGAGAATGGCAAGAACAAGTGTACCGCATGCACATTGTGCGAGAAGGCGTGTCCTAATGGCACTATCAAGATAACATCGCAGATGGTAGTTACAGCCGACGGAAAGAAGAAGAAGCTCCTTACTGACTATCAGTATGACCTGGGTGACTGTATGTTCTGTCAGCTTTGCGTCAATGCGTGCAACTTTGGTGCTATCAAGTTTGTCAAGGATTTTGAAAACGCTACATTCAGTCGTGATGTACTCGTACAGCATCTTAACGTAGCTCCTACTGAGGAGGAGATGAAGCAGTACGAGGAGAATGCAAGGATAGCTGCTGCCAAGGCTGCAGAAGCACCAAAGCCTGCTCCTGCTACTCCAAAGGCTGAACCAACAAAGAAGGAGGAGTAAGACATGGCAAATATAATAGTATTCGCAATCATCGCAGTTGTCATCATTGCAGCTGCCCTTGCTGCAGTATTCACAAAGCGTATCATGCGTTCTGTTACTGCATTGCTTTTCGTGCTGTTCGCCATCGCAGGTCTTTACTTCCTGCTCGACTACACCTTCCTCGGTGCGGCACAGCTCAGTATCTATGCTGGTGGTATGACGATGATTTATATCTTCGCCATTCAGCTCCTTGGTCGTCGTGACCTTCAGGATGCCGCTGAGAAACTCAGTTTCAAGCGTGCCGTAGGTGCTGCTATCGTGTCACTTATTGGCTGTGTAACCGTTGTAGGTGTAATGCTCAAGAACTTCTTCATCGACAAGTTCATGTCTGTTGAAGACTCTGAGGTCTCTATGGAGGCTATCGGTGAGGCTCTCGTTGGTTCTGAGAAGTATCAGTATGTACTCCCATTCGAGTTCATCTCATTGTTCCTGCTTGCATGTATCATCGGCGGACTTGTTGTTTCACGTAATCAGAAGGAGGATAAGTAGTTATGGTACCAGTAGAATGTTTCTTCGTACTTAGTGCGATATTGTTCTTCATCGGCGTATTCGGATTCGTTACACGCCGTAACCTGATAGCAATGTTGGTCTCTGTTGAGCTTATCCTCAATGCTGTTGACATCAACTTTGCCGCATTCAATCGCCTGCTCTTCCCTGAGGGAAATGAAGGATTCTTCTTCACACTCTTCTCTATCGGTGTAAGTGCTGCTGAGAGTGCTGTTGCAATTGCTATCATCCTCAACGTATATCGTCTGTTCAAGTCTGATAGCGTAGAGGCTATTGATAATCTTAAACTGTAATTCGCCATTATGATATACACATTATCAATCCTAATACTTCTGCTCCCTCTGGCATCGTTCATCACTATCGGTGTACCAGAGTTCCTGAACAAGAAGTACGCATGGGCTCCAAAGGTGGCAGGACTTATCGGCACTACATCGCTGTTGCTCGTAACTCTCCTGAGTTACTGGACTGCAATCTCTTACTTCAGCGGTGCTCGTGTTGCTGATGGTACTTACGCTACCCTCGTGCCTTACAACTACACATGGTTGCCACTCGGTAATCTGCACTTCGACCTTGGTGTCCTCCTCGACCCAATCTCGGTTATGATGCTCGTTGTCATCTCAACGGTGTCACTCATGGTGCACATCTATTCTTTCGGCTATATGCACGGTGAGAAGGGCTTCCAGCGTTACTACGCATTCCTTTCTCTCTTCACAATGTCAATGCTCGGACTCGTGCTTGCTACAAACATCTTCCAGATGTATATGTTCTGGGAGCTTGTAGGTGTAAGCTCATACCTCCTCATTGGCTTCTACTATCCATTGCATGCCGCTGTTCACGCATCTAAGAAGGCGTTCATCGTTACACGCTTCGCTGATATGTTCTTCCTCGTAGGTATCCTTATCTTCGGATTCTACACAGAGACATTCAACTTCTCTTTCATGCCAAACGTGCAGATTGCTGAGGGTATGCAGGCATTTGCCCCATGTCAGGCCGACCTTGCTTCTAAGTCACTCGCATTCGGTGGCATGGTGCTCCCAACAGCCCTCGTGCTTATGTTCATCGGTGGTGCTGGTAAGTCTGCTATGTTCCCACTCCACATCTGGCTTCCAGATGCCATGGAAGGTCCTACACCTGTATCTGCGCTCATCCACGCCGCTACCATGGTTGTAGCTGGTGTGTTCCAGATAGCACGTATGTTCCCTCTCTGGATTAACTATGCTCCAAACGCAATGTCAATCGTCGTTGTGGTAGGTGCATTCACAGCATTCTATGCAGCTGCCGTAGCATGTGCCCAGAGCGATATCAAGCGTGGACTTGCATTCTCAACAATCTCTCAGATTGCATTCATGATGGTTGCCCTCGGAGCAAGCACAGCCCTTGAGCTTAACCACCACGAGCATGGTGGTCTTGGCTACCTCGCTGGTATGTTCCACTTGTTCACACATGCTATGTTCAAGGCTTGCTTGTTCCTCTGTGCTGGTGTAATCATCCACGGTGTTCACACCAATGAGATGTCTGCAATGGGTAGTCTGCATAAGTATATGCCTATCACAAGTGCCACATTCTTCATCTCATGTCTTGCAATCTCTGGTATCCCATTCTTCTCTGGCTTCAGCTCAAAGGATGAGATTATCTCTGCTTGCATGCACTACTCACCAATCCTCGGATGGTTCATGACAGGTGTTGCCGCTATGACAGCATTCTATATGTTCCGTCTCTACTGGTGCATCTTCTTCGGAAGCAAGAAGAATGTAGAGCATTATGAGTCACATCACGTAAGCGAGCACGGATTCAATGCCATGACCTTCCCACTTATCTTCCTCACAGTCATCACTGTTGGTGTAGGTATCTTCACAACCCTCAGCGGTTTCGGAGTTCCAGGACTTGAGTGGGCAAGCTTCGGTAATCTCGTTACTCCTGACACAACTGCATATACAGTTCACTTCGACATAACTACAGCCATCATCTCTACTGTTGTGGCTTGCTGTTCTATCGCTCTTGCCACATACATCTATAAGGGTGAAAGCCAGCCTGTTGCCGACCGTCTGTATGCTACGTTCCCTAACCTGCACAAGTGGGCTAAGAACCGTTTCTACATGGACAATGTATATCAGTATGTAACTCATAAGATTCTCTTCCGCTTCGTTTCTAAGCCAGTTGCATGGATTGATGAGACTATCATCAACGGTCTTATCGACTTCTCTGCATGGGGTGCTAACGAAGGAGGTGAGAGCATCCGCTCTTGGCAGTCAGGTGACGTTCGTCACTATGCCGTATGGTTCATCTCTGGTGCGGTAGCGTTAACATTAATTCTTCTCGCAATCTAAGAATTAGGTGTGAGGTGTTAGGTGTGAGGTGTTAGCAAATGGACTAACCACCATCACCCAACACCCAACACCCAAAAGCTGAAAAAAAATGGATATATTTTCTAATTTTGGATTAACATTATTTGTTATAGTACCAGCGTTGATGTTGCTCGGTCTTTGGGCCGCGCGTGACATCAAGCAGGTACGTGGCGTGATGGTTGCGGGCTCTTCTGTCCTCGTAGCACTCTCCGTGTTGCTTACCGTGCAGTTCATCAATCTGCGTGCTGGTGGCAATACCGACGAGATGCTCTTCGTATCATCAATGCCTTGGTTCAAGTCATTGAATATCAGTTATGCAATAGGTGTTGACGGTATCTCTGTCGTGATGTTGCTTCTCTCAAGCATCATCGTCTTCACTGGTACCTTTGCTTCATGGAAACTCCAGCCACTCACAAAGGAGTTCTTCATGTGGTTCGTACTCCTCTCTACTGGTGTGTTCGGATTCTTCATCTGCATCGACCTCTTCGCTATGTTCATGTTCTATGAGGTAGCCCTTATCCCTATGTACCTCCTCATCGGTTACTGGGGTTCAGGAAAGAAGGAATATGCTGCAATGAAGCTCACCCTCATGCTCATGGGAGGTTCTGCACTTATCATCCTCGGTCTCGTAGGTATCTATTTCTACAATGGTGCCTCTACCATGAACATCCTTGAGATTGCACACAACAATAACATCCCTGTTGACGTACAGAACGTATTGTTCCCATTCGTCTTCATCGGATTCGGTGTGCTCGGTGCCCTGTTCCCATTCCACACATGGTCTCCTATCGGTCACGGCTGTGCCCCAACCTCAGTGTCAATGCTCCATGCTGGTGTATTGATGAAACTCGGTGGCTACGGTTGCTTCCGTATTGCTATGTTCCTGCTCCCAGGTGCTCAGGAGACATGGGTTCCAGTGTTCCTAATCCTCACCACTATCTCTGTGGTCTATGGTGCATTCTCTGCCTGTGTTCAGACTGACCTGAAGTTCATCAATGCTTATTCTTCTGTCTCTCACTGTGGTCTCGTGCTCTTCGCACTCCTTATGATGACACAGACATCATGCACAGGTGCTATCCTCCAGATGCTCTCTCACGGTTTGATGACAGCCCTCTTCTTCGCCCTCATCGGTATGATTTACGGTCGTACTCACACCCGTGACATCCGCAAGCTTGGTGGTCTGATGAAGATTATGCCATTCCTCTCTGTAGGCTATGTAATCGCAGGTCTTGCTAACCTCGGTCTCCCTGGTTTCTCTGGCTTCATTGCTGAGATGACTATCTTCGTAGGTTCATTCGAGAATGCCGATTCATTCCACCGTTGCTGTACCATCATCGCTTGTACCTCAATCGTTGTAACAGCAGTTTATATCCTCCGTACTGTTGGCTTCATCCTCTTCGAGAAGGTTGCCGACCCACACTACGAGGAACTTACTGATGCTACATGGGACGAGAAGGTTGCCGTTGTATGCCTCATTGCATGTGTTGCTGGCCTTGGATGTTTCCCTATCTGGGCAAGCAACGTAATCAACGGTGCTGTAGGCAATGTTCTTGGAGTTATTAATATGTAAATAGGGTCTGACCCCCTCCTTCTCCCCCCGAGGGGGAGAGTTCTTGATAGTATTATTGTATCAAAATCTCCCTCCCTTGGGGAGGGGTTGGGGAGGGTCGAAATTGCAAAATATATGAATATAAACTATTTTCAATTCCTTAATATGGTGCCAGAGGCTATCCTCGTAGCCGTACTGGTAATCACATTTATTGCCGACTTCATTGCTCATGGCAAGGAAGACAAGTCATGGCTCAACCCACTTGTCAGCGTCATGCTCCTTGTTTCTGCCATTGCAACACTCTTCGTTGGCGATGACCAGGCAGTTCTTTTCGGCGGTGCATATGTTGCCACTCCAGCCAACACCATGATGAAGGCTATACTCTGTGCAGGAACATTCATCGTTGTGCTTCAGTCACGCAAGTGGCTCTCTGGCGAGGATGCAAAGGCTGTTGAGGGTGAGTTCTACATGCTCACTATCTCAACCCTGCTCGGTATGTATGTCATGATGTCTGCTGGTTCATTCCTCATGTTCTTCCTCGGTCTTGAGACTGCCTCAGTGCCATTGGCATGTATGGTAGCCCTTGACAAGTATAAGAAGGATTCTGCCGAGGCAGCTGCAAAGTTCATCCTCACCGCCACTTTTTCAAGCGGTGTTATGCTCTATGGCCTCTCATTCCTCTATGGCTCAACAGGTACCCTCTACTTCGCTGACTTTGCAGAGGCTCTTGAAGTAAATGCAATGACTATCTGCGGTATGGTATTCTTCGTGTCAGGACTTGGTTTCAAGCTCTCTCTCGTGCCATTCCACTTCTGGACAGCCGATACCTATCAGGGTGCTCCAACAACTGTTACAGGCTATCTCAGCGTGATTTCAAAGGGTGCAGCTGCATTCACACTCGCAGTTCTCCTTCATCACGTGTTCTTTGCACTCGTTGAGCAGTGGGAGATTCTCATGGATATCCTCATCGTTCTCTCAATCACCGTTGCTAACCTCATGGCAATCCGTCAGACAGAGTTGAAGCGATTCATGGCATTCTCTTCTATCTCACAGGCTGGATATATCATGCTTGCCGTTATCGGTGCAAGTGCAGAGGCAAGTCTTGCTTCATTGATGTACTATGTCCTCGTCTATATCGTGGCAAACATGAGCGTGTTCGCTATCATCTCTGTCGTTGAACAGAATAACGGTGGTCGTACTGATATGCGTGCATACGATGGCTTCTACGGCAACAATCCAAAGCTCGCGTTCCTCATGACCTTGGCTTTGTTCTCACTTGGTGGTATTCCTCCATTCGCAGGAATGTTCTCAAAGTTCTTCGTGTTCATGGCATCTGTGAACTGTCAGGAAGGCAACTGGCTCCCATACTTCATCATGTTCGTGGCTTTGATTAACACGGTAGTATCACTCTACTACTATCTGTTGATTGTAAAGGCTATGTTCATCAACAAGACTGACGAGCCACTTCCAACCTTCCAGAGCGATGGCAACACAAAGCTCACCCTCGCCATCTGCACAGCAGGCATCCTCCTCTTCGGAGTTGTTAGCTGTATCTACGAGGCAATCCAGTCAGCTTGTGTAGCATCATGCTAAGAGCGTTTTAACGTAAAATACATATAATCCCGAATATTCGTTATGAATATTCGGGATTTTTTTATATAGTTAGGTGGAGATGGTGGGGTTATTCCCTATATAGTATAGAAAAAATCAAAAAATAAAAATATAAAATTGCTTTTTAATTATTGTATTTTTTCTTACCTCCTATAGAATCATCTCCACCATCTCCACCTCTTTTTGTGATTTTCTACGCAACTCTACGCATCTTGACGCAAAGACTTGAAAGCGAGTGAAATAATGCTTGGTTGGCTTGCATAATTCATGAAAAATTAGTATCTTTGTAGTGTTTAAGGGAGCACCTCGGACGCGAGGTTTACAGGGGCAAAAACATGGGAAAGCTACCGCCTGAGTGACTCCTATGTAGCTCTTATGCTGCTCTTATGTAGCTCTTATTCCGGAAGAGAGCTAAGAGGGTATCATAAACGGCTTTTAGAAACTCCCCGTCATTATTCAAAAAACATCTTTCCCCTTCATCCTAATGGAAGCGGATGCCGAGAGGCAGGGTAACGCTAAAGCGATGCTCCGTGCGATAGCTTTTAATGCTGCTGCCGTCGTTGAAGAAATATTGCAGACTTGGCTCTAAGTAGAAACCGATGTGAGGCGTGATGTCGTACTGGATGCCGACACCCACGGAGGTGGACCATTGGAGCGGTACGCTGAGCTTTTCCTGCTTGCTGTAGGTGTTTATGTCATTTATAAAGTGATTCACATCGAGAGTGCTGTGTATAGGCTTTTCTAACATTACTCCTGCTGATGTGTAGAGGCTTAGTGATGACTTGCTGTACCATTGCCATCCCATGCGGAGAGGGATGCCGAGATATTGCAGGCGCTGTCGCTCCTGAATATAGGCGGTAGAACTTCCTGTCGTGTTAGTTGACTGGAGTAGGGTATAGCTTAGTCCTGTTTCTACGGATAGCTGTCTGCTGAGTTGTCTGCTAAGTGTCAGTTGTATGCTGATTGGCAACTGGTGCTCGTAATGGGCTTCCATCCTTCCTTCGTTTATTTGGGCGTTGTTTGCCGCAATATCCATCAGCGATCGTGTCTCAGCTGTCATATCCTGCTGTGGGATTGCATTGTTGAGATAGAAGGAATAGTCGTTCCAGTTGCTGTAGGCCGTTTCTTCTGGAATAAGGATGTTGCTAATGGCAGAGAAACTCTTGGCATTTACGCTCGTAGCTTCATGGAAGTTATCGCGCTTGCCTAATTGTCCGTTATATGCCAGTTGTACATTCCATGCAGATGTCTTCTGTTTTATCTGTATGTCTTTATTGGCGGTTTCTGCTATGGCTGGCTGTGTGCTTGGGTGATAGGTATCGGGTGATGGATGTTGGGTGTTGGTTGATGGAGAATTGATATTCTCGGAATCCTCCTTAATGGCGGGCACCTCATCGTGAACGCGCTCTTCCTCTTTATGGGGGAGATCTGATGTAGAAAGGTGACGTGGGGTAGGTATTGCGTGGTTGATACCCTCTAAATTCTTCTTAGGGTTAGATGTGGAATTCTTGTCAGATACCATCTCCCTCTCTATGGACGAGGATTGTGGTAGAGAGCGTACATGTGCCTCTTTTATACTTCCTTCCATGTTGCGACTGTCTTTCTGCAGGAATTTCCAGATAACAGTAGGGATGGCGATGAATAGCAGGATGAGGAGCCATGACTGCTTGATGAGCTTCTGGAGCATTCGCTTGGCATGTAGGAGTTGTGATGATGAGGAGTGGGGTGCTATGTTCAGCATACGGCTGATTTCCTGATGCGATAGTCCCTCGAACACCGACAGACGGAACACCTGCTGGTATCCCTTTGGGAGTTGTGCTACGAGTTTCTGCATCAGTTCATAATCAGGCATGAGACTTCCCGCTGTCATGTCCTGACTTTCGCCTGCCATCTGTTTGAGGGCTGTGTGTTCCTTGTCAAGGTGTTTCCAATAGTGATAGCCTACGTTGCGTACTATTGTCGTCATCCACGCCTCCAGTTTGTCTGTGTCTCGCAGTTTGTCGAGTGAGGTGAGAATCACGATAAAAGCGTCATGCAACAGGTCTTCTGCCACATGGTCTTCCTTGGCGTAATGCTTGCAGATATTTAGCAGATACGGCCTATAATGGCAATATAGCAGGCTCAAGGCCTGACGGTCGCCAGCCTTGCACCTGCTTATCAGTTTTTCTTTGTCTTGTTGTTCTCTGGGATTATTCAGCATTGACAATCTTACCCGCCTTGCTTAGTATGCTGACGAAGCGTTCCATGCCAGCCTCATTCTTCTTCATTAGTTCCTTGATAGTTTCATCACCATCTATTGTCCCAGGGTAGCCATAGCTAAGGAAGAAACGGCTATTCTTCAGTCCGTCATCTGAAGGTCCATAGAAATCGCACTGGAAGGTAAGTTGGTCGAAATAACCTACACTTGAGAACCATGATACAGTAAGGGCATCAAATAGCAGGTCGTCACCTGCATAGAAATATACACGGTATTTGCAGGCAATGTCATAGAATAGTTCTTTGTCGAATGCTATATCCTTGAATTTAATCTCACCGGTCTTGGGATTGTAGCTCTCAATATCGCTGAGTGAGAATACTGGCATTTCTGCCTTATGCCGGATAATAGCATCGCTACTCTGTCGCGCGATGGCATATAGCGAGCGGTCGGCAATACTTACACTTCTTGTCGCTGTTTTCGCAGATGTGGTAGAATCGTCGTCGCTACTGCAACTGCAACACAATGTTGTTGAGAAAAGGATGGCACAAAGCCATAGGATTTTGTTTCTTTTCATACTTAGGTTGTTTTTAACTTTCGCTTAGCTCAAGTTACAGGTTGGAAGGTTATTTGGTTAAAAGGTTCTTAGGTCAGACTTGCCATTGATGAGGCAGACCTTATAACCTGCAACCTCAAAACCTTAAACCTCATGAAGTTGAGCTTGCGAAACTTCAATTAGTTTATATGCAAAAATAATTAATTTCACTTATATAGTGTGTGATTTCACGGAAAAGACTGCATGAAGTGTGCATATTTTAGCGTTTATTAACTTTTTCTCGCTATATTCTTTTGATATTCAGATAAAATGACTACCTTTGCATCTTGATTGCAAATTGTTTATATATGAAAAGAGCATTATTACAAATACTGTTGGCTTTGTGCTTCGTGCCATTACAGGCTCAGATAACGTTCTCAAAGATAAATGTTGATAATGACGACCTGCATTACGGTATGGTGAAATGGGGTGAGAGAAAGCTCCGTTGGGATGATTTCAGGGCTACTAAGCCGATGAATGGCAAGAAATCATCGTATGTTAGTCTTTTGGCAAAGCCGAGGGATAAGCAAAGAATACTGGATGGCATCAAGTATAAATATATAGACTGGGATAACTATGTGATACAGAACCAGTCGTGGATGGATGCTAATAACATGAATGAGTCAAAGCTTAAGCATTGTCAGAATCAGTTTGCCCTGTGGGTGTATCTCGTCAGGAAGATGGTTGTTGAGTCGGTGAGAGAGATGGTGAGTTTTGATGCGCAGTATTCGGAAATGCAACGTGCATTCGATGAGGAAATTGATAGGATGAATACGCTTACCGACCAAGGTAACAACGCTCAGGCGGTAGATAGCATTGCTGATGAGTTGGCAAAGAAACTTACCGATGCAGAGCTTAACCCGCGCGATATGGTAAGGGGACTTGTTCCTTCGAAGGTATATTGGATGGGTGATATGGGAATCCTTGCCAGTGTTCCTTTCTCTGATTATCATGGCGCATCCTATGGAGTTAGTTTCGGAGCAAGCTATAACAGGTGTAAAAGGTTGTACGGATTGGATATTGATATGTCATTCTTTAGCAAATGTAAGAAGCAGATTCTTGCAAAGAAAGGTCATATAGAGGAAGGCAATTGGCTTACGTGTGGTGCTATTACATCCTATTTCGGATATAATATATATAATAGGGATAAGGTTGCACTTACTCCGTTTATAGGGGTAGGCGTGCGTTTCTTTGATGGAGGAGAAAGATATGAGGAATATAAGGAGAAGAACAATGTAACGTATCAATGTGCTGGCTTCTCCACAGGCTTGGGCTTGATGATTGACTATAAGCTGAAGCATACCATCAATTTACAGTCCATTTTTAGGATTGCTACCGAGACACAGTTGCGTGTGAAGCCTTATTTCAGCGTCACGCGATATGGGAATGGCGTAGGATGGGTGCCTGCAATAAATATCGCCGTGGGAATAAATACGAAAACGTATAGGATGTGGGGAGAGGAGTAATAACAAATTACGAATTACCAAGTTACGATAAATGTAACAAAGTAATTCGTAATTTTTTATACTTTCTACTATATACTTTATTCTTTACTCTTTATTCTTTACCCTTTACCCCTTCTCCGGAATTTCCTCCAATGTCTTAGTGAGGAACTGCCAGAACTTAGGCACTGAAGGGATGTGAGCACGTTCGCCTGGTGTGTGAGGAGAGCGGATTGTTGGTCCGAAGCTCACGATGTCAAGCTGTGGATATTTGCCGAGAATGATAGAGCACTCAAGTCCTGCGTGACATACCTGTACGGTTGGTTCTGTGCCGAAGAGGTCCTTGTAAATATTGCTCATCAAGGCTACCATCGGACTGTTAGGGTTAGGATTCCAGCCTGTATAGTCGCCGTCGGTCTCAACCTTCATTCCTACCATAGAGAAGGCACTTGAAACGGTGGTAACGACATAGTCCTTCATGCTCTCGGAAGAAGAACGGGCAAGCACCTTAATCTCAGCCTTGGTATCAGTAATATCAACGATGGCAAGGTTGCTTGATGTCTCTACCTTTGAAGGGATGCTTGGAATCATACGGATAACGCCATCGTGACAAGCGTAGATAGCATCAACGAGGTTGTCCTGAATCTCGGCAGGAACCTCTGTGGCAGGAGTGGCAACATCCTCTGCAAAGAACTCAATGCCTTCCTCAATGCCATAATAATCCTCTGAGATATACACCTTCCAATCCTCTGTGAGTTCCTTCAAAGCCTCCACGTTCTCGGCAGGAACTGTGAGGATAACGACGCAAGAGTTAGGTATGGCATTACGCATATTACCGCCATGCCATTCTGCAAGTCGGGCATCACATTGGCTGATAGCCTCACGCACAAAACGAACCATCTGCTTGTTGGCATTGGCACGTCCCTCGTTGATTTCAAGTCCTGAATGACCGCCTTTCAAGCCCTTGAGAGTGACCTTCACGGCCTTGTCGCCCTTCTCGGTGTCGGCAGGCTTGTATTCTATAGTGCCAGTGATGTTAATGCCTCCAGCAGAGCCTACAATCATCTCACCCTCATCCTCGGTGTCGAGGTTAAGGAGGATGTCGGCAGTCATCTGACCAGTAGGCAGGTCGTTAGCACCATACATGCCAGTCTCTTCGTCGGCGGTGCATAGAGCCTCTATCGGACCATGCTTCAAGGTCTTATCCTCCATGACAGCCATGATGGCAGAAATGCCCAGACCGTCGTCAGCACCGAGGGTAGTGCCCTTTGTCTTCACCCACTCACCGTCAATCCATGTCTGGATAGGGTCAGTCTCGAAGTTGTGGGTAGAATCGGGAGTCTTCTGAGGCACCATATCCATGTGGGCCTGAAGCATCACGGTTTTGCGGTTTTCCATGCCTGGAGATGCAGGCTTACGCATAACGATATTGTTGGCAGAATCCTTGAAAGCCTCTACGCCAACCTTCTTGGCGAAGTCGAGTAGGAACTGCTGTACTTTCTCAAGATGTCCAGAAGGACGTGGCACCTGTGTGAGGGCATAGAAATTGCGCCAGATGCATTCTGGGGATAAATTCTCAATTTTGCTCATGGTTGTATGAAATTAAATTGTAAAATAATAGTAGTTTTTATGCTCCTTGCTGAGTCATCTTCTGAAAGTAAATTGAAAAAAATTAATCCAGTAAATTCTTTTCTGTAAATTAATTTTTTTATTTTAATTTACTGATATAATTTACTCCTAATTTACTTTCCATATATACCGCCGGGCTCGGCGGTATTTTTCATTTTTCACTTTTCACTTTCTTCATACTCAGCGCCACCCACGCATATATTCCAATTGCAACGACGAGAAGCGTCTGTACGGTGTGCACTATCAGCACGAAATACAGGGCTTCGTTATCGGCCACGCCATAGAGGATGAGCATGGTCTTAACGGCGAAATGCCAAGGACCAGCACCGTTAGGCGTAGGAACAAGCACGGCAATACTACCCACGATGAACGTAACCATGGCACAGGTGATGCCGAGGTTAGCCGTTCCAGAGAAACAGAAGAACGTGAGGTAATAGTGCAGGAAATAGCTTGCCCAGATGGCGATGGAATAGAATAGGAACAGAGGTATGTTCTTCACCTTACGAAGCGACATGACACCTTCTATGATGCCGTGTAGAGTGGCTTTCACCTTATCGTAGAACGACAGTTTCTTACGAACGGAATAGAGGGATATGAGTACGGCTATTCCGCAGATAATCGTGACGATATAGCCTGTGGTAGAGAACATTCCGAAGATTTCATCGAAACGTGTTCCTGTGTGAGAGAAGAAGGTGAGGAACACTGGTATCTGGCTCAGGAAGGTGATGACCGTAAGCAGGAGAATGAGCGATGAGTCAACGGCACGCTCTGTGACGACCGTTCCGAGAGCCTTTGGGAATGATGTTCCTTCCCATCGTTTTAATACTCCGCAACGTGTGAACTCACCTACACGAGGCACTATGAGCGAGGTCGCGTAGGATATGAAAATGGAGTATATGGTAGTGCTGGTACGCGGATTCTCGCCTATGGGTTCGAGAGTCTGTTTCCACCTCCATCCACGGAAAGCCTGAGCAAGGATTCCGAAGGGGAATGACAGGAGCATCCACCACCAGTTCATCTCCTCGAAGAGAACGTGCTTCATGCTCTTGAAGTCGAAGTTTCGGAACATCCACCACAGAATAGCACCACCCAGAATGAACGGGGTGGTGACTTTCAGGACAGTTATAATACGCTTTTTGTTCATGTAATATCACGCAAAGGTAATGCTATTTCGGGAAAATACCAAAAATACACCTATATAAAATGCCGAAAATGTGAAAAATATATTTTTTTTAGGCTATTCGTAGTGGATTTTCGTTTTTTAGTTGTATCTTTGTGGCTTGAATGAAACAGGTTAGACCAAAGAAAAACTTAGGTCAGCACTTCCTGACCGACCTTGGCATAGCCAAGCGCATAGCCGATACGGTGGATGCCTATCCTGATATTCCAGTGTTGGAGATAGGACCAGGTATGGGTGTGATGACGCAGTATCTCTATCCCAAGGAACGTGAGTTCAAGTGCGTGGAGATTGATACGGAATCGGTGGCATACCTCAACGAGAACTTTCCTCGGTTGAGGGATAATATCATCGGTGCTGACTTCCTGCGTATGGACCTGAATGAAGTATTTGGTGGAAGGCAGTTCGTACTGACGGGCAACTATCCCTATGACATCTCTTCGCAGATATTCTTCAAGATGCTGGATAACAAGGACCTGATACCTTGCTGTACGGGTATGATTCAGAGGGAGGTAGCCTTGCGTATAGCCTCAGAGCCAGGCAACAAGGCTTACGGCATACTGTCGGTGTTGATTCAGGCTTGGTATGACACGGAATATCTGTTTACCGTGGATGAGCATGTGTTCAACCCACCTCCAAAGGTAAAGAGTGCCGTTATACGCATGACCCGTAATAAGGTGACTGACCTCGGATGTGATGAGGCTCTGTTCAAGAGGGTGGTGAAGACAACCTTCAACCAGCGCAGGAAGATGCTTAGAGTATCGCTCAGGCAGATATTCAACGGTGACGTAGTGGCAAGTCCAGAGTTCTTCGAGCATGAACTGATGACAAAGCGTCCGGAGCAGTTGAGCGTTCAGCGGTTCGTGGAGCTGACGAACCTTGTGGAAAAGGAACTGGGGAAGGCTAAAGGCTAAAGACTAAAGGCTAAAGGCAAAAGACTTTTGACCTTTGACTTTTGACCTTTGACTAAAAATAACAAGGAAATATCATATATCAAATATCAATTTTACAATGATTGACGTAAAAGAAACCCTAATGGAAGCCGAGGAGCAGATGGAGATGTCGGCAATGTATCTCGATGAGTCCCTCGCTAAGATTCGCGCTGGCAGAGCCAATGTGGCTATAGTAAGTGGCGTGCGTGTAGAATCATACGGCATGATGGTGCCTCTGAATCAGGTGGCAAGCGTTACCACTCCTGATGCCCGTACCATCGCTATCAAGCCTTTCGACAAGAAGCAGATTCGCGAAATAGAGAAGGGTATCATGGATTCTGACGTTGGTATCACACCAGAGAACAATGGTGAGATTATCCGTCTTGGCATTCCACAGCCAACAGAGGAGCGTCGTCGTGACCTCGTGAAGCAGTGTAACAAGATTGGTGAGAAAGCCAAGGTAGGTGTGCGTAATGCGCGTGCCGAAATCAAGGAAAAGTTGAAGAAGGCAACAAAGGACGGTCTGTCAGAGGACGTGGAGAAGGATGCAGAGAACGACTTGCAGAAGCTTCACGATAAGTATATCGCAAAGATTGACGCTATGCTCGATGACAAGACCAAGGAAATCATGACCGTCTAAATGCACGGACTCGTAATAAAGAACACAGGCTATTGGTACACCGTCCTTACTGACGAGGGCGAGACGATAGACTGCAAGATAAAAGGTAATTTTCGGCTCAAGGGCATCCGCAGTACTAATCCAGTTGCTGTGGGTGACCTTGTGTCTGTTTCGGCTGGTACTGCTTCTGGTGAGGGAACGGAGGTGGCATATTGGATTACTGCCATTGACGACCGTCGTAACTATATAGTGAGAAAGTCAACGAATCTCTCGAAGCAGAGCCATATCATAGCCAGTAATGTGGACCAGGCTTGTCTGTTGGTGACAATCTCACATCCAGAGACATCAACCACTTTCATTGACCGTTTCCTTGCCTCGGCTGAGGCTTATCGTGTGCCTGTGATACTCGTATTCAACAAGAAGGACATCTATTCAGAAGATGAACTAAGGTATCTGGAGATGATGAAGACGCTGTATAGCAACATAGGCTATGAGTGCGTGGCACTTTCGGCAGAGACAGGAGAGGGAGTGGATGAACTGCGCCCTATGCTCGAAGGGAAGGTGACGCTGTTCAGTGGTAACAGTGGAGTGGGGAAGAGTACACTCCTGAACCAACTCATCCCAGGTATCAATCTTAGGACAGCCGAGATTTCGGATGCACATGACACGGGACAGCATACCACTACCTTCTCAGAGATGATACAGTTGCCCGCATCAACAGCGGACAAGCCATCGTGGGTTATTGACACCCCAGGAATACGAGGCTTCGGCACGTTTGACATGGAGCCAGAGGAGATATGCTCGTATTTCAAGGAGATATTCAAGTTCTCGGCTGATTGCCGTTTCGGTAACTGCACCCATACGCATGAGCCTGGATGTGCCGTGCTGAAGGCTGTGGAGGACCACTATATAGCCCTTTCGAGGTACAACTCCTATATCTCGATGCTGAACGATAAGGAGGAGGGAAAATACAGGCCAGCGTATTAAATGAAAAATTAAAAATGAATAATAAGGAGTTGGGAAAAGCCCTTCAAGGGCATAGTATAGCGGTTTTGTTGAGCGGTGGAGTTGACTCTGCCGTAGTTCTGCATGTGCTATGTTCTGAAGGACTGAAACCTGATTGCTTCTATATCAAGATAGGACCAGAGGAACAGGAGGACTGGGACTGCACTTCGGAGGAAGACCTTGAGATGGCCACTGCTCTGTGCCAGAAGTACGGCTGTAGGCTTGAGATAGTGGATTGTCATCAGGAGTATTGGGATAAGGTGACAAAGTACACTATGGACAAGGTCAGGAACGGTTTTACGCCTAATCCTGACGTGATGTGTAACCGTCTGATAAAGTTCGGTGCTTTCTATGAGAAACGCGGTCATGAATACGACTATATAGCCACAGGTCACTATGCCCAGACAGAGATTGACGAAGAGGGCAGGAAATGGCTTGTAACCTCTCCAGACCCAGTAAAGGACCAGACCGACTTTCTTGCCCAGATATACGACTGGCAGTTGAAGAAGGCACTCTTCCCTATAGGACACATGCACAAGGATGAGGTTCGTAGGATTGCTGAAGAGAATCATCTTATCAATGCCAAGAGAAAGGATTCTCAGGGCATCTGTTTCCTTGGGAAGATAAACTATAACGACTATCTGCGTCGCTATCTCGGTGAATGGGAGGGCGATGCTATTGACATAGAGACTGGTAAGGTTGTAGGCAAGCACAAGGGGCATTGGTTCTGCACCATAGGTCAGCGTAAGGGACTCGGCTTCGGTGGTGGTCCTTGGTTCGTCATCAAGAAGGACATCAAGAAGAACATTATATACCTCTCACACGGATATGACCCAGAATCAGCCTATAGTTCAGAGTTCTATATCCATGACTTGCATATCCTTACCGCACCTTTCATTAATGAGGGCGAGACAGTAAATATAACCTTCAAGATTCGCCATACGGCAGACTATAACCATGCCACAATCTCTGATGCAGGTGAGGGCAGATACCTTATAAAATCAGAGAAACCTATTCACGGAGTTGCTCCTGGGCAGTTCTGTGTAATCTATGACGAACAGCATCACAGGTGCTATGGCTCTGGAGAGATAGTGCTGATGTAAAAACACTTCGCTTATAGATAAAATGACTAAAACAAAAATCTCGTTGTTTTTGGTGTTCTGTATGCTCAATGCATTTACTGCTATAAAGGCTCAGACAGCCGATACCCTCAGTGTTGGTATGGAACTTAGATTGCAGAACACCATAACTCTGACTTTTAGTATGTATCCCATTTCGAACGATGGATACAAGGGACTGCCTACGGATACAGCCTCGTTTCGTCTCTACAAGCAAAATGAGTATGTATGTCTGTTGGCTCGTGATGATAATCGCAAGGATTGGTACTGCTGTGCGTTTGACATGGACAAAGACAAGGATTTCTTAAACGACTATCACTATTATTTCACACGCAATCAAATATATGAGAAACGAACGTTCGTTCCTCAGCGATACGGTGGCATTTGGGTGGCTCCAGATATATACCCGAATGGAATTGCGAAGCGAGGGGAAAGTTTGGTCAGGACCAGTAGTGAACCATTTGATGAATTAGCCCCAGCTTTATTGTTTCATACTTTCTTTGTGGGGAGTTTCGACTATCGGGGTAAAACCTATTATGTCAGTTCGGCAGATTATAAAACAAAATTTGCAATTACAGACTCCATTCCTGCGAATAGTGATGATATTGCAAGGATGTTGCTTGATAAAGGACTGTTGAGAGAGGTGGATTTTCCAATTATCCGCGATAGCCTGATTTTCAAATATCATGACATGAACTTCAGCAGACAGCAATGTAAAATCAGTATTACACCAGTCAATGATGAAACACTCCCGATATCTCCATACGAAGGATTCCGTGCTCCAGACATTTCTGTTAAGGATATTGATGGTAAGCCCGTCTCTCTTGGAAAGGGTTATACGTTGCTCGACTTTTGGGGAACATGGTGTAATCCGTGTATCGCCCTTGTTCCAGAACTCGTTAAGATTCACAAGAGTTACCCATCGCTGAATCTCGTAAGCATAGCCTTTGAGAACAGTATGGACGACCTGCCTAAGTTGAAGCAACTCATCAAGCAAAAAGACATGGACTGGACGCACGTATGCCAATTGCGTAAAGACATTCCAAACGTGGTTAGTAGTTTCAATGTAACTTCTTTCCCTACGACAATTCTCATCGATTCATCAGGGAAAATACTCTATCGTGCTTCTGGCAATGACAAGACTGACAGTTTGAAAGCGAAACTAAGAGAGATTTATGGGAAAAAGCCACAGAGATGAAACTAACAATAAAAGCTCCCGATTTGGGAGCTTTATTGTTTCTATTAGATGAGTGGCATTCCTGCCTCTTCACATTCCTTTCGCATTTCCTCTGGCCAGATACTTGCCTGAATCTCACCGATGTGAGCCTTGTGGAGCAATACCATGCAGAGTCGGCTCTGACCGATACCACCTCCGATAGAGAGAGGGAGCTTGCCTTCGAGCAATGACTTGTGGAAGAATAGTTCCTTACGCTCAGTCTTTCCTTCGAGTTCGAGCTGGCGGAGAAGGCTTTCCTTGTCAACACGGATACCCATACTTGAAAGCTCGAAACTACGCTCAAGGATAGGATACCAGATGAGGATATCACCATTGAGACCGAGGTAGCCATCCTCGTTAGGAGTAGTCCAGTCGTCATAGTCGGGAGCACGACCGTCATGCTTCTCTCCGTTAGAGAGCTTACCACCGATACCGATGATGAACACAGCACCGTACTTCTTGCATATCTCGTCCTCACGCTCTTTTGGAGAGAGGTTAGGATACATCTGAAGGAGTTCCTCACTGTGGATGAAATGAATCTCACGTGGGAGGAATGGCTTGATTTGTGAGTATGTCTCACAAGTAAGATATTCTGTGCGGAGTAGGGCAGAGTAGATACGGTTTACCACCTGTTTGAGATAAGCAAGGGTGCGTTCTTCCTTAGTTACTACAGCTTCCCAGTCCCACTGGTCAACATAGAGGGAATGAAGGTTGTCGAGTTCTTCGTCAGCACGAATAGCATTCATATCCGTGTAGATACCGTAGTCAGGTTCTATCTCGTACTCAGCAAGAGAGAGACGCTTCCACTTGGCAAGGGAATGTACAACCTCTGCTTTCTGGTCGCCAAGGTCTTTGATAGGGAAAGTAACGGCGCGTTCCACACCGTTAAGGTCATCATTGATACCGAGGCCCTGAAGCACAAAGAGAGGGGCAGTAACACGACGGAGACGAAGCTCTGTACTGATGTTCTGCTGGAAGAACTCCTTGATAAGTTTGATACCCTGTTCCGTCTGCTTCATGTCAAGCAACGCCTTGTATCCTGCTGGTTTTATCAGTTTACTCATTTCTTTATATAGTAGTTTTCTTTTCTGAGTGCGAAGTGTGCCGACGCATCAACGCACTCAAGAAATTGGGCATGTCACTCGTAGAGCGATGCCTGTTTTTTTTATTTCTGAGTGCAAAGGTACAAATTAAAATGTTAATCTGCAAACATTTCTTGAAAATATTTTTACAATATGTCAGAAAACAGAAAAAAAATAAGTTCTTTTGACATTTGCGTGTAGAAAAATGCGTATGTTTTGTAATTTTTCTCGTCAAGTAATGCTGATAAAAAACTAACGGCAATCATCTGCTTGGGATAATTGCCGTTGGGGTATATTGGAAATGTAGTTAGACTATTTTAGAACTTCAGACCTCTATTGGTTAGGGTTGCATTGAGTACAGCATTGTACTTGCGGAATTGAGCCTCATTAAGAATAGTACGCATGTAAGAGATGTCTCTCATTACAGCCTTCTTTGTGAGTTCCTCACGATTTGCTTCGTCTGCATATTCTGCTTTCTTCATCTCGCGAGAGAAGTTGTCGTGAACCCTGTCCATATCAGCAACCTGGTCATTTGACATGCTCAGATAGCGTGCAATGCTGTGTGAGTTGAAGTTGATAGTGTACTTGGTTGGCTCTGCATTCTTCTCTGCCTTTGGAGCTGCAACCATTGAAACTGAAACTGCCATCACGGCAACCAATGTCATTAATACCTTTTTCATTTTGTTATCCTTTCTTTTTTTTCGGACGGTGTGTAAGAACCGTCATTGTTAATTATTATCAAACTTTATCCTGAATACTAATACAGGGTTTCGTCTTTTTATTTCTGAGTGATAACGTGCGTAGCATCTTCGACGTTTCAATCTTTTCAATCTTTCGAGTGCAAAGTTACGCTGAAATATCGAATATGCAAAGAAAAAAATAAAATTGTGTGCGCAAACAATGTAATAATTAATTTACATCAATAATATGCACGTCTTCGAGATTTTATGGCAAAATATTAGGAAAATGGCGGAATTATGGTTGGTTATAGGCTTTTAATGGCAAAAAAATAACGCGACTCCAAAGGAATCGCGCTATTATTAATTAAATAGGTACTAGCCTATGTGTTACTTACTGGAGCTTGCCTTCATTAGCGGCATTAATCATTGCCTCAGAAGCATAGAGATAAACCTCTACACGACGGTTCTGAGCCTTACCAGCAGAAGAAGAGTTGTCGGCAACAGGATTAGCCTCACCATAACCTGTGCTGCTCTTAATCTGGTTGTTTGTAATACCGAGTGAGTTGAGCTTAGACTTAACAGCGTCAGCACGCTGCTGAGAGAGCTTGAGGTTCTTCTGTGCACTCTGCTCAGCTGTAGAACCCTTCCAAGGATCATTGTCTGTGTAACCCTGAATAGCTACAGAACAGTCTGTGTTATTCTTGAGGACAGCAGCAAAGTTTGTGAGTTCTGTTGCTGCAGTGCTACTGAGGGTTGCATTACCTGAACCAAAGAGGATACCAGAGTTGAAGGTAACCTTTACGCATGGAAGACCGTTAGCGTCAGTAACCTGATCAACGTTTGCATTCTGGAGCTTGGCTGCAGCTTCTGCCTTAACCTTATCCATGTGCTTACCGATGATAGCGCCTGTACCTGCACCAACTGCTGCACCAACTGCTGCACCAACTGCTGTGTTGCCTGCGAGTTTACCTACGATAGCACCGAGAAGTGCACCACCACCTGTGCCGATAAGAGCACCATTTCCTGTTGCTGTGCTACAGCTTGAGATTGAGAAAATCATTGCTGCGCTTACAAACGCAGTTGCTACTTTAGCTTTTGTCATGATTTTGTGTATTAAATTAATAATAAATGTTGTACTTTAAAGTCTAATAATATGTTGCTTTATTGCAATTGTGGGTTGAAAACGATGAGTTTCATCGTATTTGTGTGCAAAGTTAATCAAAAATTTCAAAAACCATAATAAAAATGGGAAATGATTTACAATGTTACAACATTTTTTTGTATTTTTGCATTCGATTTTGGCAAATGTCGGGATTTTTAAGATAATATTAGACTAAAAAATAATAAAAAATCATCATAAAAATGGCAATAGAACTTAAAGAACTCACAAAGCGTGCTGACAATTATAGTCAGTGGTACAATGATCTCGTGGTGAAGGCTGACCTCGCAGAGCAGTCTGCAGTACGTGGTTGTATGGTAATCAAACCTTACGGCTATGCTATCTGGGAGAAGATGCAGCAGCAGTTGGATAAGATGTTCAAGGAGACTGGTGTGCAGAATGCATATTTCCCTCTCCTTATCCCTAAGTCTTTCCTTAGTCGTGAGGCTGAGCACGTTGAGGGCTTTGCTAAGGAGTGTGCTGTCGTAACCCATTATCGTCTGAAAACTAATGAGTCTGGCGATGGCGTTGTTGTTGATCCAAATGCCAAACTTGAGGAAGAGCTTATCGTTCGACCAACATCTGAGACAATCATTTGGAACACATATAAGAATTGGATTCACTCTTGGCGTGATCTGCCTTTGCTTTGCAACCAGTGGTGTAACGTAATGCGTTGGGAGATGCGTACACGTCCATTCCTCCGTACTTCAGAGTTCCTCTGGCAGGAAGGCCACACAGCTCATGCTACCCGTGAGGAGGCTGAGCAGGAGGCACAGAAGATGCTGAAGGTTTATGCTGATTTCGCTGAGAACTGGATGGCTGTTCCTGTAATGCAGGGTGTGAAGAGTGAGACAGAGCGTTTCGCTGGTGCTCTTGATACCTATACCATCGAAGCTATGATGCAGGATGGTAAGGCTCTCCAGAGCGGTACTTCTCACTTCCTTGGTCAGAACTTTGCTAAGGCATTCGATGTTACATATCTCACAAAGGAGAACAAGCCTGAGTATGTATGGGCTACCTCATGGGGCGTTTCTACACGTCTTATCGGTGCTCTTATCATGACTCACTCTGACGACAATGGTCTTGTACTTCCTCCACGTCTTGCTCCAATTCAGGTCGTTATCATTCCTATCGGCAAGTCTGAGCAGATAGCTGCCGTAACAGAGGCTATGAAGCCTGTTATCGACACTCTCCGTCAGAAGGGTATCAGCGTTAAGTTTGACGATGCTGACAATAAGCGTCCTGGCTTCAAGTTCGCTGACTACGAGCTCAAGGGTGTTCCTGTACGTCTCGTTATGGGTGGCCGTGACCTTGAGAACGGTACTGTTGAAGTTATGCGTCGTGATACTCTTGAGAAGGAGACTGTTAAGTTCGAGGGTATTGCAGAGTATGTTATCGACCTTCTTGGCAGGATTCAGGAGAATATCTTCGAGAAGGCACGCGCATTCCGTGATGCTCATATCTATGAGTGCGACAACTACGAGGAGTTCAAGGAGAAGGTTAAGGATGGTGGCTTCTTCCTCTGCCACTGGGACGGTACTGCCGAGACCGAGGCAAAGATCAAGGAAGAGACACAGGCAACTATCCGTTGTGTGCCATTCGCCTTCGAGCAGACATCTGGTGTGGATATGGTATCTGGCAAGCCTGCTAAGTGCCGTGTGCTGATTGCGAGAAGCTACTAAAAAGGCCTCTCCCCCCGCCCTCCCCCATAGGGAGGGAGCCGGAGTGTTAACGAAGGCACATTTAAAAATGTGTAATTAGAAAAATCTTGAATACGCCCTTTCGCCTTCCGGCTCCCTCCCTACGGGGGAGGGCGGGGGGAGAGGCCGTGGTTAGGCTTTTAGGCTTATGATCGGTTTAAAAATCATAACAAAAACTATAAAGTGGATAGTGGGAGCGTTTTTCGCTTCCACTATTCTTGCTGTTGTAGCTTATAGGTTTGTACCTGTTTATGTCACTCCGTTGATGGTAATCAGAGTGGTGGAACAGACCTTCTCCGATGAATACGACGTGAAATGGGAACATCATTGGGTGCCTCTGAAGGAGATGTCGAAGTATATGCCTGTTGCTGTGATGGCAAGTGAGGATGCAAGATTCTTGAAGCATAACGGTTTTGACTTTGATGCTATCCAGAAGGCTGTGGAGCACAATAAGAAGGCAAAGACAAAGCATGGTGCAAGTACCATTACCCAGCAGACCGCCAAGAATGTATTCCTATGGCCTGGTCGTTCATGGGTAAGAAAGGGCTTGGAGATGTATTTCACCGTCCTTATTGAGGTACTGTGGGGTAAGGAGCGAATCATGGAAGTCTATCTCAACTCCATAGAGATGGGTAATGGCATATATGGTGCTGATGCCTGTGCAAGGGAGAACTTCGGAAAGACGGCTGCGGAACTCTCACGTGCCGATTGTGCCCTGATTGCTGCCACCCTGCCTAATCCCCGTAAGTTCTCAAGCAAGAATCCTTCTGCCTATATGCTCAAGCGTCAGGCAAGAATCCAGAAAGAGATGAAGTTTATCGACCTGTTCCCGATGAGCGAATAAACGGCCTCTCCCCCCGCCATCCCCCGCAGGGAGGGAGCCGGAAGGCTCAAGTCTCTGCACTTTTTTAATTTTTATTTTAATGAACGACAATAGTAACGACATATTTGAGTCTCCCCAGTCGCGAATCGGCTCCCTCCCTACGGGGGAGGGCGGGGGGAGAGGCCACTTCCTTTCCGCCCTCAACGCCTCCCAACGAGAGGCTGTGGAATATATCGATGGAGCATCTCTTGTGATTGCTGGTGCCGGATCGGGTAAGACTCGCGTTCTTACCTACAAGATAGCGTATCTACTCACTCAGGGTTATAAGCCTTGGGAGATAATGGCACTTACCTTTACCAATAAGGCGGCACGAGAGATGAAGGAGCGTATCGTTTCGCTCGTTGGACCTGAGGCTCAGTCACTTCAGATGGGCACTTTCCATAGTGTCTTTGCACGTATTCTCCGTCGTGAGGCAAAATATCTTGTTGGCGGTCATTATGATTCCAACTTTACCATCTATGATGATGCTGACAGCAAATCGCTTTGCAAGAGTATCATAAAGCAATTGGAACTTGATGATAAGGTGTATAAGCCGGCAGATGTTCATAACCGAATCTCATGGGCAAAGAACAAGCTCATGATGCCCGAGCAATATGCCTCAGATATGAACGCGCTGGCTCATGATAGGGATGCAAAGATGCCTGAGATGGCCAAGATATACGAGATGTATGTGGTGAATTGCCGAAAGTCGAATGCTATGGACTTTGACGATTTGCTTGTATATACATTCCGCCTATTCCATGATAATCCTGATATCAAGAAGCAGTATGCCACAAAGTACAGGTTCTTGCTTGTTGATGAGTATCAGGACACGAACTATGCCCAGCAGCAGATTGTATGGCAGTTGGCTTCTGAGCATCAGCATGTTTGTGTCGTGGGTGATGATGCCCAGAGTATCTACGGATTCCGAGGTGCTAATATTGATAATATCCTCGACTTCCAGCAGCAGTATGAGGGTAGCAGGCTTTTCAAACTTGAGCAGAACTACCGTTCTACACAGCGCATCGTTCAGGCGGCTAATAGTCTGATTAAGCATAACGATCGACAGATTCAGAAGAATGTGTTTTCTGAGAATGCGGAAGGTGAGAAACTGATAATGCGTCAGTTGGCTTCTGATAGGGAAGAGGCTATAAGCGTATGTAGGGATATACGACTTGGCGTGAAGCGTAACGGACTTATGTTCAAGGATTTCGCCATCCTCTATCGTACTAACTTCCAGAGCCGAACCTTTGAGGAACAGATGCTCAAGGATGGTATTCCGTATCGTATCTATGGTGGAATGAGCTTCTATCAGCGCAAGGAAATCAAGGATATCGTGGCATATTTCCGTTTGGTGGTGAACCATAACGACGATGAGGCTTTCCGTAGGATTATCAATTATCCTACCCGTGGCATTGGCGATACAACCCTTAATAAGCTTCTTGCCGGAGCTAATGCGTATAGGCTAAGCCTATGGACGGTATCAGAGAATCCTTCTGACTATGGCGTGAGCATAGCAAAGGGAACATTGACTAAGCTTTCTGATTTCAGAACGTTTATCAATTCCTATTCCGAGCGTCTTGCCAAGGAGGATGCCTTTAACTTAGGACGTGAAATCATCAAGATGAGCGGTATATCTGCTGATATCTATTCCGGTTCTAATCCTGAGGATGTGTCCCGTCAGGAGAATCTCGACGAGTTCCTTTCTTCCATGCAGGATTTCGTTGAAGGAAACCGTGAGGAAGGTCTTCCTATCGGACTTGTTGACTTCCTTCAGGATGTATCGTTGATGACCGATAAGGATAGTGGCGATGCTGAGGATGATAATAAGGTAACTCTTATGACAATTCACTCTGCCAAGGGACTTGAGTTCCCTCACGTCTTTGTGGTTGGCATGGAGGAGAATATCTTCCCGTCGCCTATGTGTACCGACTCTATGCGTAAGTTGGAAGAGGAGAGACGCCTCCTGTATGTTGCCATTACCCGTGCAGAAAAGAAATGTATCCTTACCTGTGCAAAATCGAGATATAGGTACGGACGAATGGAGTTTGACGCCCCAAGCCGTTTCCTCAAGGATATAGACTCCCGACTCGTTACTGTTGAGCGTAGTGATGACGACTATGGCTCAACTGGCTATGGAGCTACACGAGGAGGCAATGGATATGGTTTTGGCGGTTATGGTGGGGATTCTTTTCGCACTCCGGCTCCCTCCCTACGGGGGAGGGCGGGGGGAGAGGTCGCTTCTTATTATCAGAACAGCTCGCCTGTTGCATCACAGTTCATGGCTGATCCAAAGCCTAAGATAACCGGTCCTAAGCGTCCTGAGACACCTGTCAATCCTTATGGTGAAGCCTTCCAAAGAAAGATTGTTGCGAGTGGCGGTAGTTTGAAGAGGGTGAACGATGCTCTCAGACAAGGCACTAATCGCAGTAATATGTTGAGCGGACAGGCTCCCTCTCTACGGGAGAGGGCGGGGGGAGAGGCCGATTTCTTCCAAGGTCTTTCCGTAGGAATGAAGGTAGAGCATGCCCGCTTCGGTGTCGGTCTCGTAACCGCCCTTGAAGGACAAGCAGATTCTGCCAAGGCAACGGTTGAATTCCGAAATGCCGGTACAAAGCAACTTCTCCTCAAGTTTGCGAAGTTGAAGAAATTGTAAAAGCCTAACCCGTCCTTCCCAAGGGGAAGGCTCCACCCCCCTTACCCCCTCCAGGGGGAGTGGTTAGTATTTTGGGTTATTGGAGGATTGCGCTATTAAATAAATAAAATATATGCCTAAAGCGAAAATACTATCAAACATCCTTCCCTTGGGGAAGGCTTGGTTAGGTCTCTTTTTCTTGTTGTCCCTATTTGCCTTTTGCCTTCCAGCTCCCTCTCTACGGGAGAGGGCGGGGGGAGAGGCCGCCTTTTCTTCTTCTAACATCCCCGACAGCATCTGGTTGTTGATGCAGGGAAAGTCTGTGCCAAAGACCTGTACCGTGAGCCGTAATGAATTGAGATACCTGAAAGTTCTGCATTACGGCAAGGATGGTAAGGTGCATCAAGGAGAACTGATATGCAACAAGGCTATTGCTCAGGATCTTCTTGAAATCTTCCGCGAACTCTATAAGGCAAAATACAAGATAGAGCGTATATCCCTCATTGATAATTATGGTGCTGACGATACCCGTTCTATGGAGGCTAACAATACCTCTTGCTTTAACTTCCGTTTCATGACAGGTTCCACCACACGCATCTCAAAGCATGGTATGGGACTTGCCATAGACATCAACCCCCTTTATAATCCATACGTAAAAGGCAATAAGATTGATCCGCCATCAGGCGCGAGATATGCCAAGAACAGAGATAAGAGAAAGGATATCCCGATGAAGATTGACCGAAATGACCTCTGCTATAAACTGTTCATAAAGCATGGTTTCAAATGGGGGGGGGCATGGAAATCCTCAAAGGACTATCAGCATTTCGAGAAGTAATCTGAAAAAAAGAATTTTCATATAACTCTGCAACTCGTCACCCTCAACGCCGCAATCTGCTGTGATTCTGATAGTTGTAGCGGTGATTCATTTTAAAGCACTCGTCACCTACTCGTCACCAGAATTCTTGTATCTTACTGAAAATGTGAGATTTGCAAGGTTGATTCACTCGTCACCGACTCGTCACCATTTTTAGGATGACGAGTGAAATAACTCTGCAACTTATTCTGTATCAATATGATATGCTACTTGAGGGTGATGAGTGGGTGACGAGTGCTTTAAAATGAATCACCGTTGTAATATTCTGTGTGTTAATATATTACAACGCTATGGGTGATGAGTTGCAGAGTAGTATGAAAATTCTTTTTTTCTGAGTTGAATGTGTCTTTTCCTATTTTGGTTTATTATTAAACTGCGTTTGTTGACATCGTTCTGAAATAGTTGTCGTATTTCTGAAAAGGTTCACACATTCTTGATTTCGTTGACATCCTACAGAATACGTTTTGTCAATTCTCATTTTTCAATTTCTAAAGGCTGTTGTGCCTTCGTTGATCCTTCGCTATGCCTTCGTTCTGCCTCCGCTTTTTGTTCGATTCTCTCGATTGGAGCTGGAACGGACTTGGAACGGACTTGGAACGGTTTTGTAACGGAGGTATAGCTGACCTATAAGGGAGTGAGATTGTAGCTTTATCAGATAATCATTTTTCACGTAATTTTATAAGCTAATATTTGGATATTTCAGAATATTTGTTTATTTTTGCACGCAGATAGTTTTAATATGTATAACCTTTAAACATAACAACAAGAAACAGAAAGTAAAACGTAATTAAACACAGATGAGCGGTAACGTTCCCCTATGCTGAATTAGTTTTTTCAAAGGCTAACTTCAGCTAAAGAGTTAATCAATCAAATTAATAATCTCAGGGTGAGTAACAACCGTTTTTCTCGATATAAAATATAACATTGAGCTTTTAGCTTTTGTTCTCCTTCTTAGAAACCGCCAATTTCAAAACGCGAGAACAAGTATGCGAAAAGTTCCATGTCCGTTTAGGACGTGGACTTTACCGTATATACTTGTCTGCGTTGCGGTGCTTGGCGGTACCTTAAGAAGGGGCGAGGATTTCGGAAAGTCTGCGCCCTTTTTTATTTCCAATTATGAAATACCACACATCAACAAGAATCACAAAAGTACTACTTTTTGTGTTAACTGCACTTACCCTTAACAGTTGTAGCTCTTATTATTATTGTAGTGTAAGTGGATTTGGCAGTACACCAATAGAAAAAAAATATTTCATTGAACCTATTGACTCAACCTTAGTAAATGATCTTGAATTCCTTGAATATGCAAGTATTCTTAGAAATAGACTTAACGAAAGTGGCTATATGGAAGAAACTCCACAAAAAGCGTCTTTATGTATTAGATTTGGATATTATATCGGAGATAAAGAACTTGTTGGTACAAGTACTTCTTCTGGCAGCATATCTCTTTCTAATGGAAAAACTACTGCAAACTCTACAGCCAAGGCAAATGGAAGTGCCAATACAAATCTATATGGGAACTCTGTATCAACCACAGCAAAAGCAAGTGGATCATCGTCAACCGTTGTAAAAACGAAACAACAAACTAACACTGTCAATTATAGCAGTACTACAGCCGAATATACTAAAGGTATAGGGTGTTATATAGAAGCAATAAAGACAACGAATATGAGTCCTGTATGGACCGTCGAAGTTAAGGATATTATTAGGAGTTATGGCAGCTGGGATAATACAACTTTTCGCAAAGTAATGCCTTGGATGATTGCGTCCGCACAATACTATTTTGGTAAAAGCGGAGAGGAAACTATAAAAATAAAAAAGAAGGAAGGTGTTGAAAATAAAGGACTTGTTTGGCCGTATTAATTCAATTATTTTCTTTTTGATAACATAAAATGAGGGCGTGCCTATTGGCTCGCCCTCAACATTTTAGCTTTTTGTAAATAAGTCAATTCCAATTTGCATCAAAACCATATCTCCTTTGGTTAATATGCGTTGCTCTGTGTCAGCAATACGTGCACATAAACCGTAAGGCAATATATCATCAACCAGTTCAATGGCATTGGCAATTGCTTCTTGTTCTGTAACTTGCGATTTGTTATATCCGATTTCTACGGGGAAATCGAATTCGCCATAATTAATTAAGGGTCGCTCTGGATGTTTTAGAATCCTGAATGAGCTAAGTTTGTTTTTTTTCATAATCATAATAGTAATATGAAAAAATTGATAAAAGCCCGGTTCAAAGACTCTAATGGACACCTATAAGTTTTATAGGCGGTGCAAAGATACATATTATTTCAGTAAATTCAAAATTTTCCCGAGTGTTTTTGGGATTTTAGATTAATTCCTCTGCTGATCCTCTGTTTTTCCTCTGTTCCAGAAGCAGAGAAATTGCTTTTTCAGAGTGGTGGAATAAAGTTTTGATTTGAGGAAGTTCAACGGGAAAAAGTTAAATTTCATATAGATATTAGAAAAAGGCAAGTTAATATTTTGTGAATTGCAGAAAAGTTCGTACCTTTGCACCCAATAATCAAGCCGTGGTACTCTCGTTGGACTCGCGTAGTGCAAAAGACCTCGCCCCGAGCCTTCACTTTCCTTTAGGATTGTAGCCAGAGCCACGCAAAATAGAGGCAAAATCAACGCAGCTCATTTTATGGGCTGCGTTTCTTTTTGCTTTTCTTGAACATGGAATAATCCACCAATGGTTCATCTGGCTTTAATGCACTAATGCCATATTGTATTTTATTTGCATTCTTTTTGATTCCAACAGTAAGTTTTATTGTGCCTATATCTTGATGTTTATATATCATCACAAGCATATAGACAAATTCTTTTTGATTCTTGTCTTCTGATTTCTTAGGAACTCGTTTTATTGGACTTGCATTCTTCAGCACTTCATCAAGAAGCATCAATGCTCTTGTGGATTTATAGCTTTTAGCAGAATGTTCTTTAGCTTCGGCAAAAGATATTGCTCTAACGTAGATGTATTCTTGCATTACATTATTGAACACTTTCCTTTCTGTATTTGCAGCACTCCATTTTCTAAGGAAATCATCAATAATAGCCTCACGTTTTCTAATCTCTTCCATAGACTGTCCCATTGGAATCCCATCAGCATCATATTCTATTTCCGTATGTGCATTATTCTGTGAAGGCGCATCTTCGCTGACGCGCCAAACAACATTTTCTTCTGGCTGTTCGTAACTTTGCTCAAAGGAAATGCTAATCAGTTCATATTCGTATTTTTCTTCTTGCTCTAACATGATTGTTTTGTGCAAAGATACAAATTATCTCAGTAACAACCAAATATGCCTGTGTGTTTTTAGGGATTTTAGATTAATTCCTATGCTGATACTTTGTTCATTCTCTGTTATCCCTCTACTCTGGCTCTGCTTTTTCTCTGCTTCTGAAGTAGAAAAATAACAGAGCCTGAGTGGTGGAATAATGTATTCTTTGCAAAAGTTAGTTCCTAAGTCGAATATTATCTACGTATTTGCTTTTTCAGTTTCAATACGCGGCGCACACTCTGGTCAATGCGCTGTTCGGTGAGCTTACCTTCTTCTACGGCCTTGATTACGGCATCAAAAGCTTGAACGAAATTCTGGGGACCAAGCACGATGTCGGCACCTGCCAAAAGCGTACCAACTGCGGCTTCGGCATTATTATATTGCTTTGTGATAGCTCCCATTTCCATTGCATCGGTAATGATGATGTTCTGGTAACCAAGTTCACCTCGTAGTTTGTCCTGTAGGATGACGGATGACATTGTTGCAGGGATGTCAGAACCGGTTACGTTAGGTGTGGCAATATGAGCAGTCATAATCAACTGCGCACCCCATGCAATGCCAGCCTTGAAAGTTGTCATTTCGCAGTTCTTCATTTCGTCCCATGTCTTCATGCTCTGTGCATAGCCGAAGTGGGTATCGGCCTTGGTGTCACCATGACCAGGGAAGTGCTTGATACATCCAATCACACCGGCATCCTTCAGCCCCTGCAAATAGTTAGTCACCATTGGTGCAGCTACTTCTGGATTATCGCTGAAAGCACGAGCACCGATGACGATGTTCTCTGGATTCGTATTCACGTCTGCCACAGGAGCGAAGTCAATGTCGAAGCCGTAGTGGTTCAGGTAAGTGCCAATGGTATTACCGCAATTGTAGGCATTCTTAGGATCGCCTGTAGCACCGATAGCACCCATTGACTCAAACTTCTCCACATTGAAGTTATCGTTGTTGCCGATGCGGGCAACACGTCCACCTTCTTCATCGATGCAGAGCAATGGTGAGCCTTTCAGGGCACGTATCTGTGGGATGAATTTTGCCAGTTGTGCTTCGTTCTCAATGTTATGGGCGTAGAGGATAATGCCTCCAACGGGATATTTCTCATTTACTCCCAGCATAGTGGCATTTACGGCTTGCAGTTTGATTTTCTTGATATCGTCTGCGCTGTCGTCTATGGTGCTGACCAGATTGAAGTGAATGGTTGTGTCAAGGCACTCAGGACGCACATAGAACAACTGTCCTACCTTTTCGCGTAGTGTCATTTTTTGCAGTTGTACTTCCACATCGTCAAGCGATGGTGAGTTGTCCGTGTCATCATCATTAGAACACGCTGTGAATACACTAGTACCGCAGATAAGGATGGCGGCTGACATCCATAATTTAATAGACTTCATGGTTTTACTTCGTTTTTTAACTTATCTAAGTTGCTTATTAGCGACGACAAAGTTACGAATAAATGACCGAAAATGCAAAATATGACATGATTTTTAATTGATGCCAGTTTGATGAATTGATTAAGATTAATCAGAATTTGATGAAAGGGGAAACTGATGTACGGCAAGTTCAATGGTAAAAGTTAAATTTCATATAGATTTTAGTTTCGCTTTTTGTATAAGACAATAAATGTCTTAGAGCTTCTTACTGAGCCTCTTCTGATATGAGCCTTTATTTTCCTTATAAGCCTTGGGGCTTACAGATAAAATAAAACCTCATATCAGGCCTACGGCAAGACGTTAAGGTAAAAAACATAAAAAGCTAATCAATTAATATAGAGAACTATTATCGGCTTTTTCTTGTTTTTTTTCAAAAACTGCACTCTCATGATATAAGGGCAATCTCATTTGGCTTTTCTACAAACATAGTTGCGCCATGAGCTTGAAGGAACTCCTTGTTACGGAATCCCCAGAGAACGCTGATACATGGAATGCCAGAATTCTTTGCTGTCTGTAAATCAACATCGCTATCCCCGATATAGACACATTCTTTTGGCGAGGCATTAAGTTGTTTCATGGCTTTAAAGACCATATCGGGAGCTGGTTTCTTTCTGATGCCCTCAGCCTCGTTCTCGCCCAAAGCAATATCAATAAGATTAGGAAAATACTTGTCGCACAAGGCTTTAGTGGCAGCATCAAACTTATTGCTGACAACGGCGATACGCTTTCCTTTCACTTTTAAGGAAGACAATAATTCGAGGATGCCATCGTATGGTCGGGTGGTATCCTCGCTATGTTTCATATAATATTTTCTGAAGAAATCAAGCGCACGGGCCGTATCTTCTTCGGATGTGCCTGTTGGTACGGCTCTCTTGATGAGAGTCGCTATTCCGTTGCCTACCATTGAGCATACCTCATCAATGGTGTGAGTAGGGTAGTGGCATTGCTCCATAGCATAATTGACACTTGCTGCAAGGTCGCGGAGAGTGTCAAGGAGAGTGCCGTCGAGGTCGAAGATGAAAAGCCTATAAGCGGCCTCTCCCCCCGCCCTCCCCCGTAGGGAGGGAGCCTGAAGTTGAAAGGACATATTTATTTATGAGTTAAGTTACTACTTTGATAGAAAAGCCGCCAATCTTTGAAAACGCGGTTCTTTATCATACCACTTGAAGAATGGCTCTTCAAAAAGTTTAATTCGTATAATGTCTATTATTGTGCAAATAAAGAATATTGCAAGTACAACTCCTATCGAAAAGCCAGCAAATTGCCAGAATGGCATATTGTAGTGACCTACACAATCCACGGTGTCTTTCCAAAGCCATTGGCGCATGGCATCTGAATTGGCATGGATAAGGAGAACGCCAAATGTTGAACCGCCTATTGTGTTAATCAGTTTGCTATATGAAATATTCATATTCTTAAACCAAAGAAATGTGACTACAGCAATTGCAACTGCGAATATCTTATTTGAGTCTGATAGAAAAAGAGCTTCACCTTTTCTTAGGAATATATGTGATGTCAATATACTTGCAATAGCCAAAATAATGGTTATGATTGATACTGATGCCCAAACTTTTTTGTTGTCATATATCTCCATAGGATATAGTCGGATATATGATGCAATAAGATATATGATTCCAAACCATGTTACATAGTTCATAGATACGCCAAAACCTGGTAGGCTTCCGAGGAATGTGTACATACTTAGCAGTAAACATAGAAGTACCTCGTGCTGTCGCTTGGTCATATTCTTAACCAGAATGTTCCAAAATGGGATTGTCAGCCAAAAACCGATGAAGCAACTTGTAAAATTAGTATTAAAGCCCCATACTGGCATTATAACTTGTATTAACCTCTTGAGACAGATTGTATCATGTCCAGTAGCGAGGAAAACACCATATATGATGACCTTATATAGATAGATCCAAAGTATGAGTTTTACGAATTTCCTTACAGATATACTGCTTTTACACATGAAATATCCTGTTATCATTAGGAAACAGTTAATGCCTGTTTTTCCCCACAATCCAAATAGGTATAAGAAGATTGTATTGCTGCTATTGGGGTTCAGAGCCATAGGGCTATCCTGTCCTGTAAGTCCTGAGTTTACAACATAGTGGTGAGCCACAATCATTAGCATGCATATTATTCTATAAAGCTCTAAGTTTGAGGATCTTACCCCTCCCCTATGTGTCATTTCTGTTGTGGTTGACATTCCTTTTCTCTGTTGCTAATTTAAGTATATAACATCTAAAACTGCCCTTCTCGAAGAAAAGGACAGTTTTATATTGATTTTATGCTTTTGATAAGTTTTCCTTCGTGATATTAATCCCATCACCTTCCTTTGTCTCACCACTAAGGATGCGCTCACATACGGCATCTTCGATGTAGTTCTGGATGGCACGCTTCAAAGGACGGGCACCGAACTGAACGTCATATCCCTTTTCCGCAACAAAGTCCTTGGCGTCTTCGGAAACAGTAAGGGTATAGCCCAAATCTGATACACGTTTAATGAGAGGTTTAAGCTCAATGTCGATGATCTTTCTGATAGCTTTCAAGTCAAGCTGATCAAAGGTGATTATCTCATCAAGACGGTTGAGGAACTCTGGAGCAAACTGTTTGCTGAGGCTCTTCTGGATAATAGAGCGAGCATATTCCTTGTCCTTCTCGTTCATGTTGATACCCAGACCGTTACCTGCGTTGAAGCCCACACCATGAGCAAACTCCTTCAACTGGCGTGTACCTGCGTTAGAGGTCATGATGATAACGGTGTTACGGAAATCCACAAGACGACCATTTCCGTCAGTCAGACGACCTTCGTCAAGCACCTGAAGAAGCATATTGAAAACGTTGCTGTGAGCCTTCTCAATTTCGTCCAAAAGAATGATGCTGTAAGGCTTACGGCGAACCTGCTCCGTGAGCTGACCGCCTTCCTCATATCCTACATATCCCGGAGGCGCTCCTACAAGACGGGAGGTATTGAAACTCTCGGTATATTCGCTCATGTCAATACGTATGAGGGAATCGGCAGAACCGAACATGTGCTCTGCAAGTTTCTTAGCGAGATAAGTCTTACCCACACCTGTAGGACCAAGGAACATAAACACACCGATAGGGTGGTTAGGATCACGAAGTCCAACGCGGTTACGCTGTATTGACTTCACCATCTTATCAATGGCAGCATCCTGAGCAACAACGGCATTCTTCAGCACAGAGCCCATATTGCGAAGACGGTCGCCCTCGCTCTCAGCCATACGCTGAACAGGGATGCCTGTCATCATAGATACTACATCTGCCACATCGTCAGCAGTAACTTCCTTCACGTTGTCAGAATCACCTGACTGCCAACGGCGATTGCTTTCTGCAAGTTGCTCCTCCAGTTCGCTCTGCTTGTCACGATATGCAGCTGCAAGCTCAAAGTTCTGGTTCTTTACAGATTCCAGCTTCTTCTGTTTAGCCTCTGCCACCTGCTTTTCAAGATCCACGATATCCTGTGGAACGTCGGCAAACTGCAAGTGAAGTCGTGAGCCAACCTCGTCAAGGGCATCGATAGCCTTGTCAGGGAAAGCACGATCTGTGACATATCGTTCTGTCAACTTGACACAGGCTGTCAGAGCCTCGTCAGTATAATGTACGTGATGATGGGCCTCATAGCGTGATTTCACGTTCTGAAGTATCTGATGTGTCTCCTCAGCTGTAGAAGGCTGTACGATAATCTTCTGGAAACGACGCTCAAGAGCACCGTCCTTCTCTATTGTCTTGGCATACTCGTCAAGGGTGGTTGCGCCAATACATTGTACCTTACCACGAGCCAATGCAGGCTTGAGCATATTGGCTGCATCCATAGTGCCGCCACCACCACCTGCACCTATGATAGTGTGTATCTCGTCGATGAAGACAATGATATCCGGATTTTCCTCTAACTCCTTGATAAGAGCCTTGATACGCTCCTCGAACTGTCCGCGATACTTAGTGCCTGCCACCATTCCTGCCATATCGAGAGCCACAAGACGTTTGTTGAATAGGATAGGGGAGGTGCGGTTGTCGGCTATGCGTTGTGCAAGACCTTCCACAATGGCACTCTTACCCACACCAGGCTCACCGATGAGGATTGGGTTGTTCTTCTTTCTGCGACCGAGAATCTCTGTAAGACGCTGTATCTCCTTCTCACGACCGACACATGGATCAAGCTTTCCCTCTGCGGCTGCCTGAGTGAGGTCGGTTGAGAAATTATCAATCACAGGAGTCTTCTTGCCACTAGCCTTAGCCTTCGGCTTCTCGGTAGTCTGGGTGTTGGAAGCAGAATCCTCTACTCCGTCCTCCATATCATCATCGGTCAGGTCAAGACCGTTTGTAGGTGTCTGTGCTGGAGCATATTCCTCACAGAAATCAAGAATGTTATCGTAGTTCATGTTATTTTCCTCCATAATATCCTTGGCAACGCTGTTCATACCGTCATGAAGCATTGCAAGAAGCAAGTGTTTTACATCAACATCGTGGTCGTGACTCATGCGAGCCTCAAGGTCGGCAAGACGCAAGATGCTGTTAGTCTGATCGTTGAAGAGAATGTCGTCCTCCGAAATCTCCTTCGTCTCGGCATTTACAGGCTCGTTGTTCTGCTCCTGACGGTTGAAGATGTCCTGTATGGATTCAAGCAGTTTCTGAGTAACGGCTTCCTTATCCACATTCAGATGCTCCATAGCCTGATTAGGGAAGTCATAGCGATCCTTAATCATAGTAAGGAGAATATGCTCAGGACGCACGCTCTTGCTATGCAACTGTGCTGCATAGTGTCGGGTCTTCTTCAGAAGGTTTATGAGTTGATCTGTATATTGATGTTTCATTAACGCAGCCTAACCAAGCCTTCCCAAAGGGAAGGATGTTTTATACACTTAGAGCGTATATGCCTTTCAATTCAGAAGGCTTGGCGATTAATTATTATTAGTATTTTTAATCTCGTACTACAAAACCCGTGCCAACTTATTTTCCTTCCGGCTCCCTCCCTGCGGGGGAGGGCTTGGTTAGGCTTTTAAGCTCATCATTAATTCTTTGCACAGGCAATCCCATTACGTTGAAATAACTGCCCTCCAGACGAGTTACGCCGATATAACCAATCCATTCCTGAATGCCATAGGCACCAGCCTTGTCGAATGGCTTGTAGTTGTCTATATAATAGTATATCTCCTCATCGGTAAGCTCGCGGAAAGTCACGTTGGTACAAACAGAGAGTTGTTTTTCCTTGTCCTTGCTAAGCAGACACACGCCAGTATAAACCTGATGCGTTCGACCGCTTACGAGGTGGAGCATACGATGGGCATCCTCACGATCCTTTGGCTTTCCGAGAATCATATCATCAACGACCACAACCGTATCGGCTGTTACTACTATCGTATCATCGGTCATCGTAATGCCCTCAGGAACAGCCTCTTTGTTCGTGAACCATTCCTTGTAAGGCTCTGCTTTCTTTCCTGCAATGTATTGAGCCACTTCCTTTGCTGGAAGAGTATCAGGATAGCTTTCGTCTATGCCTTTGATGACATGGACTTCGTATGGTATGTCGAGACCGCCGAGAAGCTCACGACGGCGTGGGGAGTTGCTGGCTAAAATTAACTTCATACAGCCTAACCAAGCCTTCCCAAAGGGAAGGATGTTTTATACATTTTATAGTTTATGACTTTCGATTCTGGAATAATACTATATCGCATCCCTCCCTTTGGGAGGGCCTGGGTGGGCTTTTTACCACCCAAACGCTTTTGCCGAGCTTAGCCAGAGACCTCTGCTCTTGAGAAGTTGCTCAAGCACATCGCGGGCAAAGCCGTTGCCTCCAGAAGCAGGAGAGACGTATGTGGAGATATCCTTTATTTCCTGACAGGCATCAGAAGGACAGCAAGTGCATCCTGCAACCTTCATAATCTCATAGTCGGGAATGTCATCTCCGAGGAACATCACTTCCTCGTCCTTCAGATTGTTCTGACGGCAATATTCGCGATACTTTTCAATCTTTACGGCACACCCCATAAATATATCATTTACGCCAAGTTTGCTGTATCGGTATTGAATGCTGTCGCACTTGCCTCCCGTGATGATTGCAAGACGTATTCCCTGCTTTGCTGCAAGTTGTATGGCATAGCCGTCCTTCACGTTCATCGTGCGGATAGGATTTCCGTTAAGATCCATCGGGATTGTATTTTCGCTGAGAACCCCATCCACATCAAATATCACGGTTGTTATCTTTGATAAATCGTATTTTATCATTATCTTCTTTTTGTTTGTTCTTTCTGAGTGCAAAGATATACAAAAAAAACGATTCCACCAAGAAAATCCCCCTTCGCTTTGCGAGGAAATCCTTTTTTTTGCCTCTCGTCATGTAAAAGGCACTTTTCGTGTTGAGAAGAAAACACTTTAATTCTGCTTATCCTCCATTGTTGCTCCATCGCTTCTCCATCGTTTCTCCATCGAAACGATGGACTATCGATGGAGTATCGATGGAGTATCTTAGGAGGAAAAGGGGAGGAACAAGAGACTTGCTTTGGAGGCAAAAAAGCCTTAATTCTTATCAAAAACGTTAAGGAAAAAGGCGCGAAAAATCCTACATTGCTTAAGGGGAAAACAAGGTGGGGGGGGATGTTGAATATGATTATCCGCAATTTCGAAATAGGTGGGCTGAAAGCCCAATAAGCTAATAGCCTAGGGCATTGCCCTAGGTGGCTAGAGGTTGGTAATTTCGCCCTGCAAGGGCAAAAGCGTTATTATATTAGGGTTTTTGCCCCTACAGGGCGTTATGTGTATCTAATTCCCCAGGGTGTTGCCCTGGGCTATTAGCTTTTGCCCCTTTGGGGCGTTAACGGGTATGCGGATAATCATTTTGTTGAAAATTATTGAGGACGGACGTTAAATCTTAGTGGGTAAATACTTTTTACCTTTTTGTTGCCTTTGATAGCAGGATTCCATTTTGGCATCTTTAGCAAATGATTTATCATTAAAGAATCGGTAATGCATTTTTCGTTATGAGATTTTATTTCAATAATTTTGCCTTTCTTGTCTATTGTCAAATCGTATCTGAATGTGGTGATCTCAAAAGTGTCAATTCCGTTTGTTTTGAGCATATAGGCGGAAAAATCTGCTATGCCATTTCCGAATGATGCATATTTGTCTGGATTTGTACAAATACCATCATTCGTTTTGCATGAATCCAGACAAAACGTTATACATAAAATTGTACAAAATAGATAAATATGTGATCTCATTTCTGTTAATTCGTTGTTCTATTATTGATTGCAAAAATAGTGAAAAATCATGAATTGACAAAGAATTTGTTAGAAAACATGCTCCGGAGTTGTGTAATTGTGCTTTTTGTGCCTGTCTGAGCACGTCATTTTTCAATTTTTTAAAATATCTCGTTAATTAATGCTTAAATTAATACTTTTTAGATTATTGGATGCTGAAAAATGAGTATTTTTTTGTACTTTTGCATTCGATTTTGAGAAAATAGGTAAATAAAACATATTAAAAAATTATGGCAGAAGCTATAGACATAAGAGAATTAAATGCTCTCATAGAGCAGCAGAGTAACTTTGTTACTAATCTGACAACCGGCATGGATCGTGTTATTGTCGGTCAGAAGCATCTTGTTGAATCACTTCTCATCGGATTGCTTTCCGATGGTCATATATTGCTTGAAGGTGTGCCTGGTCTTGCAAAGACACTTGCAATCAACACCCTTTCAAAATTAATCGATTCAAAGTTCAGTCGTATTCAGTTCACACCTGACCTTCTTCCTGCCGACGTGGTAGGTACTATGATCTATTCTCAGAAAGAAGAGAACTTCCAGGTGAAGAAAGGTCCTGTATTCGCTAACTTCGTGCTTGCCGATGAGATCAACCGTGCTCCGGCAAAGGTACAGAGTGCTTTGCTCGAGGCTATGCAGGAGCATCAGGTAACTATCGGAGAGCAGACATTTGCTCTTCCAAAGCCTTTCCTTGTAATGGCAACACAGAACCCTGTTGAGCAGGAAGGCACATATCCATTGCCTGAGGCTCAGATGGACCGTTTCATGCTTAAGGTCGTAATTAGCTATCCTACACTTGAGGAGGAGAAGCGTATCATGCGTGAGAATCTTGCAGGTAGCCTCCCTGAGGTTGTTCCTGTAAGCTCAGCTGATGAGATTATCAGGGCTCGTGAGGTTGTACGTCAGGTTTATATCGACGAGAAGATCGAGCAGTATATTGCTGATATCGTATTCGCTACACGTTTCCCAGAGAACTACGGTTTGAAGGAACTGAAGTCTATGATTACCTTCGGCGGTAGTCCTCGTGCAAGTATCAGTCTCTGTAAGGCTGCACGTGCTTATGCCTTCATCAAGAGAAGAGGCTATGTTATTCCAGAGGATGTAAGAGCCGTTGCACATGACGTTCTCCGTCATCGTATCGGTCTTTCTTATGAGGCTGAGGCAAACAATATCACATCAGAGGAAATCGTTAGCCAGATAATCAACAAGGTAGAGGTGCCTTAAGAAGCCTAAGCTACGGCCCCTCACTCGCCCTTCGGGCACCCTCTCCCCAAGGGGCGAGGGGGATGTTAGTAATGAAACCTCAAGAAAATTGAATTAATAACGCAATTAAAAATACATACCCCATAGCGTAAAAAGGTAACTTTTTCCCTCGCCCCTTGGGGAGAGGGTGCCCATAGGGCGGGTGAGGGGCTGTCTTTTTATGGAGACTTCTGAAATACTAAAAAAGGTCAGGAAGATTGAGATAAAGACCCGCGGTCTTTCGAGCAATATCTTCGCCGGACAGTATCACTCGGCTTTCAAGGGACGCGGTATGGCGTTCTCGGAGGTTAGGGAATATCAGTTCGGTGATGATGTGCGTGATATCGACTGGAACGTGACGGCGAGATTCCATCGTCCGTTTGTGAAGGTGTTCGAGGAAGAGCGTGAGCTTACCGTCATGCTGATGATTGACGTTTCCGGTTCGCTTGATTTCGGTACCCGTAATCAGATGAAGCGAGAGATGGTGACGGAGATGGCGGCAACGCTTGCTTTCTCTGCTATCCAGAATAATGATAAGATCGGCGTTATCTTCTTTTCTGACCGAATAGAGAAATATATCCCGCCAAAGAAGGGGAGGAAGCACGTGCTCTACATCATCCGTGAGGTGCTTGATTTCCAGCCGGAGTCAAAGAAGACCGATGTGTCACAGGCTTTCGAGTTTCTTGGTCAGGTGATGAAGAGAAAGTGTACGGCTTTCGTGATGAGTGACTTCTATGACAGGAAGCCTTTCGTGAAGCCTTTGCAGGTGTGCCGCTCTAAGCACGACCTTATGGCGATTCATGTCTATGACCCTATTATGAAGAACCTTCCGGATGTAGGTTTGCTTCGTGTAAGGGATTCAGAGACTGGTCACGAGATGTATATCGATACATCGAGCAAGGCACTTCGTACGGCTCACGCAAAATTCTGGCAGGAGCGCTATGCAGTCTTGAAACAGACATTTGCCAAGACGAGTGTGGATTTCGTCAGCGTTGCTACTGACGGAGACTACGTAAAGTCGCTCAGGCAGATGTTTGCTATGCGTGGAAGTTAGTAAATGGTAAATGAAGAATGAAAAGTGAAAAATAAGAAATGCAAGTTAGTATTTTGGGGTGAAAATAATCACGATAAAAGGTAAGATGTATTTTTCATTATATAATTTTTCATTTTTCACTTTAAAAAATAATATTAGGTTTGACAAAGAAAATTTACATATTGCTCTGGGCTTTGATGCTTGTGGCTCTTCCGATGTCGGCACAGAAGGTGAGCGTGGAGGCAAAGATTGACTCTACCGTTATCTTCGTCGGCCAACAGACAGGTTTCCACCTTGGTGTGACAATGAAGGAAGGACAGAAAGTGCAGTTCCCTCAGTTTGAGCCTTTGCAGCATATTATTCCGGGCATAGAGGTAGTGGAGACATTACCGACTGATACCCAGAAACTTGATGACGGATATCTTCGTGTGTCAGCTCACTATACCCTCACTTCTTTTGACGATACGCTCTATTACATTCCTGCGATAAAGGTGAAGGTTGACAACAAGGAGTTTGAGTCCAAGTCGCTGGCATTGAAGGTGCTTACCGTGAAGGTGGATACTCTGCATCCTAACCAGTTCTATCCTCCAAAGGATGTACAGGACAATCCCTTCCTTTGGGATGAGTGGAGTCGTCTGCTATGGCTGAGTGCCGCTGTGCTGGTACTCTTCATAGTTTCACTTCTGATATTTATGCGTCTGAAGAGCGAGAAGCCTATCGTCTTCAAGGTTAAGATAGTGAAACGTATTCCTGCTCATCAGAAGGCACTTAACTCTATCGAGGAGATAAAGGCAAAGAGTACGACCGTAACCGTTGATGATGCGAAGGCGTACTATACTCATCTTACCGATACCTTGAGACGCTATATGATGGAGCGCTTCGGATTCAACGCTATGGAGATGACTAGTGCGGAAATCATATCGCGCCTTCGTCAGGAAGAGGATCAGAAGAAGATTGACGAGCTTACCATGCTCTTTGAGACTGCCGACCTTGTGAAGTTCGCTAAGTACTCTGTTGGCGTGAGTGAGAATGACCATAACCTCATCTCGGCTATTGACTTCATTAACACGACAAAGCAGGAGAATGCTCCTACCGAGGAACGTATCGAACCTACTGTTACAGAGAAGGATAAGCAGACAATCCGCAACCGTAAGGTGCTGAAATGGACATTGTTCGGTGTAGTTCTGGTAAATATCGCGCTCCTTGTTTATGTATTCTGGGAGTTCATAATGCTTATAGCGTAATTTTTTAATTTGATAATAGTAATTTAGAAATAGACATCCCTCATAGCCGAATCGGCTTCCTCCCTATGGTGGAGGGCGAAGGGAGAGGCCACTATGGAATTTGCATCACCATTATACTTCATATTACTGCTATTGCTCGTACCTTATATAATATGGTACTTCCTATTGCGCAATACAGGCAAGAGAAAGGCGGAAACTTCAATCTGCTTGAGCGATACTAATGTCTATAGGAATGCTCCGGTAAGCTGGAGGGTGAGACTGATGGGCGTACCTATGGTACTCAGATGTATTGCCTTCATTCTCATTGTCATAGCTCTGGCGCGTCCTCAAACCCACAATGCGTGGAATGAGAAGACGGTAGAGGGTATAGACATCATGTTGGCTATGGACGTATCTACCAGTATGCTGGCAGAGGACTTGAAGCCTAACCGTATAGAGGCAGCCAAGGCCGTTGCTGCAGAGTTTATCGCAGACCGTCCGAATGACAATATCGGTCTTACAATCTTTGCAGGTGAGTCGTTCACCCAATGTCCGATGACAGCTGACCATACCTCTCTTGTCAACCTGCTTCAGGGAACAAGAACCGATATTGCGGCTCAGGGACTTATCTCAGACGGTACGGCTATCGGTATGGGACTTGCAAATGCGGTTTCACGCCTAAAGAACTCAAAGTCAAAAAGTAAGGTCGTGATTCTCCTTACCGACGGTTCAAACAATATGGGTGATATCTCGCCTATGACCGCGGCTCAAATTGCCAAGAGTCTTGGAATACGTGTCTATACCATTGGTGTCGGCACAACAGGTGTTGCTCCTTATCCTATGCCTGTGGCAGGTGGTGTGCAGTATGTGAATATGCCAGTTGAGATTGATGATGAGACGCTTAAGGGCATAGCAGCTACGAGTGACGGTAATTTCTATCGTGCAACGAACAACAAGGAGTTGATTCAGATATACAAGGATATCGACCAACTTGAGAAAACCCGTCAGAATGTGAAGAAGTACTCAAAGCGCTATGAGGCATATCAGCCATTCGCTATTGCTGCTCTTCTTATAATGCTTTTAGAGGCACTTTTGAGGTTGACTGTATTTAGAAAGGTATAAGACCCCCACCCAGTCCCTCCTCAAGGGAGGGCTTCACCTTCCTTACCCCCTCTTTGGGGGAGTGGTTAGTCTCTCTGATCATAGGAGGATAAATACTATAAAACATCCTTCCATTTGGGAAGGCTTGGTTAGGCTATAAAATAAAAAGTACATGCTTAGATTTGAATCTCCGATATATCTGTATCTCCTGCTTATAATCCCCGTTTTCTTCGGGCTTATGTTTTGGGCAGAGTATAGACGCCGTAAGGCGATAAAGAAACTGGGTGATGCCCAGCTCATAGCGCAACTTATGCCAGGTGCTTCTACAAAGAGGCGTTGGATAAAGTTTAGTGCGCTTCAACTGGCTCTTGCAATGCTTATCCTTATGGTGGCACGTCCTCAAATGGGAACAAAGGTAAGCAACGAGAAACGCAACGGTATTGAGTGCATCATAGCAATGGATATCTCAAACTCCATGTTGGCTGAGGATGTTCAGCCTTCACGTCTTGATAAGAGTAAGATGCTTGTGGAGAATCTTGTGGACAAGTTCAATAATGACAAGATAGGTCTTATTGTATTTGCAGGAGAGGCATTCGTGCAGCTTCCTATCACATCCGACTATGTTTCTGCCAAGATGTTCCTTCAGAGCATCGAGCCTTCACTTATTCAGACTCAGGGTACGGATCTTGCACAGGCTATCAATTTGGCATCCAAGAGCTTCACACAACAGGACAAGATCGGTAAGGCGATAATCGTGATTACCGATGGTGAGGATCATGAAGGTGGTGCTTCGGAGGCAGCCAAGGCTGCTATGAAGAAGGGTATGAATGTATTTATCCTCGGTATTGGTGATACCAATGGTGCACCTATCCCTACAGGTAGGGGAGGATATATGACAGATAATACTGGTAATACTGTAATGACACGCCTTAATGAGCAGATGTGTCGTGAGATAGCTTCAGCAGGTAAAGGCACATACATTCACGTTGACAATACCTCAGCTGCTCAGGAGCGTCTTAATGATGAGCTCTCAAAACTTCAGCAAGGATCGATGAAGAGTGTTATATATTCCGAATACAACGAGCAGTTCCAAGTGTTCGGAATCCTTTGCGTTCTCCTTCTGATTATCGAGATTTGCATAAACGAGACTGTGAACCCGTTCTTTTCTAAGATAAGGATATTTCATAAAAAGTAAAAAAGCGGAAAGTAAAAGAGTATGATTACACTTAACGTCAATACTATAAAGAAACTTACCCATTGGGGAAAAGGGGGCATCTTATGTACTTTGTTTCTCCTTACCTTTGGCTGTATGAGCGTTATGGCTCAGACTGACAGGGCGCATATACGTAAGGGAAACAGACATTTCCGCAGCGGTGCCGTTGAGCAGGCAGAGGTGGAGTATAGCAAGGCACTTACGAAGAAAGACAATAATCCTCAGGCACTTTATAACCTTGCTTGTGCCTATATGGCGCAGAACAAGGACTCTCTTGCTGCTTCGTTTTTCGAGAAGGCTTCGAATGTTGAGACTTCCAAATTCAGAAAGTCAAAGTCATTTCATAATATCGGCGTTATCTACCAGAGACATCAGATGTATGGAGAGGCTATCAAGGCTTACGAGCAGTCACTTCGTATTAATCCTAATGATGATGAGACAAGGTATAATTTAGTGCTCTGTAAGCGTCAGCAGAAGAATCAGCCTAAGGAACAGAAGAAGCAACAGCAGAAGAAGCAGAAAAAAGAACAGAAGAAGCAACAGCAGCCTCCAAAGGAACAGATGAGTAAGGACAATGCTGAGCAGCTTCTTCAGGCTGCTATGCAGGAAGAGAAGAATACTCAGCGTAAACTCCAGAAGGTTAAGACGCAGACGCAGAGTAAGAATCTACAGAAGAATTGGTAAATAAAGCCCCCGGGGGAAGTGGGACTATTCCTTCCTTTAGAGAAAGCTTGGTTTGACTTTTATATGAAACGATTATATACCATATTATTATTGTTTGCGGCCATCATTCCGATGATGGCACAGATACGTGTGAGTGCTCCACAGCAAGTTGCTGTGGGCGAGCAGTTCCGTTTGCAATATACTATATCCACTACGGATGTAAAGGGATTCCGCGCAGGTAGTATTCCTGATGCCTTCGAAGTTCTTATGGGGCCGAGCACCAGTACACAGCAGAGCTTCCAGATGATTAACGGACATACCACTCAGTCAAGCTCCGTGACTTACACTTATATCCTTGCTGCTGTAAAGAAGGGTACTTTCGTGATTAGCGGTGCTCATGCAAACGTTAACGGAAAGTCTGTCTTCTCCAATTCCGTGAGAATCATAGTTGCGGGCAATGCACAGAATCAGCAGTATGGAATGCAGCAGCGTGGTGCGCAGGTACGTCCTTCTGGCTCTCATATCTCTGGTAACGACCTGTTTATCAAGGTGAGTGCGAATAAGACGCATGTACATGAGCAGGAGCCTATTCTGCTTACATATAAGGTATATACTCAGTTGGAGCTTACCCAGTTAGAGGGTAAGATGCCTGACCTTACAGGCTTCCATACTCAGGAAGTTCCGCTTCCACAGCAGAAATCGTTCCATATTGAGACTGTAAATGGCCGTCCTTACCGTTGCGTTACATGGAGTCAGTATCTGATGTATCCGCAGATGACGGGTAAGTTGCAGATTCCAAGCATTACGTTCAAGGGTATTGTAGTACAGGAAAACCGTAATGTGGATCCGTTTGAGGCATTCTTCAATGGCGGTAGCGGATATGTAGAGGTAAAGAAGAATATTGTTGCCCAGGGAATGACCGTACAGGTTGATCCTCTTCCACAGAAACCTGCTGATTTCTCAGGAGGTGTGGGTAAGTTTACTATAAGTGCATCGCTCGATCATCCGAAGGTGAAAGCCGGCGATCCAGTAAAGGTTCGTATTGTTGTTGGAGGAAATGGTAATCTGAAACTCATCAAGCAGCCAGAACTTGTTCTTCCAAAGGACTTTGACAAATATGACGCAAAGGTAACGGATAAGACAAAGCTTATAGCATCAGGTATTACCGGTAATATGCTGTATGACGTGCTTATCGTGCCAAGAAATCAGGGTAAGTATCAGCTTCAGCCTATTGAACTGACTTATTTCGACACATCAGCCAATAAATACAAGACTATCCGCACCCAACCTATGATTCTCGAAGTGGAGAAGGGTAGTGGTAAGGTTGGTGATGTGGCTGATTATTCTCAGCCAAAGGATAAGGATATCCGTTTCATCCATAACGGAGCTCCTCAGATTGTTAAGCCTAACGACTACTTCTTCGGAAGCAATCTCTATATCATCCTCAATGCTCTCGTCGTTCTCATCTTCTTTGTTCTCCTTATCGTATTCCGCAAGCAGGCAATGGAGATGGCAAACATAGATGCAATGAGAAGAAATAAAGCCAACAAGGTGGCTGGCAAGAGACTGAAGCTTGCTGCTAAGCTTATGGCTGAAGGTAAGTCTTCTGAGTTCTACGATGAGGTGCTTAGAGCTCTTTGGGGCTATGTGGCTGATAAACTGTCGATTCCTGTTTCTCAGTTATCACGTGAGAATATTGCAGAGAAACTGTCTGCCCGCAATGCCAGCCAGTCAGATATCGATACATTCCTTGAGGCTCTTGATGAATGTGAGTTCGAGCGTTATGCTCCAGGTGATGCTGCCGGTAATATGCAGAAGACATACGACAAGGCTGTTTCTGCAATCACTAATATTGAGGAAGGAATGAAGAAGAAAAAGCAAGTGGCAGGTGTCAAGTGTCTGCTGATAGGTATTGGCATGTTTGGCATGCTTACCATGAGCAGCTCTGCTATGGCAGAGGAGGCTCCGGCAAAGTCCGAGACTATTCAGTCACTGAAGCAGAAAGCTGACGATGCCTATTCAAAGGGCAAGTATCAGGATGCTATAGAATCATATGAGGCAGCCTTACAGAAAGGAAAGAGTGCGAATCTCTATTATAATCTCGGTAACGCATATTATCGTACAGATAACGTCACACGTGCTATTATAAACTATGAGAAGGCGAGACTCCTTGCTCCTGGAGATGAGGATATCATCCATAATCTTGAGGTTGCACGTTCAAAGACAATTGACAATATTCAGCCGGGTGAGAAGATATTCTTCAAGGTATGGTTTGAGAACATAAAGACATCGATGAATATTGACGCATGGGCAACGTTATCGCTTGTGTCTCTTATCGTTGCGCTGCTTCTGTTCCTTGTCTATCTGTTTGTGAAGCAGATGACAGTAAGGAAGGTGGCATTCTATCTGAGTGTCTGTCTCGTAATTATCTTTATCTTTGGAAATGTGTTTGCCTCACAGCTGAAGGACTTTACAACTAATTCTAAGTGTGCTGTCATAGTATCTCCAACGGCGACTGCAAAGAAAACCCCTACAGATCAGGGGGCAGATGCCTGCATTCTGCATGAGGGAACCAGAGCTGATATTATTGATGCGCTGAAAGGATGGTATGAAATCCGTCTTGCAGATGGCACAGAAGGCTGGATTTCAGAAAAGGATGTGGAGGTGATACAATAGTCATGGACATGTACTTTCTCGAGTTGCTCAATGGTAGTAACTCATTGTTTCTTGACCGTTTTGCGGTCGCATTCACCACAGGTTATACATGGATTCCGTTCTATGTAGCGCTTGCTGTACTTGTCGTAAGGAACAATAAGACGATGGGACAGATAATGCTTGTCTTGGGTTGTGTGCTTCTTGGTGTTCTCGCATCAGGACTATTGTCTGACTATATCGTGAAGCCATATTTTATGCGCCCGCGTCCATGCTACGATCCTGCGTTTAAGCATATGGTACATACTGTATCCGGGTACAGTGCATGCGGATATAGCTTCTTCTCCTCCCATGCAGCCAATACTATGATGCTGGCTATGTTTGTAACGCTCCTTGTCAGGGGAAAAGTGCTGAGCCCCGTACTTTTCGTATGGTCTTTATTGAATGCATGGACTCGCTTGTATCTTGGAGTACATTGGTTTACCGACGTGGCAGTAGGACTTGTGTGGGGAGCGTTTGTCGGTGTCCTTGTATATCTGCTTTATTATTTTGTTTCACCACATGCGAAATACATATCTTCCCGATACACGGGGAGCGGATATGACAAGAATGATATTGACGTATGTCTTAGTATCATGATGCTTACGGTGATTTATTGTTTCTTTAGAGTGTTGATTTAGACCGCTGCTTATGACCGTCAAAAACATACAGATAAAAGACTATAACTACCCTCTGCCAGATGAACGAATAGCAAAGTTTCCAAAGGCGGAGCGTGATCAGAGCAAGATCCTTGTGTATAACAGGGGAGAGATAAGTGATGATACTTTCTGCAATATCACCGACCACCTTCCTAAGGGTGAGATGATGGTATTCAACAATACCCGCGTCATTCAGGCGCGTATCTATTTCCACAAGGCAACAGGTGCGCTTATCGAGGTTTTCCTTCTTGAGCCGGCTATGCCAACCGACTATGAACTCATGTTCCAGACACGTGGTAAGTGTTCTTGGGTGTGTATGGTGGGCAATCTGAAGAAATGGAAGGAAGGTCGTTTGGTACGCGAGATAAAGGTTGGAGACAAGACCGTTAATCTCAGTGTGGAGCGCAAGCAAGAGGTACATACCGGGCATTGGATTGACTTTGAGTGGGATGACGATACCGTTTCATTCGCTGAAATCATTGATGCCTGTGGAGAACTTCCTATTCCTCCATACCTCAACCGTAAGACGGAGGAGAGCGATAAGACCACGTATCAGACCGTGTATTCTAAGATAAAAGGTTCTGTGGCAGCCCCTACTGCTGGACTTCATTTCACCGACCGTGTTCTTGCCGATATTGATGCTCACGGCATTGAGCGTGAGGAACTTACCCTTCATGTTGGAGCCGGCACCTTCAAACCTGTAAAGGCAGAGCGTATCGAAGGGCACGAGATGCACACGGAATTCGTGTCGGTAAGGAAGCATACCATTGAGCGACTTCTTGCCCACGAAGGTCGTTGTATTGCTGTAGGAACAACGAGCGTGCGCACTCTCGAAAGTCTCTATTACATGGGTGTGAAGCTCATTCTCAACGCTGACCTTACGGAGGAGCAGTTGCATGTGAATCAGTGGGAGCCATACGAGGGTGAGGTGGCAGAAAAGGCAAAGACCGTCTCTTCTGTGGAATCGCTCAAAGCATTGCTTGCCTGGTATGAGAAGAACGATGTAACGGTGCTCCATAGCAGTACGCAGATAATCATAGCTCCCGGGTATAGCTATCATATCGTCAAGGCCTTGGTCACCAATTTTCATCAGCCACAGTCCACATTGCTGTTGCTCGTAAGCGCTCTTATCGGCGAAGACTGGCACAAGGTTTATGACTATGCCCTTTCTCATGACTTCCGTTTCCTGTCCTATGGCGACAGCTCCCTTCTGATACCAAACTGATTCCCTATTAGCTCCAATCTAGGGAACGGACTTACAACGGATTTACAACGGTATTATAACGGACTTACCTCCCTCCCTTTGGGAGAGGCGGGGTAGGTGTTAATTCCGAGTGCAAAGTTACAACTTTCCCATTGCGGTTCACGAATGTTTTGCTAATTTTTTTTGATTTTTTTCCTGATCAAATTGGCGCATTTTGTTGCAGTGTTGACTTCGTCGAGACTGCGGGTGCTCGGCATAGCTGAAGCAAGCTCCGACTCTGCACTCGCTGTTGCAGTGTTGCAGTGTTGCAGTTCTCATGAAGCCTTTCCCATACCCTAAAAATACTTCTATATTTATATATAAATATAGAGTTTATTTTTGACTTTTTATATAGTCATTTTTTAACTGCAACAACTGCAACACTGCAACACATTAGGTTACGAATGCTAATGTGATTTTCTATTTAACTGTCTAAGTAAGAGATAGTTGGTATTACTATGGATTGGCGTCTTTACGACGGCTGAATTTTCGTCCTTCGTACTTTTTCCTATGCCGGCATAATAAAAAATACCTCAGAAACACAACTTTTTTGCTTGTTTCTGCGAAGAATTTACGTAATTTTGTGCTTCTGCGCAACCTCTGTATAAGCCTAAAAATTATAAAATGCAATAAAAATAGGGAAAAATGTCTTGAACCGCAAGGAAATATTTGTAGATTTGCACTCAGAAAAATCAGATAAATCCGTTTTCCATTTTTGACAATGCCCCATTTTTTCTCGCTTTTCTTCGCTATTCTCCTTTTTTTTTAGTATTTTTGCATCGTTAATTCATAGGCAAAATGAAAATCGGAGATAAAGTAAGATTCCTCTCTACTACGGGAGGTGGTAAGATAGCAGGCTTCCAGAAAGGAAATATAGTCCTTGTGGAAGATGAAGACGGATTTCAGATACCAACTCTGGCCTCTGAGGTCGTGGTCATTGCAGAGGGCGGCGACGACTATAACATGTTCAAGACTTCCTCTTTTCAGGGAAAGAGTGGGGAAGAGGCAAAGAAACATGAGTCTGGTCGTTCCGTGCGCTCGATAATGAATGAAGTTGATGATGACGAGGATATTTCAGCTTCTATCGTTGATGATGATCCTTCGCTTGGCAACATCACCTTCCGTGCCCCTGTTGAGGAGAGAAAGGGCGGTGATCGTCTGAGCGCGTATCTCGCTTTCGTGCCTGTTGATGCTTCGATGATAACGAATACACGCTTTGAGGTGTATCTTGTGAACGACTGCAACTATTACTTCCGCTATACCATCCTTCAGGCAGAAGGACAGGCGTGGAGCCTGAGAAAAGAGGGTGAGGTGGAGCCAAACACCAAACTCTTCATAGAGGAAATAGGGCGTGAGGACCTTGAGGAAATACAGCATCTCGGCATTCAGATGATAGCTTTCAAGAAAGAGAAGTCTTTTGTTATTAAGCCAACTATTGATGTACAACTGAGGATTGACGGTGTGAAGTTCTATAAGCTCCATACCTTCCAACCAAACGATTATTTCGAGCAGAACGCACTTCTATACACAATCATAGAGAATGATAAGGCGGCGCGTCCTTTGGTTGTTGATGCCAAGACATTGAAGCAGGAAATGTATGCCGATGCAAAGCCTTCGCAGATGTCTGCCGAGGGAGAACTTAACATGGAGCGCATAGACAACTACGTGCGCCGATATGAGAAGCCTGGGCAGAAGAAGGGCAATCCGTTTGGGAAAAAACAGGATGATAAGGATGCGCCATTGGTGATAGACCTTCATGCCGACGCCCTTCTCGAAACCACTCAGGGTATGTCGAGTGCAGATATTCTTCAGTATCAGTTGGATACTTTCAAGAAGACTATCGAAGCGAACAAGAAGGAGCGTGGAAAGAAGATCGTCTTCATCCACGGCAAGGGCGAGGGCGTTCTTCGTCGCGCCCTTATTCACGAGCTGACTTACAGATATAAGAACCTGCGCTATCAGGATGCTTCATTCCAAGAATATGGGTATGGGGCAACGCAGGTGACGATTTAGGAAGCCCCCCCTCCAACTGGCACATACTCCGATGTTATCAACATCGGACTTCCCCCGAGGGGGAGGGATTTTTAGATAGTATTTCTAATCAAATTTTTGTTTCTCATGAAAAAAAATAATATTGTTACCCCTACAAACAATAAGGACTATAAAAACAACTCCCCCCTCGGGGGGATGGGGGGGGCCGCCTTCGGCTACATAAAGGTGGCATCCGCCATTCCAAGTGTTAAGGTGGGTGACGTGAGCTATAACCTTCAGCAGGCAGAAGAGATGATTGTCAAGGCTGAGAAACTGGGCGTTGAGATTCTCGTGTTCCCGGAACTCTCGCTTACTGGTTATACTTGTCAGGACCTGTTCCGTCAGCAGCTCCTCATTGATGCTGCTGAACAGGCTGTTGTGTCGCTCCTCGATTTCACTCGTCAGCTTGATATTATTGCCATCGTAGGACTTCCTGTGATGGTGGGTAACATACTGCTCAACTGTGCTGCCGTTATTCAGAAGGGCAATATCCTCGGTGTTGTACCGAAGACATATCTGCCTAACTATTCTGAGTTCTATGAGAAACGCTGGTTCGCTTCTTCTCAGGATCTTAACCCTACGGATGTCATCTTTGCCGGCACTACGATAAAGATAACCTCTCAGCCGACAATATTCCGTACCAGTTCTGGTGCCACCTTCGGTATTGAGCTTTGTGAGGATGTGTGGGCTCCAGAACCGCCAAGCACACGTCTGGCACTCTCAGGGGCGGACATCATCTGCAATCTCTCTGCATCCGATGAACTTATCGGCAAGCATAACTACCTATGCTCATTGCTTTCTCAGCAGAGTGCCCGTACTATGAGCGGATACATCTACAGCAGCTGCGGTTTCGGAGAATCAACTCAGGATGTAGTTTATGGCGGTAATGCCCTTATCTACGAGAACGGCAAGTGCATAGCCGAGAGTGAGCGATTCTCCTTTGACCCACAGCTTGTTGTTTCGCAGATTGACTACGAGAAAATGCGTGCTGAGCGTCGTAACAATACCACCTTCATCAATGCCCAGAGGCCTTTGAACGCACAGTTGTCTATAAGTAACTATCAGGCTGTTCGCTTCGTAGATTGCCTGCCTGTAGCGCCTCGTAACTTCGTTCTTGAGCGTGAGGTTAATCCTACGCCGTTCATCCCTACATCGGATGATATGAAGGCATCATGTGAGGAGATATTCAACATACAGGTTGCAGGACTTGCCAAGCGACTCGTACACACCAACTGCAAGACGGTTGTCGTTGGTATCAGCGGAGGACTTGACTCTACGCTTGCCTTGCTCGTTTGCGTCAAGACATTCGATAAGCTCAAATATCCTCGCACTGGTATCGTGGGGGTGACTATGCCGGGCTTCGGAACAACCGACCGCACTTACCATAACGCCATCTCGCTCATGCAACATCTTGGCATAACAATCAAGGAGATAAGCATTAAGGAGGCCTGTATACAGCATTTCAAGGATATTGAGCACGACATCAACGTGCACGATGTCACCTACGAGAATGGTCAGGCTCGTGAGCGAACTCAGATTCTCATGGATTTGAGCAATAAACTCAATGGTATGGTGATTGGAACGGGTGACCTCTCGGAGTTGGCTCTTGGTTGGGCAACTTATAATGGCGACCACATGTCGATGTATGGTGTCAATGTGTCTATCCCAAAGACTCTCATCAAGTATCTTGTGCATTATGTTGCTGATAATGAGGTGGAAGAGGCTTGCCGTGAGGTGCTTGTGGATATTATTGATACACCGATTTCTCCAGAGCTTATCCCTGCTGACGAGAACGGAAACATAAAGCAGAAGACGGAAGACCTCGTAGGTCCGTACATCCTTCATGATTTCTTCCTTTATTATGTGCTTCGTCTCGGTTTCTGTCCTGACAAGATTCTCATGCTTGCGCGTAAGGCTTTTGCACAGGGAAGCGAGTATGTATTTGATGATGAGACCATTGAGAAATGGCTCAAGACGTTCCTTCGCCGCTTCTTCAATCAGCAGTTTAAACGCTCTTGTCTGCCTGACGGCCCTAAGGTTGGTAGCGTAAGCCTCTCTCCACGTGGAGACTGGCGTATGCCGAGCGATGCATCATCAGCCATGTGGCTTGAGAAACTGAAGTAACTTCGCAAATCCTCCGTTCTCTGTCTGCTAAAACTCTGCTCCGGAAACAGAGAATTAGCGTATTCAGAACGTTGTCACTATGGTTCTGCATGAGATTTTTCTTGAAAAAACTCTCCAAAGATACTGAGAAATTGAAAGACTTGCATATCTCATGTTTCTTGTATCCTTGTATTGTTGAAGTGAGAATCTTGGACGCGAGGGTTGCGGGTGGCAAAAACTCGGAAAAGGTATAGCCTTGGTGAGTCTTATGTAACTCTTATGCTGCTCTTATGTAGCTCTTATTCCGGAAGGGTGCTAAAAATAGGGAGTAGGAGAGACTTTCAAAGGCAATGTAATTCCTGTGAGGGAGCATAACGCTGACAGTTCTGATGGTTATCAGAAAAACATAAGCGTTCAGGTGGGTTTTATGTTTTATAATGTGGTAATATCAGTATGTTATTGCATAATCCTTTCTCCCTTAAAAAAACTTAAAATTCGGTATTTCCTTTGAAATGTTCGGAAATAGTAGTAATTTTGTAACCTATTATGAACAATATACGTAATTTCTGCATCATAGCCCATATCGACCACGGAAAGAGTACCATAGCCGATCGTCTTCTGGAGAAGACCAACACTATCCAGATTACTGAGGGGCAGATGCTCGACGATATGGATCTCGAGAAGGAGAGAGGCATTACCATTAAGAGTCATGCCATACAGATGGAGTATGAGCGTGATGGTCAGAAATATATTCTGAACCTTATCGATACTCCGGGACACGTGGACTTCTCGTACGAAGTTAGCCGCAGTATTGCTGCCTGTGAGGGCGCTCTGCTTGTGGTTGATGCTACGCAAGGTGTGCAGGCACAGACAATCTCCAATCTGTATATGGCAATTGACCACGACTTGGAGATTATTCCTGTAATAAATAAGATTGATATGCCGGCTGCTATGCCTGATGAGGTGGAGGATGAAATCATAGAACTCATCGGTTGCGACCGTTCCGATATTCTCCGTGCCAGTGGAAGAACTGGTGAAGGCGTACAGGAGATACTTGATGCCGTTGTTGACCGTATCCCTTGTCCTAAGGGAAATCCAGATGCTCCTCTCCAGGCACTTATCTTCGACTCTGTATTCAATTCCTTCCGTGGAATCATTGCATACTATAAAATCCTTAATGGTTCAATAAAGAAGGGCGACAAGGTGAAGTTCTTCAATACCGGAATGGAATACGACGCTGATGAAATCGGTGTCCTGAAGATGGATATGGTGCCTCGTAATGAGATGACTACCGGTGAGGTGGGATATATCATCTCTGGCATTAAGGATGCGAAAGAGGTTAAGGTGGGTGATACCATCACTCATGTGGATACACCATGCGACAAGGCTATTGAGGGTTTCCAGGAAGTGAAACCTATGGTGTTTGCTGGTGTTTATCCAGTTGATCCTGCCGACTATGAGAACCTCCGTGCTTCTCTTGAGAAACTACAGCTCAACGATGCTTCGCTTACATTCATGCCAGAGTCGTCAGTAGCGCTCGGTTTCGGATTCCGTTGCGGATTCCTCGGACTTCTCCATATGGAGATTGTTCAGGAAAGACTTGACCGTGAGTTTGATATGGATGTGATAACCACCGTACCTAACGTATCATATATGGTATATGACAAACAGGGGGGGGCGAAGGAGGTACACAACCCATCGGGATTGCCTGATCCTACATTCATCGACCATATTGAGGAACCATACATCAAGGCTACAATCATTACAGATGCCAACTATATCGGTCCTATTATGAAGCTATGCCTTGACAAGCGAGGTGAACTCGTCAATCAGGAATACGTAAGCGGTAATCGTGTAGAACTGCATTTCATGATTCCTCTCGGTGAGATTGTCATCGACTTCTACGATAAACTGAAGTCAATATCCAAGGGATATGCTTCGTTCGACTATCATGTGGACAGTTTCCGGCCTTCGCGTCTGGCAAAGCTCGATATTCTGCTTAATGGCGAGCCTGTGGATGCGCTCTCAACGCTTACGCACTACGACAATGCCGTTACGTTCGGTCGCCGTATGTGTGAAAAACTGAAGGAACTCATTCCAAGACAACAGTTTGATATTGCCATTCAGGCTGCCATCGGTGGAAAGATTGTTGCCCGTGAGACTATCAAGTGCGTTCGTAAGGACGTTACGGCGAAGTGTTATGGAGGTGACGTTAGCCGAAAGCGCAAATTGCTTGAGAAACAGAAGAAGGGTAAGAAGCGCATGAAGCAGATCGGTAATGTGGAAGTGCCTCAGAAGGCATTCCTCGCAGTCTTGAAACTTGACTAATAATATAAAAAATAAAGTATAATAAGATCCTCAACCACAAATCTAATGAAAGACCTTAACATTCCTATTCGTGACATAGCTCGAGAGCTGGCACGAAGATATAGTACGATGACTCACGAGGAACTGGATGTCCTTGAGAGTATCCTTGTGCCGCTGAAATTCTCCAAGGGTGAGATGATTTTGGCGGAGGATGAAGTTTGTCTGAACTTCTACTACCTTCATAAAGGTCTCGTGCGTCAGTATTACTATAAGAACGAGAAGGAGGTAACGGAGAACCTCGCTGTTGATGGCGATATGTTCTTCTGTATTGAGAGTCTTTTCACCGAGACACCTACAAAGCTTATGTGTGAGGCTCTTGAGCCTACCTATGTCTATGCCATTCCAAGGAAGCGACTTGAGGAGGTGGCTCTTCATAATCAGAATATCCAGATTCTGTATCGTAAAATCCTTGAGGAGAGTCTCATAAAGAGTCAGAAGCACTCTGACATGGTGCGTTTCGAGAGTGCCCAGAACAGATACCGCCGTATCTGCAAGTCGGCTCCACAGGTAGTGCTGCGTGCTCCGTTGGTATATATTGCATCATTCCTGCAGATGACCCCAGAGACATTGAGCCGCGTCCGTTCATCAACGCTTATTGATTAGAAGCATGACCAGGTCTTCCCAAAGGGGAGGATGTTAGGATAGTAAATAAACGCTTCAAGGATTTAGGCTGTAAATAAAGTATGGTTCATTCTTTAGAAGATTCAAAGGCAATTACTCCCCTCCGTTTATGGGCTGGGATGGTTGTAGGGCTTTTTCTTTTTCTTGTCTTCTTTCTCTCTTCCTGTCAAGAGTCATTGGAGGATAGGGCTGTGCGTCAGGCAAAGGAATATACGGAACGGTATTGTCCTACTCCGGTGGTAAACTATAGCAGAACGGATAGTATTGTCTTTGACCAGAAAAGACATGTATATATCTATTATCTCTCGTTCTGTGATTTGCTAGACGACCAGAAAGTTGTGGATGAGAATAGGGAAAGAATAACAGATATGCTAACCCAGTCAGTTAGAGAGTCAACTGGACTGAGGAATTTCATCGAGGCAGGCTTCAGGTTTGAATATGTCTGCCACTCGGCGAAAACACCAAAGAAAGTGCTTTTTAGGATTTTGATCTAAGAAAATGGTATGAAGGTGGTTAACTTATAGAATCCACCTAAAAAGAAAAAGGTAGAAAGTATGTAATTATACTTTTTACCTTTTTGTTTTTTTAGCCTCTGTCTAATATATAGGCATAAACCACGGCAAGCGAAACTATAACAGCGAGTGAGATGGTTGTCCAATAGATAACTCGTCTTACTATTCTAATACGCTTTACGTGGTCAGACATTCTCTTTCTGAAAATACCAGTATCATCTTGTCTGTGATGACTGTGATGATGATGGTGATGATGGCTTTCGTTATTAGTTGTACTCATATTACAGTATGTATATATATAATGTTATTATTTTCTATCCAATAAAACAACGTTTTCAACGTGTGGAGTGTGTGGGAACATATCTACTGGCTGAACTTCAACAACCTTGTAGTCTATGTCCAACAACTGCAAGTCGCGTGCCTGAGTGGCAGGATTACAACTCACATATACTATTCTCTTTGGCTTTGCCCTGAGGATTGTATCAATTACATCTTGGTGCATACCGGCACGAGGAGGGTCGGTGATGATAACGTCTGGCTGTCCGTGCTGGGTGATGAACTCATCAGTAAGAATGTCCTTCATATCCCCTGCATAGAAGTCGGTATTGTTTATGCCATTAAGCTCAGAGTTTACCTTTGCATCCTCAATAGCCTCTGGAACATATTCAATGCCAATAACTTTCTTGGCTTTACGAGCTACGAAATTGGCGATGGTGCCCGTACCTGTGTAGAGGTCATAGACAACCTCATTGCCTGTAAGCTGTGCAAATTCGCGTGCAACGGAATATAAGTGATAAGCCTGTTCGGTATTAGTCTGATAGAATGATTTAGGACCGACCTTGAACTTAAGGTCTTCCATCAGCAAGAGCATGTGATCCTTACCCTTGAAGATGTGTATCTCTTGATCACCGATGGTATCGTTGCATTTCTGGTTGTCGAGCCAGAGTAGGGAAGTAATCTGCGGGAACTTATCTGCAACATACTGCAAGAGTCGCATTGTCTGCTCCTCGCTCTGCTTCAATGTCTCTTCAGAAGTGTGGTCGAAGTGCATCTGAAGGATAACCATCCACTCGCCGCTATTGCTGCAACGGATGATGATGTCACGTAGCAGACCTACCTGCTGCCTGAGATCGAAGAAAGAAAGGCCGTTCTCAAGGGCATAGTCTCGTATGGAATTGCGAATATCATTGTGCAGGTCATCCATTAGCCAGCATTTCTCCACAGGGAGAATCTTGTCGAATGCACCTGTGATATGGAAACCGATAGCAGGACTGAAAGGTACTTGAGCCTTCATCTGTTCCTGGGTAAGCCACTGTTTGCTGCTGCAACCGTAGTCGAGTTTGTTGCGATACTCTTTCGTCTTCACGCTGCCGAGTATCGGACGGAACTCAGGCAACTCAATCTTACCTATTCTATGTAACTGGTCACTTACCTGCTTCTGCTTTGCCTTTATCTGTGCCTCGTATGGCAGGTTTTGCCACTTACATCCACCACATATACCGAAATGTTCACAAAACGGAACGGCACGTACATCGCTCAACTTATGGAATTTGATAACCTCAGCCTCTGCGTATGAATGCTTCTTGCGCTTAATCTGCAAATCTACCACGTCACCAGGGACGCAAAAAGGTACGAAAACTACGAGATCGTTTACACGCACCACACATTTACCTTCTGCGGCAATGTCTTGAATTGTGATATTTTCAAGTATAGGTAATGGCTTCTTCTTTCTTGACATTTTTAAAAATCGAATTTGGCGCAAAGGTACAAATTTTTTCTGACAATCAGTAAAAATAACTCTTAAAAGTGATTAAACCGACAAAAAGTGTAAGAAAAACAACAAAAGATTTGGTCATTATTTTTAATTTCCATATATTTGCAGTCCCTAATAACGATATTTTGGTTAATAACCTAAAACTATAAACACTAATTTAAAGAAATGACAGAAAAAAGAGTTTACACCTTCGGTAACGGACAAGCTGAAGGTAATGCACAAATGCGTGAGGAACTTGGTGGCAAGGGTGCTAACCTTGCAGAAATGAATCTTATCGGAATACCAGTTCCCCCAGGTTTTACTATTACCACTGACACATGTAATGAGTATTATAAGGTAGGTCAGGAGAAGATCGTTGAACTCCTGAATGACGATGTAAATGCTGCCGTTAAGCATATCGAGAACCTTATGAACTGCAAGTTCGGTGACGTCAACAATCCTCTCCTTGTTTCCGTTCGTTCTGGTGCACGTGCATCAATGCCAGGTATGATGGACACTATCCTCAATCTCGGTCTTAACGATGAGGTTGCTGCTGGCATGGCTAAGAAGACAAACAATCCACACTTCGTTTACGACTCATACCGCCGCTTCGTGCAGATGTATGGTGATGTGGTTCTCGGCATGAAGCCTGAGAACAAGGAAGATATTGACCCATTCGAGAAGATTATTGATGAGGTGAAGAAGGAGCAGGGCGTAGAGCTCGACAAGGATCTCTCCGTTGAGTCACTCCAGAAACTCGTGAAGCTCTTCAAGGCTGCTATCAAGGAGCAGACAGGCTCTGACTTCCCTGACGATCCTATCACACAGCTCTGGGGTGCTATCTGTGCCGTGTTCCGTTCTTGGATGAACGAGCGTGCTATCCTCTATCGTAAGATGGAAGGTATTCCTGACGAGTGGGGAACAGCCGTATCAGTAATGGCTATGGTATTCGGTAACATGGGCGATACATCTGCTACTGGTGTTTGCTTCTCTCGTGATGCAGGAAATGGCGAGAATCTCTTCAATGGTGAGTATCTCGTCAACGCACAGGGCGAGGACGTTGTGGCTGGTATCCGCACACCACAGCAGATTACAAAAATTGGCTCTCAGCGTTGGGCTGAGCGTGCTGGAATATCTGAGGCTGAGCGTGTTGCAAAGTATCCTTCTATGGAGGAGGCTATGCCTGAAATCTATCAGCAACTCAATCAGATTCAGGATGCTCTTGAGCACCACTATCACGATATGCAGGATATGGAGTTCACAGTTCAGGAGGGTAAACTGTGGTTCCTCCAGACACGTAACGGTAAGCGTACAGGTACCGCTATGGTGAAGATTGCTATGGATCTCATGCACGAAGGTCTTATTGATGAGAAGACTGCAATTCTGCGTTGTGAGCCTCAGAAGCTCGATGAGCTCCTTCACCCAGTATTCGACAAACTCGCTCTCTCTAAGGCAAAGGTAATTACACAAGGACTTCCAGCTTCTCCTGGTGCTGCTTGTGGGCAGATTGTTTTCCATGCTGATGATGCCGAGAAATGGCACGATGATGGACATCAGGTAATTATGGTTCGTATCGAAACTTCTCCAGAGGACCTTGCAGGTATGGCTTCCGCAGAGGGTATTCTTACCGCTCGTGGTGGTATGACCTCTCACGCTGCTGTTGTGGCTCGTGGTATGGGTAAGTGCTGCGTATCAGGTGCGGGTGCTATCAATGTTGATTATAAGGCAAAGACTGTAGAGATTGATGGTGTAGTATATAAGGAGGGCGATTATATCTCGCTCAATGGTACTACAGGTCAGGTTTATGCCGGACAGATAGAGACAAAGGCTGCGGAGCTTTCTGGCGACTTCAAGGAGCTTATGGATCTCTGCGACAAATATACAAAGATGGAGGTTCGTACAAATGCCGATACTCCACACGATGCTCAGGTGGCACGTGCATTTGGTGCAAAGGGTATCGGACTCACACGTACAGAGCACATGTTCTTCGATGACCAGAAGATTGTGGCTATGCGTGAGATGATTCTCGCTGATTCTGTTGAAGGTCGTGAGAAGGCTCTTGCCAAGCTCCTGCCTTATCAGAAGTCAGACTTCTACGGAATCCTCAAGGCAATGGACGGACTTCATGTTAATATCCGTCTGCTTGATCCACCTCTCCATGAGTTCGTGCCACATGATGGTGCCGGTCAGGAGACAATGGCTAAGGAGATGGGCGTAAGCGTAGAGGAAATACGTAAGCGCGTAAACTCTCTTGCAGAGAACAACCCAATGCTTGGTCATCGTGGCTGTCGTCTCGGCATCACATTCCCTGAGATTACTGCTATGCAGACTCGTGCTATCCTCAGTGCAGCTTGTCAGTTGAAGAAGGAAGGCTACGATCCACATCCTGAGATTATGGTTCCGCTCATCGGTACTGTCAACGAGCTAAAGCAGCAGAAGGCTATCATCAAGGCTAATGCTGAGGCTGTATTCGCAGAAGAAGGTGTTACTCTCGACTTCGAGATTGGTACTATGATAGAGATTCCTCGTGCTGCTCTCACCGCAGGTCTCATTGCAGAGGAGGCTGAATACTTCTCATTCGGTACTAACGACCTCACACAGATGACTTTCGGTTACTCTCGTGATGATATCGCTTCATTCCTCCCTGCATATATGGAGAAGAAGATTCTGAAGGTTGACCCATTCCAAGTACTTGACCAGGAGGGTGTTGGTCAGCTCATCAAGATGGCGGTGGATAATGGTCGCAAGACTCGTCCAGGCCTCCGCACAGGTATTTGTGGCGAGCATGGTGGTGAGCCTTCATCTGTTAAGTTCTGCGCAAAGGTTGGTATGGATTATGCTTCTTGCTCTCCATTCCGTGTACCTATAGCACGACTCGCCGCCGCACAGGGCGCTCTGGAATGTGAATAATTTTCATATTTTTGAGACACTTAAAAATGCAAGTGCTTTATTATCAAGCATTTGCATTTTTGTTTC
>CADBXL010000001.1 GCA_902798615.1 uncultured Bacteroidales bacterium | reverse complement strand
AGGCGTTCCTCGTGCCTGATGGCGATAGCGCAGGCTCAACAGGAGGCGGTAACGCTGGCGGTGGTGACAACGGCGGAGGCGGAAACGACACGCTCTAACCTAACGCACCTCCGGTGCTGATCAATAACGATTCAGCCCTCGCTACTATGCTGTAACGAGGGCTGAGTTTTTTTATTTCACCAACATCTTCTTGTTATTTATTACTTCACCATGAAATTCTATGATGATTATTGTTCTTGTTGGATGCTAATATTTCCTTTGTTCTACATATTGTCTATCTTCTCTATGACCATATCAGGTAGCACATCCATGCCATAGTATAGGTGTTCCTTTTTATAGCCAAGGAATTCTACGTATTTCAATATCAAAGCATAGCTTTCTTTGGCATAGGTTGTGTCTTTGTTCCCGGATGCATCAAAGCAAATCGCCTCATGGTGAGCTATTCTGTTGCGAAACCTTTTTATCTCCATCAGTTCATTATAGATGGCTCTTTGACCAAGTCCAAACGTCCTGTTTGGGAATATGCGATGAAGACTTTGCCCACCAAGACGAAATGGAGTTCTGGTAAAAAGATAAGTCCAGAAGCCGAAAGTTACTGAAGATACAATTCTGTCATTTGAATAACGTCCGCGGTTTGTTAGTGTGGTTACATTATTTTGAATCTCACCTTTATATGGGCATGAACCAAGCATTAAGGCAGATTCTGTTTGGTGTATTATCCAGTCGGTATCAGAAAAAAACGTGATATAGTGGTTGTTTATCGCATTTCTCAGAATAACCTCAAATACATTTATCAATCCGTAGAATTTCTGGCAGAGCTTTATATTATTCCTATACAGATTAAGAGCAGCGACTTTGTTACCACCGCATGCATTTAGATATTTGCTGAGTCTTGCGACAGATAATGCTTTTTCAAAGTCAGTATATTTCATGATTTCAGAAGATTTTTGTCAAAATATTTGGAGATTCCGATAATTTTGCATATCTTTGCAACGGAATCCCCCGAAGTCCCTGAGTAGCAATATTCAAACTTCGGGGTTTAGTTTTTATATGACATTGTTCAGGTATAGCAATTTGTGTTCCAAGACATTAATAATTGTATGGGGTGCGCATGTGCTCTGATTGCCATGCCTGAATTGTTTCGGTGCTTAAAGTGCCTTCTTCGCATAGCTTATCCATAGCATCAAGGGCTTTGTTTGAGAAAGACTCAGCTATGTGGTTCTTAATGTCACAGAGTTCCTGATTATTTGGTTTATCCATATTATTCAGATTTTGATGTTCTGTGTGCAAAAATAGTGATTCTTTCGCATTTCACCAAACATTTCCCTGATTATTTTAAAGTCAGTTCGACGAAATCAAAATTATTGTCAGTTAAAAAGCGTAGGCAACTTATTATTATTTGCTTTCGCCATCTAAAAAAACAAGGAAAAACCAATAAAAACATATAAAAACAAATGGTTTTATTTTGTTTTCTTTGGTTTTTATAAATGGCGAAAGCAACTCGTTATCTCTCTAAAAACGAGATCAAAATGCTTTCCTTGTGTCTCCCTCTTATGGGCTTTGCTTGTGGCAAATCCCAGCTGATGCGAGTCCTCCTTTTCTCTGGTAAGCCTTGAGGGCTTCCCAAGAAAATGAGCCTCACCCAGCGGGAGCCACTACGGAAAGACAAAATACAGGGACAAAATAGCTCCCTGCGGTCGTAAAAAATCATGCAGAGAAAGGGAAACTGATTTATCCATGCATCGAAAGGGCGTGATACGCTAGCTTTTTTTTACGACCGATAGGGAGTTATTTTGAATTATATTTTGTCTTTAGAATATTCCGATTCTCGGTACGAGAATGATAATTTGGTTATGGATGGGCGTAGAGAATGTGCTTCGCCATTCTCATAAGACCATACAGAAACAAAGTATCAAGCCCCAAGGCTCGGAATATGAGAAAGTATTTTGATCTTCTATTAAATAATAATAAAAAAATACTCTGTGTCTCTACGACTTTGCGTTTGAAAAATTTGCTTTCGCCATCTAAAAAAACAGAACAAAACCAATAAAAACATATAAAAACAAATGGTTTTATTTTGTTTTATTTTGTTTTATTTGGTTTTTCTAAATGGCGAAAGCAATAAAATAAGGCTCGCGGAGTGCGAGCCTTTTCTGTTTTCTGTCAATCTGTCAATCTGTCAAGGGCTGAGTTTTTATTTCACCGTCACCTTCTTGTTATTGCGCAGGTAGATGCCCTTCGGCAGACGGGTGATGTCTGTACCAACGTACTTGCCGTCGAGAGTGTAGATCTTATCGGGTGTTGGGTGATAGGTGTTGGGTGATAGCTGGGCGATACCTGTTGATTCAGCGGACTGAACGACGAGGATGCCCTCTGAGAGGCGCGTGGTGTCGAAGGTGACGCTTGCACCATCGCTGATGATGGTAGGAGCGCCTGAGAATGACTTGACACCTGTCCAGAGGCGTAGCTCGTCGCCAACGGCTGGGATGTAGTCGAGGAATCTAAGGGCGATAGTGCCGTTGATGGTCAGCGTACCGATGTTCCTGATGTTGTCACCACTCATAATCGTTGCACCTGTGGAAGCCTTGGCGATGTTGAGACGCAGGGTAGCGGTTGATGACAGGGTTACGTTCTGATTGTTGAACGTTATCTTGCCGAGTGCCGTTTCCTCGGTAACAACAGGTCTGAGAGTACCATTGATGACGACGCTTGAATTCTTCAGAGCAGATGATGACGAGCCTGTGAGGGTAGCCCCTTCCGCTACGGTGAGCGCACCTGTGCCGAGTGACAGACCGCTGCCTGAGAGTAGCACCGTTCCCTCGCTTATCTTCACCGTACCGCTATTGGTCCAGCCACCCTTTACGGTCATGGTGCATGAGCCTATCTTCTCGAAGTGCGACTTGTTGGTGCCGCCACCGTCGGTTATCGCTCCCTCGAAGGTGAAGTCACCGTTCTCCCAGCTATTGCCTACCTTCCATGTGTTAGAGCCTGAAGGAGTGCCCTGGCTCTGGAAGTTGGAGACAGGCTGGGCGAGAGCGCCCTTGCCTGTGAGTCGTCCGATGGTGAATGTCTTGCATACGTTGGTTGCTGTACATCCGTCGGCAAGGTCGAGAGTGGCGTTAGGCAGTCCTGTAGAGTTGTCGAACGGCAGCCAGATAGACTTGGTTGTGTGGCGTATGGTACCAGTGAAGGCTCTCCAATCGCCTGTGATGCGAACACGGGAAACGGTGTTACGAGGCACGATGGTGAGTGTTCCCTCGCCTGTGAGCTTGTTAGAATAGGCTGTGTAGTAAGTGTTTGTGAGCTGCCATGTGGCAGACTTTCCCTTCGGTACTATGATGGCGTGGCTCGTATTCTGGGCATTGTCATAAAGAGTGCCGCCCTGAAGTTCAATGGTCTTTGGCTGAGAACTTGCAGAAAGTGCTATCGAACCAGCCTTCATGATTATCTTTGATACGGAGTTAGTGGCATTGAGATACAGGCATCCGTTTCCTCGCTTGGTGAGGAGAGTACCCATGAACGACTTGTCCATCTTGAAGTCGTAGGCATTGTTGATAACGCCACCCTCTTCGCCAATCATAGTCATGTGTGAACCCATCTCCACGGCTGCGGTAGTCTGAAGCTCTGCACCGTTCTCCATTGTGAACTTTGAGCCGAGCTTGGTGATACCACCGAGGTTTCCGTATTCAGAATACTGATTTGACAATAGGCTGACCTTCGTAACACCGCCCTTGAGATAGTTGCCGCCTGTGTATGAGTTCTCGCCCGACATGGTGGCCGTACCGCTGCCTTCCTTTACGAACGAAGCCGTACCGCCGATGGCACCTGCACCTGTGAAGGTGTAGTCGGAAGAGGAGTTTACGGTGATGGTGTCAGGCATGATGTCCTCGCGCACGTTGACCGTATTATTAACGGCATCGTCGTTGAAGAACACCTTGTCGCCAGATACGAATACGGTAGATTCGGATGTCGTTCCGTTGTTGAGTATGAAGTTCTGGGCATCGGCAAGATTCCATGAAGAACTCTTGTCGCCAGCCCATGTTATGGAGTTGGCATCGCGGAGTCCGATGATTTCGATAATCAGTTTGCCGTCCTCTATGTAGAGTTTCTTCTTCGTAGCGTTGAGACCCTCGATGCGGATGTCTTCGAGTTTGCCTTTCAGTTCAGCAGGAGCAGTACCGATGACGTACTTGCCCGGGTTCATCTCTGATTCGCCTGCAGGGAGGTGGCCTACAAGTTCAAGAACAGGACAGAGATACTCAGGACCTGCCTCTACCCATGCGGTTGAGGTCTTGGTCTCTATTTCAAGGTACTTGCCGAGGTTGATGCGGTCGGCAGATAAATCGTTGGAATATAGGTCGATAATGAGACGTGAGCCGAAGCCGAGGGTGAGGGAGTCGGTAGTGAGTTCTCCCTTCGTATCAGCACCTCCAGGACGGATAACCGAAGCATAGTCAGCCTTGATGCTCATGAACTCGCCGCCGTTGGAGTTAAGTTCCGCAAAGCGGTTGAGCCATAGTGGTGACTGCTTCATGGTACCGTCGAAATTGAGGACGCCAGCCCAGATGTTCGTCTCGCCCTTGTGGGTGAAGTCTGCCTTCGGGAGCGTGAGGATGCCGTCGCCCTGCTTTATGAGACGGGCATTGCCAGAGAGACCGCCACCCTTTACGTTACAGGTGTAGGTGGTGTAGGTTATCTTAGGATTGGTGCTGGTGCTCTCGCTTGCTGCACTTCCCTGTACCCATGTAGGCACGTTGAAGGTGAGGATATAAGGGCTAGCTCCTTCCTCAATTGTGACTTCTGTATTGTCGGTCTCGCACACGATGACGTGCTTATCGTTGAGCGAAGAGCCGATAGTGCTGCCGTTCTTCACTTCCTCACGTCCTTCCATCATAAGCGGTGGAGGAGCTATGGTGATGTCCTCAAGCTTTCCGAGGAAATAGCTGGTGTGAGGAGGCTGGTTGTAGCCGCACATCTGCCAAGCCATAGCGTTACGGTACTGATGGTCGTGCCACAGCGTGTAGTTGCGGTATGTGGTTGGGGTAGGGGTGGAGTAGATGCGGATGTTGTTGTCGGCTGTTCGCATGATGATCTCCTCGCGCCAGTCGCCGAGGATATCGCCCTGATAGCAAGGTGTGCTCTTGGTGTAGTTATTAGTGAGAGAGCCGGCACAGGTGTAGATAGGCGCCCAACTGCCGTACTTCGCAATAACACCCTCTGAATCATGGTCTTTAAGACCGTTGAATGTCTCAGAGCACAGGTCGCCGTCCCAGTAGATGCGGAAGTTGGAATTGATGCCTTCGTTGACGATTCCATTGACATAATCATTCTTCACGCTACTTACAGGATTACCCCATGCCACGCCGATGCTGCCAGGGTAGTCATCGGAGAAATTACCCATCATTGAGCGTCCCACGTCCTTGCCCACGTGCAGTTCGCACTTGTATATTTTGCTTGTGGTGGCATCACGATAGTTGTAGCCTTGCGCTTCCTCGTTGCAGGCAAAGACTTCCTGTCCGTGAACGTATGGGTTGAAGTCGCCACAATGCATAGCATCACCATGTCCGAGGCCTGTGGTGGAGAGTCCTTTTCCGTTATCGTCGATAACCATTGAGCCAAAGACAATCTCATCGCGTCCGTCCCAGTCAACATCGGCAATGATATAGTTGTGGTAGCCCTGTCCCTTCCACACACCGTCGGTATTGTTGTACCACTTCCAACGCTCCTTAAGCTCGTGGGTGGCAGGATCAACATCGTAGGCTATCATTTTGTGGCGGGTGTAGATACCGCGTGCGAGGAAGATGCTTGGCTTTCGTCCGTCGAGATATGGAGCACCGAAGAAGAACTTTGAGCAGCGGTGGCCGCCATCGTCCTTGCCCCATGTGGAAGCCATTGAGGTTTCGCCAGACTCGAAGCGTGCAAGAGGGTAGGTGATGCATTGGTACGGCTTACCAGTCTCGCCGTCCATATATACGAGATATTCTGCACCCTGATACATGAACCAGTTCACGCCACCGCCTGTGGCAGCACGATAGTTCTTCGTGGCATCGCCAACGGTGTAGGTAGAGCCGTCGGCACAATGGATGACGGTTCCGTCGGCAGCACGCATCACAGCCTCAGCCTTGCCGTCACCGTCCCAGTCGTAGGCTATTATGTTCTGCTCGTTGTTCTGGAAATCGCCCATGTTAGGACCGCAGTTCACCCACCATAGGCGTGTGCCGTCCTGTTTCAAGACCTCGAATATGGAGTATTCGCCAGAAGCCTTACCGTCAAACTTAGGTCCGAGTCTTGGGTAGCTCTGAGCCATCTCACTCTCGTTGTCGAACTTCATAAGGATTTCCAGTTCGCCATCGCCGTCAACATCAGCACAGCACGCATCGTTAGGGATGAGAGTGGATTTGATACCCTCATGCTTTAGCTTTATCTCCTTGTAGCTTGTGCTCCATACAGAGGCGGCCTTGCTCTGTGCCTGTTCCTTACCGCGTACCACGGCAGAAACGGTGTATGTGCTTGTTGTGCTGCCGGAAGTGTCGGAAAAGTTAGAAGTCTTTAGGCCTGATTTAATGAGAGATCCGTCTCTATAGACGTTATAGGTAACGTCATAGTATTCTGAGCCCAGAAGTCTCCAGCTGAGATACACGCCTGAGCTTGCCTTCATGGCTATGAGACCACGGTCAAGCTTATCCGTAGTGCGCTGAGCGAATGATGGCAGGGAGGCTATTGCTGCTCCGATTATGATTAGTAGTTTCTTCATTGTTATTAGGCTTAGTTAAGTAAAAGGTGGAAAATTAACAATGAAAAATAGAAATTACATATCTGTATTCTATTATTTTTTCATTTATTATATTGCTGCCACTATTGCGAATACCGCAAGTGTGGCAAGTACTGTCATGGCTGGAATCCATTCCGTTATGGATGGGCATTCCCTTACCTCTGGAACGAATCTCTCGGGCAGATATTTCTGATATATCCAGATTATGATGCCAACGACGATTGTTGAGTATAATATGCCTCCGAGGAGGTCGCCCGGATAGTGAACGCCGAGGTAGGAGCGTGAATAGCATACTATCAGGGATAGGGAGAATAGGGAGTAGAGAACTCGTCTAGACTTCATGAACCAAGCCACGAGCAGAGATAGTCCCCAGTAGTTGGCTGCGTGAGCCGAAGGGAAGCCGTATGAGCCTCCACGATAGTCGTTCACTATGTGAACGTATTGTGATAGCGGATTTTCGAGATTTGCCGGGCGCAGACGATGGAACCAAGGTCGGATTACCTGTGAGTTCACCATGTCTGTCATCAGCATCATCACTCCTACCAATACCAGAAGGTGTAACGCTCCTTTCCACCCTCTTTTCTTATATATAACAAAGAGGGTGATCAGATAAAACGGAATCCACACCAGTTTACCGCTTATGAGCCACATGAGTTGGTCAAGATACCCTGTGTGGAATCCGTTTATCAACAGTAGGAATTGTGAATCAATTTCTGACATCTTACTATGTACAATTTACAATGTACAAAGTACCATTTTTTCACGCAGTACAGGAATTGTAAATGGTAAATTGTACATTGTACATATCTTTATCCTATAAATGTCTTAATTACCCAGTACGCAATGATACCTGCAACATATCCCACGAAGGCGATCCAAGTTACTTTCTTCAAGTACCAGCCGAATGAGATATGCTCAAGGCCCATTACCACTACGCCGGCAGCACTACCGATGATGAGCATAGAGCCGCCAACACCTGCACAGTATGCAAGCAACTGCCAGAACACACCATCTACAGCGAGATTAGCTGACATTGGATCAATAGCGTACATCTTCATTGAAGCTGCAACGAGCGGTACGTTGTCAACAATAGATGAGAGAATACCGATGGCACCAGTGATGAGGTAGTCGTTGCCTACAGTTTCGTCAAGCCACTTCCCCATCTGTGTGAGTACGCCGATCTCGGAAAGCGTAGCCACAGCCATAAGAATGCCGAGGAAGAACATGATTGTACTCATGTCAATGCGTGAAAGCAACTTGGTAACACGCTTTGCCTTAGGGTCTTGCTCTGTACGGCCACGATAGAAAATCTCAGTTACGCACCAGAGAATGCCTAACACACCGATAATGCCCATGAAGGCAGGGAGTTCAGTAATTGTATGGAATACAGGAACCAAGCAGAGACCGCCTACACCGATAGCGAAGATAATCTTCTTCTGACGTGAAGATACTGCGAGTTTTTCTTTTGAACCATTATCTACAACCTGTGGGAGATCACCCTTGAGGTGCATCTGCAGAACGGCTGTAGGAACTATGAATGCGATAAAAGAAGGAACTATAATCTCTTCGATAACGCCGAGAGCAGTAATCATTTTACCATTCCAGAGCATGATTGTCGTAACGTCGCCGATAGGAGAGAATGCACCACCGGCATTGGCTGCGATGATAACGCATACGGCATACCAGATGCGGTCGTTCTTGTCCTGAACGAGCTTACGCAAGATCATGATCATCACGATGGATGTTGTGAGATTGTCGAGAACGGCAGACAGGATAGCTGTCATGAACGCAATCTTCCAAAGCAGCGAGCGCTTTGTCTTTGAAGCAAGGGCACCGTGTACCCAGTTGAATCCCCCGTGCTGGTCAACAATCTCAACGATTGTCATAGCGCCCATAAGGAAGAATAGGGTAGTACCGGCCTCACCGAGATTCTTCTCGATAGCCTCACCCAGTTCCCAATGCTCAGGCAACGCGATGCCTATAAGGTCGCCATGGCCTACTGCAAGGAGTGTCCAGCAAACTACACACATCAAGACTGCAATAGCAGCTTTGTTGATTCTTGTTACGCTCTCAATGGCAATGAAGATATAGCCAATGATGAAAGCCAAACAGATAATGGTTGTCAAACTCATTTTTTTTGTTTAGTTGTTATAAATAATTTTCCTATTTCCTAATGTTTCTTAGTATGAGGCAAAAAGTGCGGGTCAGCTCTTTGGCTGGCGCACGTTCTCTGATTTTGCGAATGCTTCTTCGCATGAAGCAAAAAGTGCGGGTCAGCTCTTTGGCTGGCGCACGTTCTTTGATTTTGCGAATGCAAAGTTACTAAAAATTATTCTATTTCCGTTCTTATATGTGAAAAAATGTTCATTTTTCAATGAAATGTTGCATTTGCGATAAAAAATGGAACAGATAGTTCTTGGTTCCCGATATTTTTAGTATCTTTGCAATCATCTAATAAAAACACAACTTCTGTTAACTTAGACAAATGAAACATAAGAATTTCTTTGCTGTTGACCTTGGGGCAACTAGTGGACGTACTGTCGTAGGCAGATTGGGTGATGGAAAAATCACTCTTGAGGAACTTACGCGCTTTGACAATAACCTCATAGAGGTGAACGGTCACTTCTACTGGGATATCTATGCCCTTTACTTTGAGGTTATCAAAGGTCTGAAGGTTGCCAGACAAAGGAATATCGAAATCTCCTCAATCGGTATTGACACTTGGGGCGTTGATTTTGTGTGCGTTGCAGAGGATGGTTCTGTCAGTCAGCCACTTGCATATAGAGATCCTCATACTTTTGAAGCTATGGATGATTACTTGCAGAATGTCATGCCTCGCGAAAAGGTATATGATATTACAGGTATTCAGTTCATGAATTTCAACTCAATCTTCCAGCTTCATGCCATGAGGCGTTCTGGCAATTCCGCTCTCAGGAATGCCAAGAAGATTCTCTTCATTCCTGATGCCTTGAGCTATATGCTGACGGGTAAGATGGTTTGTGAATATACCATAGCCTCAACCGCTCAACTGCTCAATCCTCGTACCAGACGTTTGGATTCAACTCTGTTGGAATCTTTGGGACTTACAGAATCCCATTTCGGTATAATGGTAAATCCTGGAGATACTATCGGTACTCTTACTCCTGAAATACAGAAAATAACAGGCCTCGGAGCTATTCCCGTTGTTGCCGTTGCTGGGCATGATACGGCTTCTGCCGTTGCTGCTGTTCCTGCAAGAAACGAGAGGTTTGCCTATCTCTCAAGCGGCACTTGGTCGCTTATGGGTATTGAGACTAAAGATGCCATTATTAATAAGGTGTCATACGACCGTAACTTCACCAACGAAGGCGGAATTGAAGGCACAACCCGTTTTCTGAAGAATATCTGCGGAATGTGGCTCTATGAACGTTGTCGCAAGGAATGGACGGATGCTCCTAAGTCTCATGCCGAATTAATAGCTAAAGCTATGCAACAACCTGCTTTTCAGAGTCTTATCAATCCTGATGATGCCATGTTTGCCAATCCGTCCTCAATGATTGAGGCTATCCAAGACTATTGCCGACAGACGGATCAACATGTGCCTTTAGGGTATGCAGAGATATGCCGTTGCATCTTCGACTCTCTCGCCTTGCGCTATCGTCAAGTGTTCTCTTATCTTAAGGAAATGGCTGATTTCCCGATAGATGTGCTTCATATCATCGGTGGAGGCTCGCTAAATAATGATCTCAACCAGTTTACGGCAAATTCTTGCGGAGTTGATGTTCTTGCTGGTCCTCAGGAATGTACGGCTCTCGGAAACATAATGATACAGGCAAAGGCGGCTGGTGAAGTTATGGATTTGTGGGAGATGCGAAAAGTTATTTCTGATAGTATTGAACTTAAACATTTCTCTCCAAGAGACAAGACACTTTGGGATGCCGCTTATGATAGATTCCTTGATGTTGTCAAAAGAAAAGGGTAGGAGGGAGTTGCTCTTATGTTGCTCTTATGCTGCTCTTATGTAGCTCTTATTCGGAATGGGACTTACAACGGATTTACAACGGACCTGTAACGGACCTACTGCCTATCTGGGAAAAATGAAATCTAATAAACAAAACATACTAAACTGAACGAATAAAAATGAAAGCAGAACTAATCCAAAAAGCATACGAAGTAGCGAAGGCTCGCTATGCGGAAATAGGTGTTGATACCGAGAAAGTGCTCAAGCAACTTCAGAACTTCCATCTCTCGCTTCATTGCTGGCAGGCAGATGATGTGAAGGGATTCGAGGTTCAGGCAGGAGCTATGTCTGGCGGTATTCAGTCAACAGGTGATTTCCCGGGTGCTGCCCGCAATATTGACGAGCTTCGTGCGGATATTCTCAAGGCAAAGTCTCTCATTCCTGGCAAACATCGTCTTAACCTCCATGAGATTTATGGTGACTTCAAGGGAAAGGTAGTTGATCGTGATGAAGTGACCGTAGAATACTTCCAGTCGTGGATTGACTGGGCGAAGGAATATGATACTCTTCTTGACTTCAATTCATCTTCTTTCTCTCATCCTAAGTCGGGCAATCTTAGTCTTGCAAATCCAGATGAAAGTATCCGTCAGTTCTGGGTAGAGCACACAAAGCGTTGTCGTGATATTGCCAATGCTATGGGTGAGGCTCAGAATGATCCTTGTATCATGAACCTTTGGGTACACGATGGTTGTAAGGATGTTAGCGTGAATCATGCCCTGTATCGCAATATCCTAAAGAAGTCTCTTGATGAGATTTTTGAGAAGAAACAGCCTATGATGAAGGACTGTATAGAGGGTAAGGTGTTCGGCATCGGACTTGAATCCTTTACCGTTGGTTCGCATGATTTCTATACAGCATACGCAGCAAAGAACGGACAGATCCTGACTATCGATACTGGTCATTATCACCCAACGGAGTCTCCTGCTGATAAGGTTTCTGCTGTTCTTCCTTTCATTAATGAATTGATGCTTCATGTCTCTCGTCCTGTTCGTTGGGATTCTGATCATGTCACGATAATGGACGATCCTACGCAGGAACTGTTCTTTGAGATTGTACGTGCCAATGCCCTTGATCGCGTGCATTATGGTCTTGACTTCTTCGACGGCTCAATAAACCGCATAGGGGCATACGTTATAGGTTCTCGTGCTGCTCAGAAATGTATGCTTCGCGCCTTGCTTGAACCACGGAAGATGATTTCCGAACTTGAGCTTGCAGGTGAGGGCTATAAGGTTCTCGCTCTTATCGAGGAACAGAAGGCTATGCCTTGGCAAGCTGTATATGATGAGTTCTGTGTGCGTAATGATGTGCCTGTAGGTCAGGATTTTATAGTTGATATTGAGAAATATACGAGTGAGGTGATAAGTAAACGATAAAACAGTAGCCCCTCACCCGTCACTACGTGACACCCTCTCCCCAAGGGGCGAGGGGAAAGTTAGTATTTCTCCCTCATGGGAATCCTCACAAACGAATATATGTAATTTCTTCCTCGCCCCTTGGGGAGAGGATGCCCATAGGGCAGGTGAGGGGCTCTTTTGGTTAGGCTTTTCTATGACAAAAACATCTTCTCTCAAGAGCACCCTCGCGGTGTCTCTGAATAACTATCTTGATGCCGGAGCTATTGTTGCCGGAGGAAGTGGCATAACGCTTTGGCAGAGTTATCTCGGACTGTCCGAGATGCATCTTGGCTGGCTTAATGCCCTTAGTGCCAATGCCTTGGGAGCAGCCATAGGCGCAATAATCGGCGGCTTCCTTGCTGATAAGTTCGGCAGAAAGTTCATCTTCACGTATAATCTCCTTGTCTATATGCTTGGAGTTCTCGTGGTGATGCTTTCCGTTAGTTTCCCTATGCTTCTTGCCGGATTCCTCATTACGGGTATCTCTGTGGGTATTGGCGTTCCTGCCTCTTGGACGTACATTTCTGAAAGTTCGGAGGTGAATAATCGTGGGCGCAATATCTGTATCTCGCAGATGTCATGGGGATTTGGTCCTATGATTATACTACTCATGGGAATGCTCTTTGCCCCTGGTGGTTATCTTTATGCTCCTGTTGAGGGGCTTGCGTATAGCATCTTAGGTGAAGATGCCGTTCAGTCGGCCGTAGAGGTGTTCAGTTCCCGAGTGGTCTTCTTCACTTTGTTCGTTGTGGCTTTCATAGCATGGACAATACAGAGACAGTTGGATGAAAGTGCTGAGTTTGAGGCTACTAAGGAGGCGGCAAAGGAAAAAGGAGAGGACACAGGTGTCCTTCATTCTTTCTCGCTTCTTCTATCTAATAAGGTGGCACGTATGAGTGTTATGTTCCTTGCTGCTATCTACCTTACGTGGAATCTGGTGGCAAGCGTTATGGGATTCTTCTCTCCTCATATCTGTGAGACGGCAGGTGGCGTGAGCAACGAGTATGCCAATTGGATGAACTGCATACAATGGGCTGTAGTTGTGGGCGTTACGTTCATTATCTCGAATATAATTGACCGTACAAGTCATAAACTCCTGTATATCCTCGGACTTGTCTTTGCTTTGGGCACATGGTTGCTTGTCGTGAGTGTCGGGGTGAACAGCATAGCCGCTCTTTGGGCTTTCGTAATCCTCTGGGGCTTGAATGGCGGTATCTCCGTCCAGATATTCTATGCTCTCTGGGGCTCAGAACTCTTCCCCGCAAAGTTCCGTGCTGGTGCTCAGGGATTTATGTTCTTTGTTGTTCGTGGTCTTTCTGCTGTCTGGGGACTTGTCTTTACAGGCATCTATGGAGAGAACGGCGAAGGCTTTACCCTTGCTGCCTATTGTATGATAGCTCTTCTACTAGCCTCTCTCATCATAGGCGTTATCGGTTGTCCGAATACAAGAGGAAAGAGTCTTGAGGAGATAACGAAGGAAAGGTATGGGTAAGTGGCCTCTCCCCCCGCCCTCCCCCGTAGGGAGGGAGCCGGAAGGCCATCAGAAGTTAATTGATAAAGAGTAATTAATGAACTATTAACAATTTTAATGTGCCTCTCGCGATATATACTATCGAACATCCTTCCCTTTGGGAAGGCTTGGTTAGGCTTTATAATTTAATCAGCTTTTCGCCTTCCGGCTCCCTCCCTACGGGGGAGGGCGGGGGGAGAGGCCCCAATTTTTATGAGTATATTAGATAATCGTCTTGGCCTAAAGGCCGTTATTGATCAGATTGCCGAGGTGACAGGTTACCTCTGGCAGAAAGGATGGGCAGAGCGTAATGGCGGAAACATAACCGTCAACGTGACTGAGTTTATGGATGATGAGTGTAAGGCTATGCCGGCTATTGCTTCTGTAAAGCAGATAGGTATGACGCTTCCTTATCTAAAAGGAAAGTATTTCTATTGCAAGGGTACGGGAAAGCGTATGCGCGACCTTGCCCGTTGGCCTATGCAGAACGGCTCTATCGTCCGTATCTGTGATGATTGTGCCTCATACGAGATTATAGCCGATGAGCCTGTTGTCCCAACATCAGAGCTTCCAACTCATCTTGCCCTTCAAAACTATCTTATAGAGACAGGTTCTTGCTATAAGGCAACCCTCCACACACATCCTATCGAACTTGTGGCTATGTCGCATATTCAGCGATTCCTGAAGGGGGATGAGATGACACGTGTCTTGTGGTCGATGATTCCTGAAACCCTTGCCTTTGCCCCTCTCGGCATTGGCATAGTGCCTTACGGTCTTCCTTCTTCCGTAGAACTTGCCAAAGATACCCTTGAGCAAATCAAGACTCATGATGTGGTTCTTTGGGAAAAGCATGGAACTGTAGCTGTAGGACAGGATATAATGGATGCTTTTGACCAGACAGACGTTCTTTGCAAGGCTGCAAATATCTATATGTGTGCCCGTAGCATGGGTTCTGAGCCAGATGGTATGACTGCCGAGGCTATGAAGGAGGTACAGGATGTGTTTAATCTCCCGAAGAAAAGGCCTTGCTAAGTGATTTTGTGAAAAGCGGATTTCCCTTCAAAGGAACTCCGCTGTTCTTTCGCTCTTCCTTCGAAGATACTCCATACATACTCCATAGATACTCCATACATAGTCCATAGTTTCGATGGAGTATCTATGGAGATTTAATGGACAAATAATGGAGATACATAGTAAATTGGAGGATGTTAAAATTATGTATTTTGATATTTTTTCTGTTTGTTTTTCATAAATTGCTCAATTTGTTTGGAGGTTTCAGAAAAAATACATATCTTTGTTCCTGAAAGACAAAAGTCAAAGGTCAAAAGTCATCGGCCGAAAGCCTTAGACCTTAGTCTTTAGTCTTTAGACCTTAGTCTTTAGACCTAATGAAACAATAACCTTAAACAACTAATAGTATTATGATTCTAATGATTTTGCAGTTGCTGATAGTATTATTGGCATTGTATGTAGGCTCACGTTATGGTAGCCTTGCTCTTGGCGCAATCTCTGGTATTGGATTGGCCATTCTCGTGTTTGGTTTCGGCATGAAACCGGGAAATCCTCCTACGGATGTTATCTACATCATCATAGCAGCTGTTACCTGTGCTGGTATGATGCAGGCTTCTGGTGGTATGGATTGGCTTATTCAGTTGGCTGAGAAACTTCTCCGTAAGCATCCTGACCATATTACTTTCCTTGCTCCTCTTTGTACGTTCTTCCTTACCGTGCTTGTAGGAACAGGTCATGTTGTCTATACCCTTATGCCTATTATTTGCGATATAGCGTTGAAGAAGGGAATCCGTCCTGAGCGTCCTTGTGGAGTGGCTTCTATAGCATCTCAGGTGGGTATCACGTGTTCTCCAATTGCTGCTGCGGTAGCCTCTTTCGTGGTAATCTCTAATGCCTATCACTTTGATGTGAACAATCTTCAGGTCATAGGAATCACTATTCCTGCATGTCTATGTGGATTGATGGCTGCTGCCGCTTTGTCATATAAGCGTGGTTTGGATCTTGAAAAGGATCCTAAGTTCCAGGAGCGTCTTAAAGATCCTAAGATGTATGAGTATATGTACGGTTCTTCAGCATCTGTTCTTGACAAGAAAGTGGATAAGGGTGCAAAAATGGCTGTGTATATCTTCCTTGGTGCGCTCGGTATAATTGTTCTCTTCTCTGTAATGCAGATTGTGGGTTGCGATATCCGTCCTCGCTATAACACGTTGCAGCTTGTGAAGGGCGTAGAAGATACGGCTAAATTTGATATCGGTGGCGCTATGCTTACGGCAAAGCAGATTCTCAACGCCAAACTTGAGATTGCCGGTTGTACGGAGTATGTTCAGAAACCGTTGGCTATGAACCTAATCATCCAGATAGTTATGATAGCAGCTGCTGCCTTCATGATTATCTTCGCTAAGGCAAGTCCTAAGAAGGCTGTTAGTGGTGCTGTATGGCAGTCTGGTATGGTTGCTGTTGTGGCTATTTACGGTATTGCATGGCTTGCAGATACATATTTTGCTGGTTATATGACGGAGATGCAAGGTGCTTTAAAGGGCATAGTTACGGAATATCCTTGGGCTATTGCCTTTGCGTTCTTCGCAGTATCAGTTCTTATCAATTCACAGGGCGCTGTTGTGGTGGCTATGCTGCCATTGGCATATTCTCTCGGTATCTCAGGAGTGGTGCTTCTTGGCGTATTGCCATCTGTATATGGATATTTCTTCATACCAAACTATCCTTCAGATATTGCTACTGTGAACTTTGACCGTTCTGGAACGACGGTTATCGGAAAATATTTGCTCAACCATTCATTCATGATGCCAGGACTCGTTAGTGTTATTGTATCTACACTCGTTGGTCTTGCACTCACTAATATCTTCTACTAAATGAAAAATGTGAAAATACAGGTTTGTAATCCGTATTTTTCATTGTTCACTTTTCATTTTTCATTTAAAAGCCAAAAGTATAAGACTATGAATAAGAAAACCATATTATATTGTGCCCTTGCCTTTGTCCTCGCTTCATGTGGAGGGAAGAAGACAAGTGGTGAGGAGGCTGCTGTGGAAGATTCTGCTCCTCATTCAGAGTTGAATCTGTCACCCGAACTCGTATCGCATCTTGACAGTATTGCGGGAATCATTTCCTCTACGGCTTCAAATGTCGATTTTAAGGCTCTTGTTGAGAACGGGAAATTCAGTCTTACGGATCAGCAGAAGAAGGTAAAGCCCGATTATCTTCTTTCGAAGGGTGATATAGATGATCTTGCCACTCTTCAGGAGAAATATGTGGCATCTGCATATCTTGCCGTAGATATGACGGTGGCAGGTCTTTATGGACTTGATGATGATGATTTCTATTCAAACACGATGCAACGCCTTGCAGCTGAGACTGACGAGGCTAATCAGAAAGCGGCTGATGAGGCAAAGAATGCGGAGTTGAGTTTTGCAAATGCCCAGCAGTTCTATCAGGACATGAAGAAGCGCAACCGACTGGATAAGTTCTATGCGGCTGAGGCAGCATACGCGGTAGAGGTTCTTTATATACTCTCCCGTAATCCTGATCTCTATATGCCAGTTATGACAGATGTGGCAGCAATGGATCTTTGCAAGCAGGTCAACATGGCTTATGATGGATTGGAGGCTCTTTCCGGGGAATATCCAGACCTCAAGAAACTTGTTGATGCCCTAAAGCCTATTGCAGACATCAAGGCTTCAGGTTCAGAAGAACTCCGTCATCATCTGAAAAAGAAAAATGAGGAGTTTGCAAAGGCTCGTGCTGCATTACTGAAATAACGGAACTTCGAAAGTGCCTTTATGATATTTTTTTGATAAATATTTACAATAATTACAATATGAACGTAATTATTACGTTAAATATTAATGTGCATATAATGCATAGTTAAAAATTGAATTATGAAGAAAATAACAGTTTTGGCACTTGCGGTTCTTATGGCTGTGCCTGTAATGGCTGACACAACAAGCGAGAATGTCGGCGAGAACAAGGAAAACACTCAGGATAACTCTGAGTTCATGTCTGATGAACGTACAGAAGAAGGCTTCATCACACACTATCTTAACAACGCTATTGCCTCTGGAATGCAGCAGGCAGACCAACAGGCAGAAAAGGAGTATGGCCGTAAGGTTACATCTTTCGTTTCTGCTCCTAAGTTTGGTGGTTATTTCATCGGTAAGTATGCAACAACTTCTCAGGACAAAAAGCACTCAGGTGACGGATTCACACAGCGTCTTATTCGTCTCTATGTTGACGGTACTATCCTTGGTGATTTCGCTTATCGTATTCAGCTCCAGACAAATAACGCATCTTTCCACATGAAGGATTTCTTCGTTGAATGGAAGAAATATCCGGAGTTCAAGGTCAAGATTGGTCAGTATAAGCGTGCTTTCGGTCTTGAGAACCCTATGAACCCTTGGGATGTGGGAGTAGGTGATTACTCTCAGCTCACAAAGAAACTCACAGGTCACTCAGACTTTATTGGTGCAGAGAATACCAGCAACGGCGGTCGTGATCAGGGTATTCAGTTCCAGGGTGATCTCTTTCCTGCAGAGGACGGTCATCGCTTTGTTCACTATCAGCTCATGGTCAGCAACGGTCAGGGCATAAACACAGCAGATGCCAACTCGCAGAAGGATATTACAGGTACTATTCAGATTCAGCCAATCAAGGGCTTGTTCGTTGGTGCATATGGTTGGACAGGTAACTTCACAGCATCTAATGGTGTGACAGTTGATCGTAATCGTTATCTTATCTTTGGAAAGTATGACGTAAACGATTGGTCATTCCGTGCTGAGTATGCTCACTCTACAGGTCATAAGGTAAGTGACTATAAGGTTGATGAATATACAGGTGAAACTTCTTGGGCAGGTACAGGTCGTGCAGATGCTTGGTATGCTACTGTTGGAATACCATGTACTCCTTGGCTCAAGACTTGGTTGAAGTATGATGCATATCGTGATAATGGCCAGTGGGGTACAGCAAAGTCAATCTACTCTATCTGTCCTGTTATCAACCTTCACAAGAACCTTATGTTCCAGCCACAGTTCAACTATGTTCATGACAGAAACAGTGTTTCTGATCCTAACTATACTGAATTCTGGCTTGAGACATACGTGAGATTCTAAATAAGTTAATAACGAAAAGTGAAGAGTGAAGAATTTGAGTTACAATAGTTTGCGTATATATCGCGCTATGACGAACTCAAATTCTTCACTCTTCTTATTTTTTGTTATAGTCCCACGTTAAATCTAGAGTTGCTTTTACTCACGTTAAAGTTGAAATTCCTATTCTTGCATAAGATTAAAAGATTTATGCTGTACAAGCCTCATTTATATTTTGTCAAGTTACTATGTTTGCGACTGCAAACATAGTAACTTGATAATATTTTTACCGGACAGTAATCATTCCAACTTATGTTAGTGGGCGTGTATCTACTGGAAGGTGAAGTCGGTCTTCACCACGCCGTTGCCGTAGATAGTCTTGAAGTCATCTCGCATAGAGATGACATGGTAGCCGGCCTCGCGCCACTGTTGGCCGAGGGTGAGCGCCTTCTCACGGTTGGCATGGTCGCGTGCCTCGTCATCGGCAATGAGCATGAAGGCTGCTGTCTTATACTTAGTATTGCCTAATGCATAGTTGTGCATGGCAGAATCGCCGCCGCTGTTACCGAACGACAGAACGGGCACCTTGCCAATCTCCTGTGAGATCTGCAGCACCTTGTTCGTCTTCAGGTTCTTGATGATGAGTTCGTCTGTGCGCACAAGGTCCTCCTCGCGCCCCATCGTATAGTTGACACCTTCCACCATACCTTGACTGGTGGAGCGGAGTTTGACATCCATGCCAATGACGCGGTTAGGCTCAATGCCTATGCTTTCCACCAGCGCACGGCAGATGAAGCGGTCGGAGCCACTGACGATGTAATAGGTGAAGCCGTTGTCCTTCAGGTAGTCGAATATCTCCAGCATGGGCTTGTAGAAGCTCTGACCATAGGTCATGCCCGTGAAGCCGTTGGCAGGCTTGGCAGCGTAAGCCTTCACGTAGGCATCAAACTCAGCCAATGTCATACCGGCGTATGCCTTGGCGGCAGCATAGGCATGCTTCATGTCGAAGTGGTCGGGAAGTTTCTTGCCATTGCGCACGAAGTCGCGTATCTCCTGTGCTGTCTCCATCACGTCATTCGGTGCCTTGTACGAAGCATTGTCCAGCACTCGATACTCCAGCATATTGTATTCGAAATAAGTCGGGTAGAGCTCGCCCACAATCGTACCGTCCATGTCGAACGTGGCGATACGGTCCTCCTCCTTTATAAAATTAGGACTGTTCGGATTTGTCACATCCTTCACATAGTCCTGTAGGGCCGTCAGAGCCTCACACTGGTTCCACAGGGTAAAATACTCCTTCGGTTGTGGGTTCACCACGGTTATCTCGTCGTCCTTGCTGCACGATGTCAGCATTGTTGTGCCGCTGAGTATGAGGATGACGGCAAACATCCAAATCTGTTTCTTGTTCATATTTTACATCATTTTGTTATATCGTCTGATTTTCTCCAGCATGGCAGCGCTCCAATCGGCGGAGCCGGGCAGTTGGTAATGGCAGTTACCAGTGTCCGAGGGCGTGAAAATGGTCTCGGCCTTCGGGGTAAGGGTGACGGTGCCGCGAGGGGAGAGCGTGAAGAGGGAGTCGCCCTCCACGGCATGGATAACTGCCATTGGGTCCCACATCATCTGACCCGTGTTGCAGTTGCATTTCATATAGACTTGTTTGATGGGGTGCACATACGTCCACGAGACGTCGCTGATGACCTGCTCAGGCTTGTACTCAATGTTCTCTCCCACCTCCATCGGCGAGAACACCATATCGACCTCCTTTGGCCAAAGCCGGAAGAAGTCCTGTGCGAAGGTGATTCCCTGCGAGAGATTGAAGTCTGGCTCGACGGACTGTCCGAACACGCCGCCCATCTGGTAGATGCACTTCACCTTCTGACGAACGAGTTCGACACCGTTGAGGGGCGAGTATTCGTCGCCGTCAGACTGTAGCAGTTTGGCCAGACAGGTGACGAAGCCGATGGAGCAGATGCTCACCGAGTGGTCGGGCTGTGCGGCCAGCAGTCGGCGATAGAGCACATAGCCGTCGGGCAGTGTCGAGTAGTCGCTGACGCTACGGCGGAACATCAGACTGCCGTCGGCATTGGTATAAGTGGGCAACGCCCCGTAGTCTATCCATACCTTCGGTGCAGGGATGCCCTCTCTGACAAGCCCGATGGGTGTTTCAGAATGTCCGAAGTAGCAATTCATCACGTCGGCAATCGCCGCATTGGCCTCGCCCATGCGGTCCACCACCACGCCGAGCAATCGGCATCGGCCTTCCTGCTCATAGCGGTGCAGCATTTCCAGTGCAAAGAGGTCGTCGGTCGATGAGCCGAGGTCAGTGTCAAGTATGACGAGCGGCACGCCCGTGTATTCCTGTCTGCCGGGCTCCACAGGGTCATCCTTTGTAGAACATGATGTCAGCAGCACAAAGTCGCAGACGAGGATGGCGACCAGCACCAAATTCATAATCTTCTTCATTGTAATATTGTCTTGATTATATGTACATCGTGGCATCTGCACTACCGAGCGTCTGCCCCGTGGTAGAGCCACTATTCAGAAGCCGTCCAGTTTGCCGAGGTGCTCTGCGTCTGCGTATAGACCGTAGCCCATTCGTCTGCCCATGCCCACTATGCGACCGCGCACAGCAGGGCGAGAATGAAGGAAATCTTTTTCATGATTGTTTTAGCTTATTTTTGTGAATAATTCGATAATTCGTGTTTACTTATTCTCCCTTTCCGTCACGAAACACGCCACGAGGCCGTAGGTGATGGTAGGACGAATCCAAATCTCTGTGAGCATATAGTTGGTGTACTCATTGGCGGGTTCCAGATATATGTCCAGATTGTAGAGCGCGGCAATGAGCATGTCGATGATGCAGATGGCCCAGAGATTGCGCTTGGTGTAGCTCTTCCAGTCCTTGCGCGCATAGAAGAAGGTGAGCATACAGAGTAGCAGCACCGACAGGGTGAGACATGCCAGGTGGAGGGCGTAGTAGGCCAAAGGCGGTGCGAAGAGAATGTCGCGCAGCAACACCGTTGTGCCCACCGAGACAGAACACCAGTAGTTGAACTGCTGGGTGGTGATACGGGGAGAGTTGAAGAAGTACATCCATATCATCACCAGACAGGCGATATAGAACATATTGAGCACCAGTTCGGGCCATGCCTCGCCCAGTCCGAAATAAAATACGCCATAGAGCATCACACCCACCGACAGCATTCCTGCCACGGCGGTAATCACGATGTCGAAAATCTTTGCGTTTTTCTTGAATCTTGTCTGCATAAGCTACTTGTTTTTTTATGTGCTTTGCTATATGTGTAGATTAGTGTGTTTTCAATCGCTCCATTATTCGAGTGCCAAAGGAGAAAAGACATCATTTCATGGTCTGTAAGGATCAACTTCTTTTCCCTTACCTTACTTTTATGTCCTGTTCTGCTTTGCGAATATCTTTCATAGTCTCATTAGAAGACATAAGGCATAATGTCTCTATGAGGGAGTGTGTTCATCAAGAGAAATAAGTATAGACGTTTCATCACTTCACGATTGACAATTACAGAGTTGCGATTGTCAACTACGGAATTGGAATAACCCTTGACATTAGAGCAGAAAATCACTAAATGTTGTTATTCTTATACTTGAGGTTTTTATGTGTGCAAAAATAATAAAAAATAATGATTGCACCAAACAATTGATCAAAAAAAGTTCATTTTTTTTACTTAAATTCGCACTTTAATACAATAAATGAGTGATGAGAAACTGCAGTTGCCGGTTGAATTCTCGAGTGTTGATTTAACGTGAGTTCGACGAAAATAAACTCTGCGCTTGGCTACATGACTTGCGAAGCTTGATGAGCCTTGCGAAGAACTTGCATAGCTTGGTGAGCCTAAGCGAACAATTTCCATGAATTATCATAAATTAATCATAAATTCAAAGAATTTGTAGAGGGGGGGGTACACTTTTTGATGTTTTTCGTATGTTTATCGTTTGATTATCAGTATATTATAAATAGTGTACCCCCCTTAAAAACAGTGCACCATTTTCAGAGGGGGTGCACTTGTTCTTTTGCGCTGACTATCAATGCGTTATAGTTGCTATCAAGGATAGTGCACCCCCCTACTAAAACTTTCGCGAAAAAAATGCACTTGTAATCCAAACATAGCAAAATCCGCCTTTGCCATGCCTCCACTATGGCTCCACTCTATCGCCCTTTCATAGAAGGGAGGGAAATGGGACTTGCATCGACTTTGGTACGGACTTACAACGGATTTACAACGGTCCTGAAACGGAGGAGAAGCGTCCCAATAGCGAAGGCAGAGGCTTAAAGCAGTTACATTACAAATCCAATATATCTCCAATTCTGAATTGTACTTGAATTGGACTTGAATTGGACTTGAATTGGAGTTGCTACGAGTTCACATCGAAGAAGAAGCGAGATAAAAGCGTAATTTGGCCCTAACGCCATAAGCTATGGTTGGTGATGATAATAGGTGTCGGTCCTACAGACCTCATTCCTCTATATCACAAATATAACAGCCCTATCGGACTGCCCTTTTAGCTATCGCTCCTTCAGGGCTCTTTCAACTACGTGATAATCAATAGTATACGAGTAGGAGAACTTCAACTGTAAAATTCACAAATCGAACAGGGGGTACGTTTCGTCATCTGTCAGTCTCTCTTCGGCTCAATTTGTAAGTTCACTCAGTCGTTATGCCTTCGCTTCAAAACTGTTTCTAATCCGTTACTAAGAATGGGCGGAAAAAGGGATTTGCTACGGATTTACGGAGGCACAACGAATCATCATCCTTGCTGCATTCTCAGGAGCAGATACATTTCCGAGTCTCTCGTCAATGATATCGTATTCGGAGAGCATTTTTGCTCTTCCTTCTCCATTAGGAAGGATCTTTCCGAGTTCCTCGCGGATAGTTTTTACCGAGAATCTGTCGGCAAACAATTCCTGAACTACTTCCTTGTCGGCAATCAGGTTTACAAGTGATATGTATTTACACTTGATGATATGATTGAATGCCCATCTTATGATATATGGGACAGGAGTCTTGTAGCATACCACCTGTGGAACATCGAAGATGGCAGTTTCGAGAGTTGCCGTACCGCTTGTGACGAGGGCGGCGGTAGAGTGGGAGAGTAGGGCGTAGGTCTTGTTATGAGTCCGTCCTACGATATTATCACCTATATATTTATTATAATAGTCCTTGTCAATGCCTGGGGCACAGGCAAGTACTGGCTGATATTCGGGATATGCCTTTACGGCTTCTAACATGGCAGGAAGGTTGTCTTTTATCTCCTGTCGTCTGCTACCAGCTAAGAGGGCTATAATAGGCTTGTTTGCGTCAAGGTTGTTTCTCTTACAGAAATCCTCGCGTGTATCTTTGTATTCTGAACGGAAAAGCCTAACCTCGTCTGCTGTGGGATTGCCTACGTAATGAATAGGATATCCGTGTTTCCCTTCAAAGAAGTCCTTTTCAAAAGGAAGTATGGAGAACAGTTCGTCCACATCCCTCTTTATGTTCTTTATACGGTATTCCTTCCATGCCCAGAGCTTTGGGGCAATATAATAGAATACCTTCGGCCTTTGACCTTTGACCTTAGACCTTCTGTCTCTCAGATATTTCGCAATATTAAGATTGAATCCTGCATAATCTACGAGTATCACAACGTCAGGCTGCCACTCGGTAATGTCTTTCTTGCACATTGCCATATTCTTGAATATCGTAGGCAGATGCAGAAGTACAGGGATGAATCCCATATATGCCAATTCCTTATAGTGGCGCACACGCTCTCCTCCTACGGCGGTCATGTTGTCACCACCGAAGAATCTGAACTCGGCATCTCTGTCTTGTTCCTTGAGTGCCTTCATAAGGTGTGAGGCATGGAGGTCTCCACTTGCCTCTCCAACTATAAGGTAGTATTTCATAAAAATGCGGCCTCTCCCCCCGCCTTACACATACTCCGATGTTATCAACATCGGACTTCCCTCCGTAGGGAGGGAGCCGGAGAGCGAAAGGCATGTTAATTGTTAATTGTTAATTTAAGAGTCTTTAAGTAGTCAAAGTCGGTGATATCCACGGAGATAGGCGTTATGGCTACATAGTTGTGAAGCAATGCCCATGCATCTGTGTCCTCGGCATCAGGTTCGTCATTCTGATAGTAGCCGCACATGAAGTAGTAGTCGTATCCACGACTTGGATGAGTGCATTTCTCAACCTCATTTCTCCAATGTCCGTGAGCCATTCTGCAAACCTTTACACCAGCAGGCTTTTCTGTCTTTGGAAAGTTTACGTTCAGACATGTCATTTTCGGCATTCCATCCTTCAAGGCTTTCTCTACTAATGTCCTGACAATATTAGTCATAGGCTCAAAGTTCGCATCATCATCATAGTCGCAGAGGGAGAATGCTATGCTTGGAATACCTTTGATAGCACCTTCAGTTACCACTCCGACGGTACCGCTATAGTGGGCATTGGTACTTGCGTTGTCACCGTGGTTTATTCCGCTAAGAATAAGCGTAGGCTTCCTTGGGCACAACTGCGAATATGCCATTTTTATACAGTCCACAGGAGTACCGGAACAAACCCATGTCTGGATGTTTCCTTCAGTAGCCTGATGGCGCAGAGTAAGTGCCTCCATAGAGAAAGAACAACTTTTTCCTGATCGTCCTCCATCAGGTGCACATACAATTATGTCTCCGTAGTCAGCTACCATTCGGACAAGTTCATTGATGCCTTTTGCCTGATAGCCATCATCGTTTGATATGAGAATTAATGGTTTCATTTTGGCTGCAAAAATAATAAAAAACTATGTAATTAGTCATTAAAATGCAAAAAAATGTATTTTATTTGAGACAAAATCCTCGTATTTGGAAAAAAAATAGTATCTTTGCAATCTAATATGTACATATCAATAAGATCATGAACAAAAAACTCGGTAAAATAATCGCGCTCGCTAATCAGAAAGGAGGCGTGGGCAAGACAACAACAACCATCAATTTGGCTGCGTCTCTTGCCACATTGGAAAAGAGCGTACTTGTGGTTGACGCCGATCCTCAGGCAAATGCTTCGAGTGGTCTTGGAGTTGACCTCCAGCAGATTGACTGCTCTCTCTACGAGTGCATCATAGACCACGTCGATGTGCGTGATGCAATCTATACCACTGATATCGCCGGACTCGATATAATCCCAAGCCACATTAACCTTGTCGGAGCGGAAATCGAGATGCTTAACATTCAGAGCCGTGAGCACGTAATATCAAAACTCCTTGCGCCAATACGCGATGAGTACGATTATATCCTCATAGACTGTAGTCCTTCACTCGGACTTATCACCGTTAATTCCCTTACAGCGGCAAATTCTGTTATTATTCCTGTTCAGTGTGAATATTTTGCGCTTGAGGGTATTAGCAAGTTGCTCAATACGATAAAGATTATCAAGAGTAAGCTTAATCCGCAGCTTGAGATAGAAGGCTTCCTTCTCACGATGTATGACTCACGTCTTCGTCTTGCCAACCAAATCTATGACGAGGTTAAGCGTCACTTCCAGGAACTCGTGTTCAAGACGGTTATTCAGCGTAACGTGAAACTCTCGGAGTCTCCTTCTCATGGCTTGCCAGTAATTCTCTATGATGCTGACTCTACAGGCTCAAAGAATCATCTTGCTCTTGCCAAAGAGATAATCTCTCGCGAGAAGTAACTTGATGTACAATATACCATTTACAATGTACAATTTGCAGGTGTGAATTTTTGATTTCCACCTTCATGATTTTGAATAAAAAATGGCAGTTCATAAGAAATATAATGCCCTTGGCCGTGGTCTTGATGCCCTTATCTCAACAGAGGGTGTCCGTCCGCAGGGTTCTTCTACAATAAACGAGATTCCAATATCTCAGATAGAGGCAAATCCAAATCAGCCTCGTCGTGAGTTCGATCCTGAGGCTCTTCAGGAACTCGCAACCAGTATCCGTGAGATAGGTATTATACAGCCTATCACCCTTCGTCAGATTGACGAAAACCGCTTTCAGATTATTGCTGGTGAGCGCCGTTGGCGCGCGTCTCAGATAGCTGGTCTTACTGCTATTCCTGCATATATACGCACTATTAGCGACGAGAGCATTATGGAGATGGCTCTCGTGGAGAATATCCAGCGTGAGGATCTCAATGCTATAGAAATTGCACTTGCATATCAGCACCTCCTTGAGAATGATGGTATGACACAGGAAAAGGTAAGTGAGCGTGTGGGTAAATCGCGTGCGGCAATAGCCAATTATCTGCGTCTGCTTCGTCTTCCTGCACAGATACAGCTATCTCTTCAGAAGAAGGAAATAGACATGGGGCATGCACGTGCTCTTCTTTCAATAGATTCACCTTCTCTTCAGATTAAGCTCTATAAGGAGATAATGAAGAATAACTATTCCGTTCGTAAAGTAGAGGAAATGGTTAGTCTTCTGAAGCAAGGGGAAGATGTGTCGTTGGGTTCAAAGAAGATTGTAGCAAAGCAGAATGCGCTTCCTGAGGAATTTACAGTACTGAAGGATAGACTTTCTGAATTCCTTAATACTAAGGTGCAGTTTACATGTAATCCGAAGGGAAAGGGCAAGATATCCATTCCTTTTAATAGTGAAGAGGATTTGGAACGAATTCTCACACTCTTTGATCAGTTGAAGTAGAAAAAGTCCCCAGTTCAATATCGGGAATGCTCAGTATTTCAGATTATGGATTGGGAAATACGACAGACATCCTTCCTTTGTGGTAGGTTTGCTTAGACGATTAATTGCAAATAAATATAAAATATCGCTTTATGGTAATGGTAGTGAGCTTATGGTTCTCTGCCATTGTTGCGTATGCCCAGAATGATTCAGATGCCGTAAATCCGGCTAATCCTGAGTTGGTTGACGGGAAGCAAGTCGTAAAAAATCTTACTCCTGCCGACTCTGTTATGGCTCTCAAGATGGCAGGGAAGAAGGCAAAACGTGATTGGGCTACGTGGAAACCGGACCCCAAGCGTGCTATGTGGCTCGCAATAGTTCTTCCTGGTGCCGGCCAGATTTACAACCGTAAATATTGGAAACTACCAATAATCTATGGAGGATTCGTAGGCTGTGCATATGCCATGCGCTGGAATAACCAGATGTATAGCGATTATTCGAGAGCCTATATAGATATTTCGGATAATGATCCGAATACCAAGAGTTATGAAAGCTTTTTCAAGTTTGGCAGAACACTCGATGATAGTAATTTAGAGCGGTGGAAGACAACGTTCAAGTCACGTAAAGACCGTTTCCGTCGTTGGCGTGATCTAAGTTTCTTCTGTATGCTGGGAGTATATGGTCTCAGTATCATTGATGCCTATGTTGACGCTTCATTATCAGAGTTTGACATATCAGATGATCTCTCTCTGCATGTGGAGCCAGGTTTTGTGGGGAATTCAAAGACCGAGTCTTTGAGAAAAATGGAAACAAATCCATTTTCTACCATAGGAATAGGTGTTAATGCTTCTCTTACTTTCTGACCTTCTATGGTCCTTGGTGTTTTCGTGCCAAGTTTAACTATTGATAATTATGAATAAAAGAAATACAATTCTCTCGCTTGCCCTCTTTTTCGGCAACATAGTATCCCTGTATGCGCAGGATGTTAACGTAACTACGACAGAAACATATAACTACGATGACGAGGAAATCGTTATCGGCAAGGATAATGGTGATGAGGAAATAATAGAAGTTCCTGAAGGAATGCTCCTCGAACTAGATTCCCTCGTCCAGCAGTACAATGCAAAGACATATCTCATGGCTGATACATCATGTCAGATGCGTGATGTGAATCCTGTATATGATATTGAGGTGTACAAGGACCGTCTCAAGCGTCTTCCTACAGCTATGGAAATGCCATGGAACGATGTTGTGCAGAAATTCATAGACAGATACTCAACTCGTCTGCGTCGCTCTGTTGGCTATATGCTTGGTGCAAGCAATTTCTATATGCCAATCTTTGAGCAGGCTCTTGAGGTTTATGGAATACCTCTCGAACTTAAATATCTCCCTGTCATAGAGTCGGCATTGAATCCTAATGCCGTGTCTCGCGTTGGTGCTACAGGACTCTGGCAGTTTATGGTGGCAACGGGAAAACGCTATGGATTGCGTATTACAACCATGATTGATGAGCGTCGTGATCCTGTGAAATCTTCATATGCAGCGGCTCATTATCTCTCAGACTTGTATAAGATATTTGGAGACTGGAATCTCGTTATTGCAGCCTATAACTACGGCCCTGAGAATATCAACAAGGCTATTCGTCGTGCTGGAGGTGTGCGTGACTATTGGCAGATATATCCATATCTTCCTAATGAGACTCGTGGTTATGTTCCTGCGTTCATCGCAGCTAACTATATCATGAACTATTATTGCGAGCATAATATCTGTCCGATGCTTACAAAGCTTCCTGTACAGACTGATACTGTTATGCTATATCGTGATGTACATTTCGAACAACTTTCAAATGTCATAGGTATAAGTAAAGAGCAGCTTCGCTCACTCAATCCGCAATATCGTCGTGACGTTGTGACAGGCTATAGTGAGCCGACCGACCTCCGTTTGCCAATAGAGTACATTAATTCGTTTATTGAGAAGGAGGATTCTGTCTATGCCTATAATGCAGATCAGCTTTTGAAGCGTGCAGAGGTTGCTGTTAACGATGATGCCCCAATCTATCGTGCGCCATCCGTTAGTCAGCGTGCGGCACGTCATAGTGCTCGTGCCAGTCGTAAGGCCAGGGCGAGACGTGCGCGTGGAGGTAGAAATGTCACTATAAGAAATGGTGATACTCTCTCTGAAATCGCTAAGAGAAACCACACAACTGTGGCTAAGCTTAAGAAACTCAATAGAATATCCGGTTCTTCTATCCGTGCCGGAAAGCAGATTAGGGTTAGGTAATCCACATGGATTACCAACCCTTTATTTTCTATATTTTTATTTACCTTAAATACTAACTCCATCTATTATGCAGGAAAAACAAGCAGAACAATTATATCAGGAACTTATAGACTCCTATCTTGCCAGTCCGCATCGCAAGAAGGTGGATGTAATACAGAAGGCTTACAATTTCGCCTGTCGTGCCCACGAAGGGGTGAGCCGTCCGAATGGTGAGCCATATATCATACATCCAATTGAAGTTGCGCTTATTGCATCGCGAGAGATGGGCCTAGGCTCTACATCTATCTGTGCAGCTTTGTTGCATGATATCATAGAGAACACAGACTATACTGTTGAGGATATAGAGAACATATTTGGAGCAAAGATAGCGCAGATTGTCGATGGTCTTACAAAGATATCAGGCGGTATCTTCGGTGATCAGGCTTCAGAACAGGCAGAGAACTTCAAGAAGTTGCTCCTTACTATGTCGGATGACATTCGTGTCATCTTGATTAAGATTTGCGATCGCCTACAGAATATGCGCACTCTCGACAATCTTTCCGATGGAAAGAAAACGAAGGTGGCAGGCGAGACATTATATCTCTATGCTCCATTGGCAAATCGTCTTGGTCTCAATAAGATAAAGACGGAACTTGAAGATCTGGCTTTCCGCTATGAGCATCCTGATTCATACGAAAACATATGCAAGAAACTCGCCCATACGCAAGAACAGCGTGACGAGCTTTTTGCCAAGTTCACTACTCCAATACGTGAAGCCCTCGATGCTATGGGGTGTAAGTATGTCATCAAGATGCGTGTCAAGTCGCCTTATTCTATTTGGAATAAGATGCGTAACAAACATGTTTCTTTCGATGAAATCTATGACATTCTAGCTGTTCGTATCATATTCGAGTCACCTTCAGAAGACGAGGAAGTAAATGAATGTTTCCGTATATATGTGGCTATAACGAAGTTGTATAAGTCACACCCAGACCGCTTGCGTGACTGGCTCTCTCACCCTAAGGCTAATGGATATCAGGCACTCCATGTTACTCTCATGAGTAATCAGGGTAGATGGATAGAGACGCAGATTCGTTCAAAGCGTATGGACGAGATTGCCGAACAGGGCTTTGCTGCCCATTGGAAGTATAAGGAAGGTACCGATGAGCCTAATAATGAAGGAGAACTCAACGATTGGCTCTGTACTATCAAGGAAATCCTAGATGATCCACAGCCAGATGCTATGGACTTTCTTGATGCTATCAAGCTCAATCTCTTTGCTTCTGAAATCTTTGTATTCTCTCCTAAGGGGGAAATCATCACTCTTCCTTCTGGAGCTACGGCGCTTGACTTCGCCTTTTATATACATACCTTTCTTGGGGCACATTGTATTGGTGCAAAGGTAAATCATAAACTCGTACCTTTGAGTCATGTTCTTCAGGGTGGGGATCAGGTTGAGATTATCACCTCCAACTCGCAGCACGTACAGCCAGATTGGCTATCATTCGTCACTACTGCAAAGGCGCGCAACAAGATTCAGACACAACTACGTCGTGCGAATCGCGACATACAGCAGAAAGGACTTGAGATGTTACGTGAATGGTTAAAATCGCATGATCTCAACCTTACCACATCTACAATTCGTTCTCTCTGTGAAGCGCATGGAATGGAGAAACAGGAGCACCTGTTGCTTGACATTGGTAATGGCACCATAACCCTTTCAGAAAAGGATCTCGACCATATCCTCGGTATGGTTAAGAAGGACAAGAAGAAAGGACGTTGGCGTCGTTTTGTTCCGTTCCTCAAGTCAAAGAAAGATAATGACGATGCTGACGAATTCCTTATTGTTCAAGACGGCTTTGACAAGGATCGTGCATGTGTTATCTCTGAGGATAACATCAACAAGTATGTCTTCTCCCATGAATGTTGTCATCCTATCCCAGGCGATGATGTCATAGGATATATAGATGGCAATGACCATATAGAGTTGCACCATCGCTCTTGTCAGGTTGTGAATCGTCTTCGCAATACTTATCCGCACCGCATACTTGCTGTGAGATGGAATATGCGTAACGATAATGATGACCTCCTCTTCGATGCTGTAATTGTCATTAAGGGTATTGACCGTAAGGGTATTGCTCGTGATGTGGCACTCGTTATTGCCGATCAGATGGATATTAATATTCATAAACTCTCCATTTCTTCCGACAAGGGAATATTTGAGGGACGAATTGAGATGCGAGTTCATGATCGTGAGGAACTTACAGGTATTATTGATGCACTCAAGCAAATACCAGATCTTACTACGGTTATTCGAGAGTATTAAAACATAATTGGTTATGTTGCGTTCAATTTCCATTTTGTATTTTTCGCTTTTCATTTCCTTTATGGGGATGGCAAAATCCTACGACTCACCAGATACCATCTTCGTAGCTCGTGATGGAACGGGTGAGTTTCGCACTGTGAATGAGGCAATAGAGGTATGTCGTGCTTTTATGGAATATCATAAGGTGATTTTCGTAAAGAAAGGTATATATAAGGAAAAACTTGTAATACCCTCATGGCTTACCAATATTGAGATATGTGGTGAGGATCGTGACAATACCATCATAACTTACGATGACCATGCTAATATAACATCGCCTGACATTATTCCTGGCAAGTTGGCGCCTATCGGGACGTTTCGTACATACACCCTTAAGATAGAAGGTTCTGATATCACACTCTCAAATATCACTATAGAGAACAACTCGGCCCGATTAGGACAGGCCGTTGCTCTACATACCGAGGGTGATCGCCTTCAATTTTTCAACTGTCGTTTTCTCGGCCATCAGGATACGGTATATACAGGGGCAGCCAACACGCACCTCTTATTTGCCGACTGTTATATAGAAGGCACCACCGATTTTATCTTTGGCCCATCCACGGCATGGTTTGAGAAATGTACTATACATTGCAAGGCAGATTCATACATAACGGCAGCTTCTACTCCGAGGAGTGTAGAGTATGGTTATGTGTTTAACAACTGCACTATCACTATTGCTCCTAATGTAAATAAGGTGTATCTCGGTCGTCCGTGGCGTGACTATGCCTATACCGTCTTTATGAACTGTACTTTTCCTGCCAAAGGCATTCGCCCAGAAGGTTGGCATGATTGGAAGAAACCTCACGATCGCATTCGCTATGCAGAATACAACAACCACGTTGTTGATGACGGTATTGGTGGTGGTAAGTCTGCTGTTATAGACATTTCGCAACGCGTTTCTTGGTCTCGCCAGTTTACCGAAGCCGAAGCAAAAGGAATCACAGTTGATAAAGTGCTTGGTTTTGTGGATATTTTAAATTAACAAGGAGGTATTTATGAAGATACTACTTATTCTCTCTCGTTTTCTCTCTACATACACCAGCTATTTCATCATAGCTGTTGCGGTAGTTACATTCTTCTTCCCTGTACTGTTCTCATGGGTACATGGTGATATCCAGTCATTGATCCTTGGTTTCATTATGCTCACAATGGGACTTACCCTCACCCTTGATGATATGCGAATTCTTGCTGCTCGTCCATGGGATATTCTCATTGGTACTTGCGCTCAGTTCTCGCTTATGCCGCTTATTGCATGGTCACTGACCGTTGGGGTAGGGTATATTGGTATAGAGATTCCGAAACCTGTAATTGTAGGCATAATCCTTGTGGGATGTTGTCCTGGAGGCGTATCAAGTAATATTATGTCGTATTTGTGCAAGGGAGATGTAGCATTCTCAGTTGGTATGACTACTGCAAGTACGTTGCTCGCACCTGTAGTTACTCCCTTACTTGTACTATGGCTAGCGGGAGAGAAAGTTGAGGTAGATGCCCTTGGTATGTTCCGTAACATACTTCTTGTAACACTTCTGCCTGTTACTATTGGCTTCTTTTGTAACCTTTTCATGGGGAAGAACGATGCATTTCGCAAGGCACAGTCGGTAATGCCTGCATTTAGTGTTATTGGGCTTGCTTGTATTGTGGGCGGTGTTGTTTCTGCTGTTCATGACAAACTCTTGATGGAGGGTATGACTTTCTTCTTAATTGTTTTGACCGTTGTGTTCTTCCATAATGGACTGGGGTATATCCTTGGATATAGCGTTGGTAAGATGTTTCATTTCTCTGCTGCAAAGAACCGTACCATCTCCATAGAGGTAGGTATGCAGAATGCAGGTCTTGCTACTGTTCTTGCATCTGAGTTCTTCATTGTCAGTTGTCCGCTCGCCGTTATTCCATGTGCCGTAAGTTGTGCTTGGCATTCTATATCAGGAACGATAATGGCACAGATATTAGCACCATCAGAAAAAGCATAATACTCCTCTCTCATATGCATATGATATGTTTTTGTAATGCACTCCAAAGAGTGAGAGATTATTTTATGCTTCAATGCTTTAGATAAATTGTACATTATAATGGTAAATTCCAATGAAAGTACCTTTTCTTTCCCTTCATGATATTTCCGAGAAATACAAATCAGAGTTGCATGAAGTTGTACTTCGTGTTGTGGATTCGGGTTGGTATCTCCAAGGCAAAGAGAATGCTGTCTTTGAACAGCATTATGCAAAGTACATTGGTACTAATTATTGCGTTGGTTGTGCTAATGGACTTGATGCTCTTATCCTTATTTTCCGCGCATATATTGAATTGGGGATTCTGAATCCTGGTGACGAGGTCATAGTGCCAGCAAATACCTATATAGCTACAATTCTTTCTATCACAGAGAATGGTCTTGTACCAATACTGATAGAACCAGATCCAAATACGTTGGAGATTGACGATTCCCTTATTGAGGATAAGATTACTCCGAAAACAAAGGCTCTAGTAATAGTTCATCTCTATGGTCGAAATGCATATACTGAGAAGATTGAAAAAATATGCGAGAAATACAACCTTAAACTTGTTGAGGATTGTGCCCAGAGTCATGGTTGTAAATCTTTCGATGGTAGAAGGACTGGAAGTATAGGTGATGCTGCAGGACATTCATTCTATCCAGGTAAGAATCTTGGTGCTCTTGGTGATGGTGGAGCTGTAACTACAAACGATTCTGTTCTTGCTGATACAATTCGTACTCTGGCTAACTATGGTTCTAATAAGAAGTATGTGTTTAAATACGAAGGACGGAACTCCCGCCTTGATGAACTTCAGGCTGCAATTCTTGATGTAAAACTACGCCATCTTGATGATGATAATGCTTTGCGTCAGCACGTTGCGGCATATTATTACGAGTATCTACAACATCCGCTTATTACGCTTCCTAAACATCTTCCTAACGAAAAAAACGTGTATCATATTTTCCCGATTATGGTTTCAGGAAAAGAAAATCGTAATATTCTTCATGATTATCTTGCAGAACATAATATAGACACGATATGTCATTATCCTATTGCTCCACATAAGCAGGAGTGTTATGACAAGGCTGTTTGGAATACACCACGACTTTCACTCCCTGTCACGGAGCGTCTTGCAGATGAGGAATTAAGTCTTCCTATAAGTCCTTGTATGACTAAGGAACAAATCGAGTATGTGGTGGAAGTCGTGAACGGATGGAATACTTATATAGAGTATTAACTCATTCTGCCGAAAAGATACATTTTGCTGTATGTTTTAACTTGTATTTAGTAAATACTAATGTGATTTGTCATCTTTTCGACCAAATTTGAGAAAAAAACGAAAAATCTCTTTTTATTTTCATATATTTTCATTATCTTTGCAAAAATCATCGAAAATTATCAGACTTGGAAAAATTCCCAGGTTCGTAATTTTGATATTGTAAATTTTTAACTCTCAGATAGTTATTGCTATATGAGAGAATATTTTAATTGGGTGCTAATTCTAAGTCTGCATTATTTGGAAACTTAATATATGGGTTGAAAACGTTCTATATTGATATCATGTGTGGTTTACGTTCTATAATAGGGTTTGCTTCCAAAAAGATTTAACAGTTATTCGTGAGTTGTTTAAATAGAATAAGATTAGATTATTAAAAATAAATGAATCCAAACGAAGTTATTTCTCACATTGAGCCGAAAAAAAAATGGCTTGATGTTGACCTTAAAGGTCTTTGGCGTTATCGTGATCTTTACTATATGAATGTGAAGCGCGATCTCATTACTCAGTATAAACAGACAATTATGGGACCATTGTGGTACCTTATTCAGCCAATGTTGACTACAATCATGTATATGCTTGTATTTGGAGGATTGGCTGGTATTTCTACTGATGGTGTTCCACAACCTTTGTTCTATCTTTGTGGTGTATGCCTATGGACATATTTTAATAGCTGTTTTACCTCATGTAGTAATGTGTTTACTGCTAATCAGGGAGTGTTTGGTAAAGTCTATTTCCCACGATTGGTAGTGCCTTTGAGTTCTGTTACCTCTAATTTGATTAGGTTCGCTATTCAGTTCGGAATGTTTATAGTTGTATATCTTTACTATATGATAGTTAAAGATTACACTCTTTCTTTGGGATTCGTGAATGATTATGGATATGTACTTGGTACACTCGTTACTGCGTTTTTGCCATTGATTCTTGTGTTTATGGTCGGAATGCATGCTATGTCGTGGGGATTAATAATTACTTCCTTGACCACTAAGTATCGTGATTTGAATCTTCTCGTGGCGTTTGGAGTACAATTGTTGATGTATGCTACACCTGTAATATATCCATTAAGTTTTGCTCCTGTGCAATATCGTGTGTATCTTAATGCCAATCCATTGACTCCAATATTTGAGGCATTCAAGTACACATTTGTAGGAGCAGGAACATTCGATGTTGTTTCATTAGGATATAGTTTCATAACTCTTTGCATCGTGATGTTCTTTGCCGTCATTCTTTTCAACCGCACGGAGCAGCGATTTATGGATACAGTTTAATTATATTGTAAGAAAATATAAATGGATAAGAATATAGCAATTGAATTTGATGGTGTAGGAAAACAGTATCGTCTTGGTCTCGTTGGTACTGGTTCTCTCCAGCATGATATTAACCGTTGGTGGCAAACAGCTATCCTTCGTAAAGAAGATCCTTATTTGAAGATTGGCGAAGTCAATGATCGAAGCAAGAAAGGCACTTCTGATTACGTATGGGCATTGAAAGACATTTCTTTCAAGGTAGAGCAGGGCGATGTTGTTGGTATCATAGGCAAGAATGGAGCGGGTAAGAGTACTTTGCTTAAACTTCTTAGTCATATTACAGCACCATCAGTTGGTCATATTCGTTATCGTGGTCGTATAGCTTCACTCCTTGAAGTCGGTACAGGATTCCATCCGGAGATGACTGCCCGTCAGAACATCTATATGAATGGTTCTATCATGGGAATGACTCGTCATGAGATAACATCAAAACTTGATGAGATTGTTGATTTTGCAGGTATTGAGCGCTATCTTGATACTCCTGTGAAGCGTTTCTCATCTGGTATGACCGTTCGTCTCGGCTTCGCAGTTGCAGCCTTCCTTGAGCCTGAAATTCTCGTTGTTGACGAAGTCCTTGCCGTCGGTGATGCCGAGTTCCAGAAGAAAGCCATAGGTAAGATGCAAGAAGTATCTTCACATGGTGGTCGAACTGTGCTTTTTGTCAGTCATAATATGGCTGCTGTTAGAAATTTATGTAAGAGTGGTATTGTTTTAAAGAATGGAATGATAGATTTTGTTGGTACTGCCGATGAAGCAGTAGATCATTATCTTATGACTAATATCACAGAAGTCGTATCTCATACGAATGTTGGTAAAAAGAACAGGATATTAAGTGAATGTGATGTTTTGCATGATGTTGAAATGTTGGAAGTTTCAATGCTTAATCCAACTCCTGATGCTATTGCTACTGATGAATCTCTTGAAATTGAGTTGTTAATGAAGCGTAATACAAACAAAAAGAAGGATTGTCAGTATTCTGTTGTTATAACAGATAATACGGATACTAAAATTTTGAATATTGTCAGTGATGTAATATCTATACCACAAGATCGAGATACTTTTAAGGTCAGGCTTTCTGTATTCCAACATGGTTTGCCTCGTGGGATGTATAAAGTTCATATTGCTGTTGGACGAAAGAACTTTGCCGAGGCACATATTAATTATGATGTTGCATTTGATTTGTTATCTTTTGAAGTTAAGTATATTGATTCAATTAAAAAACAAGAATATAATGCATGGAGAAAGGAATTCGGCATGATATTACATAATAAAGAATGTATTAAGGCGCATATTTTATAAAAATATTTTATTCAATGTAGTGAAAAATTTTTAATTTGTAGATGGCACTATATTTGTGCCACATTTGTATTATATGCTAATAATGTTGTAAATAGTAAGGCTTCAATCTGACTGTTATTAGCATTTCTCGCATATAAACATTTAGGGATGTTGTCATCATGTTGATTTATATTTTATGGAAAAAATTAAAAGATTTATAGATATTTATGTTCCTGTAACGACTTGTACATTACGTTGTCATTATTGTTATATTACTCAAAATCGATTGTTTGATGGTCCTTTACCTGTTTATAAATATAGTCCAAAGCATGTTCGTAAAGCTTTGTCAAAGGAAAGGCTTGGTGGTACGTGTCTCATTAATTTATGCGGTGGTGGTGAAACTCTTCTTTCACCTCAGGTTGTTGAATATGTTAAAGAATTATTAGAAGAAGGTCATTATGTAATGGTTGTTACAAATGCTACTATTACTAAACGTTTTGAAGAGATTTGTTTATTTCCGAAGGAATTATTAAGAAGATTATTTTTTAAGTTTTCATATCATTATATGGAACTAAAAGAGAGAGGATTGTTGGAAAGATTCTTTTCTAATGTTTGTTTAATGCGGAATGCAGGTGCCTCTTTTACATTAGAAGCAACTCCATCTGATGAGTTAATACCATATATTGAAGAAATGCAAGAAGAAGCGATTAAACATGTAGGGGCGGTTAATCATGTTACAGTTGGAAGAGATCAAAGGAAAAAAGGGGCATTACCTATTTTGACATCAATGTCCACGAATGAATATTCTAAGATATGGTCTGTTTTTAAGTCAAATTTTTTTGAGTATAAAATGTCTATATTTGGAAAAGCGAGGAAAGAATTTTGTTATGCAGGTGCTTGGTCTTTGTATGTAGATTTGGCTTCTGGAAATGCGAGACAATGTTATTGTAGTTATTTCTGTCAGAATATATTTGAAGATATAACAAAAAAAATTATTTGGAAACCGATAGGAAACAATTGTAGAGAATTACATTGTTATAATGGTCATGCTTTTTTGACTCTTGGACTTATTCCTGAATTAAAATCTCCAACATATGGAGAAATACGTAATAGAAAATGCCAAGATGGAACAGAATGGTTAAAACCAGAAATGAAGGATTTCATGTCAACAAAATTATTTGAATCTAACAAGGAATATAGTTCTTTAAAAAAATGGTATGTAAATCAAACAGTAAGACATCCTAGACGTGTATCTGTATTTGAAAAAATATTCTTATTTTGGAGAAATAATGAATAGAGATATGGCTTACTCTTCAATTGTTAGTTTAATATCTAATAATTATATATTTATAGATCTTCCATATTATGCAAATATAGGTGATACTTTAATATGGAAAGGTACAGAAGATCTATTGAAGAAAATTCCATATAATTGTTTGTTGAGAGCTTCATATCAAACATTTCAATACCCAGATTTGGCAGAAGATACAGTAATCTTAATGATGGGGGGAGGGAATTGGGGAGATCTCTATGAGCCACATAATATTTTGAGGAGAAAAGTAGTTCAACATTATCCTAATAACAGAATTATAATACTCCCTCAGACAATATATTACGATGGAGCAGGGAATGCGAGAAATGATGCAAAGATATTTAGAAATCATAAGAAACTCACTATATGCGCAAGAGACAAATATAGTTATCGTTTTTTAAAGGCTTTTGGATTTGGTAGTGATATTAGGCTTGTACCTGATATGGCATTTTGTATAAATGTGAAAGAATTGAAACAATATGCTAAGCCTACTTTAAACAAAGATTTACTATTTAAACGAATAGATAAGGAAAAAACGGACACACATATCATTGAGTATATATCTAAGGATTATGATATAAGTGATTGGCCTCTTTATGGGGAGGATGATCCTGCACTTTCTTGCTTATTTGATTTAATTAAGAAAAAAAAATGGAAAGAGGCTGATGACTATGCAGTATATACTTATTTGCCTAATCGCGTAAGAGTTGGTGTTGAATTGATTTCGCAATATAATAGGGTTATTTCGGATAGATTACATGCTTCCATTTTGTCAATATTGTTAGGGAAAGAAGTGTTCGTTCTTGATAATTCATATGGAAAAAATAGTCAATACTATAATACATGGCTTAAAGGAGTGAATAATGTAACTCTTCTTTCATCATCAAAATCAAAGAATATTTATAGGATAATTAAATTTTCTGCATATTGCTTGTTGAGTATTAAAGATCGAATATTTAGAGGCTAAAAAACTTTTGTATGATATCAATCATTATTCCTGTATTTAAGGTTGAGAAATATCTTGACAAATGTGTTCAATCTGTGATAGACCAGACATATAGGGATTTAGATATAATCCTTGTTGATGATGGTTCTCCTGATGGATGCCCTCGTATGTGTGATGAATGGGCAAAAAAAGATTCTCGAATAAGAGTGGTTCATCAAGAAAATCGCGGGCTATCAGGTGCGAGAAATACGGGGATTAGAGAAGCACAAGGTGAATGGTTATATTTTCTTGATAGTGATGATTGGATTGTTCCTGAATGTATAGAACTCATGATGGAATGTGTGAATAATCATCCAGACGTTGAGTTAGTTCAAGGTGGTGTACTATCAAATGATGATGGTTATGCAAATTGGTTAAGTATAGAGAACAAACAAAGTGTTCCAGACTATAGCAATAATCGCGATTGGATTAATTTAATGTTATTAAGACAAGAAATATTGGTTGTAACGGCATGGAACAAATTGATACGACGAGATATAATTTTGGATAATGATTTGTTCTTCGAGGAAGGTGCATTTAATGAGGATGAGATGTGGTCATTCCTATTATCAAAATTTATAAAGGTTGTTGCAATATGTAAAAAAAATACATATTATTATAATATAAGGGAAGGTAGTATTATAAAGAATCAAGATAAGGTGAGAGCTAACTATCCTGTAATTCTTGAATATCTTATTAGTTATGTTGGTGGTGAATATAGACGTCGTGAAATTGTTAGGATTTCTCAGATGATTCTTTTATTTCAACAATATAATACTACAAATGAACAAAGAAATAGATTTAGAAAAATTAAAATTCGGCTAATAAAAAAGGCTGATAAATTTTTTTCTTTTATTCTTTTTGCTTTATTTTTTATGCCTGTTAGGATTTCGAATAAGGCTAATGTTTTTCTTACAAAATATATTGAGAAGTGATGATAAAAATAAATTAGGACGAATCAACTCTGTTTTTGGGGATGTTTAGAATTCATGAGGAAGGAGTTATACGAGCGTCATGACTAATGTCTTGGATTCAAAACAGCCCCAAAGAGGATGAGTTATAAAAAATCACTTCATAAATCGTCCCAATTTTTTGTCTTTATTATATCGTGTGGTATTATATGAAATGTATTTAATATGGTATTATTCTTCCTGTTTTTTGTTATGTTGCAATAGGTAACTTTTTATAATACATTTGACTGATAATTAGTATGTTTTGAGTAGTCATTTTGTGCATGAAGAGTTAAAAAACGAAAAAAAACAGTCATATGTTGCTATTGGGTCAATTTTTTCTATATCAAAATGAGTTACAAAATAAAGTATGAAAACCCAAATAGAAAAATAGGTTTGTCTGGACTTATGCGTGTAAAGGATGATGCTCTTACATTAGAAGCTTCTATCGATTCGTGTATAGATGGTTTAGATGAGTTAATCATTACTTATAATGATTGTACGGATAATTGTGCTGATATAATAGAAAAGAAAAGGCTGGAATATCCTGATAAAATAAAGGTTTATCCTTATCCATATCATATATATGCTATAAGAATGTCGAGAGAAGAATATAATTATGCGTTGTCTCTTCCAGAAGATTCTCCTCATCTTTTAAGCAGTTATTATAATAATGCTTTATCTAAGGTTAATTATAAATATGTCGTTAAAATCGATGCTGATCAAATCTATTTCACAGAGAGATTGAGATACTTTAGAAAACTTATTAAACATGAAGGTGAGTTTAGTGATGTTTCTATGCGTATTGGTCGTTTTATTTGGTCTAAGTTTTGGGTGAACAGGGATCAGCCTGCAAATTATAAAACAAACACAATCAGATATTGGGTAAAAATGTTTCTTTATAGATTCTTTAAAAAGTCGTATTACCAATATATTTTTTCTTTGCTAAAAAGTAATCAAACGTTTATATCTTTGTCGGGTGTCAATATGATTAAAAATGATGATGTTTGGTATATTACTCTTTGTTGCAAAAATGCAAACAATATAGTGCCATATAACGGAGAAGGTGATCATCTCATATTTGAGGCTACAGAGGATACTTATTATTTACCTTGGTATGATTGGGTTATAAGTTATGATAATAATACAAAATTTAATTTGATTGAGCGTTTCTTTCCTGATCGAAATATTTGTTTGGCTGGATTGGCATGGATACATTTAAACTATATGCGTCCAGCTATGTATGTAAAGAGAATTCGATCTCTAAAGGAGGGAAATGATAAAATCGTAAATGTTGATGAGTTCTTTTCGTGGGAATATAATAAATTGCTTGCAGAGATTGATGAGGCGTTGATTTCTGAAAATAAAATAAAACATTTTTCTTTTGTTCATGATTTCGAAAGGCATAATATAAAGAATGAAATCAAAAAAAAGATAAGGTACACTTTGGGATAGTTCCTTTAGGATAAGGGAGTATGACTTTATTTGCTTGATAGTGTCAAAAGAAGGGGATTCCTTAAGTGTATAGAGATAAAGATTGAACTTGAAGAATTGCATCGTGATGATATACAAAACTGATGTAAGTTATTGATTAATTATTATTTTTTACATCATAACCTAATAGAGATTTGTTTATGCAACCGAAGATATCAATAATTGTTCCTTGTTACAATGGAGCCAAATACATTCGTCAAACTCTTGATTGTTTGCAAAAGCAAACTGTGGAGGATTGGGAATGCATTATTGTTGATGATGGTTCTACAGATAGTTCTGCGGAAATAATTAAAGAATTTGTAACAAAGGATTCTCGATATAAATATATATATAAGGACAATGGTGGAGTAAGTTCTGCAAGAAATATGGGACTTGATAATGCTTCTGGTGAATGGATCACTTTTATCGATAGTGATGATACAGTAGATTTAGATTACTTCAACATTAAAGGCTTGGATGAAGTCGATTTCGCAATTCAACGATGGAGATTTACATCAGAAAATAATACAAGAGAGAAACTTGTAGATGGTATATATAAGGGAGAGAATTTCGTGATTTTCATGTCTGATACGTTGCATAAAGATATTCTTCGTATGGTTGCAGCAAAATTTTTGCGAAGAGAAATAATTGAAAAATATCATATTCGATTTGATTTAAACATTCATTTGGGAGAAGATTTGCTTTTTATGTTAGAATACTATCGATATATAAATTCTGTATCTGTAAATAACACGTCTTATTATTTATATTATCGACCTGATGATTGGGGAGTAACAAAATATCGTTTGTCAAAGGAGCAGTTTTATTATTTCTATAAAAAATTCTATGTCCTATATAGTCGTCTCGGGATAAAAAGTGACCAACTAATATATTTCATTTATAATTTTTATAGATATATGTTGGTCGATAAAAATTCTGCGTTTTCGCGATTATATATTAATACAATTCCTGAGTACTTAAAACTAAATAAGAGAATAATTTTATATGGAGGTAAAAAGGCACACGTTAAATATTTAATTTGGCGGTTTATTTCTTTATTTAGGTAGTATTATTAGATGAGTTTGTTGTAGTTTTGTATTAATACATTTATATACTTAATATAATGACTGATGATTGTCTCGTTTCCGTCCTTATTCCGGTTTATAATGTTCAAGATTTCATTATTAGATGTCTCGATTCTGTAGTACAGCAGACATATAAAGGAAAAATGGAGTGCATTCTAGTAGATGATTGCGGAACGGATGATAGTATGGTACTTGCAGAAGAGTGGATAGCAGAGAAAGGTGATAGGAGATTCAGAATACTTCATCATAAAACAAATAGAGGGTTAGCGGCTGCACGTAATACAGCCGTTGAGGCAGCAAGTGGTGATTTTGTAATGCATTTAGATTCTGATGACTGGCTTGAGTTTGATGCTATAGAACAGTTAATAAAAAAGCAACAGGAAACAAATGCTGATATTGTCTCTGGTAATGCGGTTCGTCATGATGTTTCGAATAATTCGATTTTAGTAGAACCAGAATACGCTACGAAAATGGAAATGGTATGGAAGATGATAGAGTTAAATATAGATCATGTAATATGGAGAAGACTCATACGTCGATCATTATATACTGATAATAGCATTAATGCTGTAGAAGGAATTAATATCGGTGAGGATCATCATACTCTTCCTAAGCTTGCTTTTTATGCAAAAAAATGTGTTCGATTAGATAAAGTTGTGTACCATTATAATTGTATAAATGAAAATTCTTATATGCACTCTATATCAAGGGAGGCTCAGATAAAACGTTTTCATTCAGATTTGGCTTCTATAAATATATTGTTAGCTTTTTTTCATGATAAAGATGAAAAAAGTGTCAAACGGTTAAAAGAAATAAAATCTTTTTTTTTATATCGATTTGTAACGGATTGTTATTTCAAAAAAGAAGAACGTAATTACAATGATGCAATGAAAATGTTGTATCGTATGGGGGATGATTGTCTCACTTTAGTCGGATTAACGGGAATTTGGCAGAGGTGCATTAGGCGAACATATAATAGATACAGATTTTATAACTTTATTAAAACTCATATTAAATAATAATTTCGACTTGCGAAACTTAAATATTTTTTTGTATATTTTGTGTTGAGATGAAATATGACTATATAATTGTTGGTTCTGGTCTTTTTGGAGCTACGTTCGCATATAGAGCAAAGCAGGTAGGACGAAATTGTCTTGTAATAGATAAGCGTTCACATCTCGGAGGTAATGTTTATTGTGAAAATATTGAAGGGATTAATGTCCACAAGTATGGAGCACATATCTTCCATACATCAAATAAGGAGGTGTGGGATTTAGTGAATTCTATAGTGGAGTTTAATCGCTATACAAATTGTCCAGTTGCAAATTATAAGGGAGAATTATATAATTTGCCTTTCAATATGAACACATTCTGTAGGATTTGGCCTGATGTTCATACTCCTGTTGAGGCACAGGCACGAATTGATGAGCAGAAGGCTGAGGCTGTTGCTGCTCTTGATGGTCGTGAGCCACAGAACCTAGAAGAACAGGCATTGTGTCTTGTCGGTAAGGATATTTTCTACAAGTTGATTAAGGAATATACAGAGAAACAGTGGGGACGTGATTGTAAGGAACTTCCTGCATTTATCATCAAACGTCTTCCTGTTCGTATGATATTTGACAATAACTATTTCAATGACAAATATCAAGGAATCCCTATTGGTGGGTACAATAAACTGATTGATGGTCTGCTTGATGGCGTTGAATGTAAGACAAATGTAGATTTCTTCAATTCAGAATATAAGGATTGGAAGAAATACGCAGATAAATTGGTCTATACAGGTGCCATTGATGAGTATTTTGACTATAAGTTAGGAAAACTTGATTGGCGTACAGTTTCTTTCAATACACGAGTTGAGAATACCCCCAATTATCAGGGTAATGCCGTTGTTAATTATACAAGTCATGATGAACCTTATACACGTGTCATTGAACATAAGCATTTTGAGATGTTTGGGCAAGAAGTATATGAATGTCCTAGGACTGTAGTGTCAGAGGAATATTCAATGGAGTATAAAAGTGGAATGGAGCCTTATTATCCAGTAAATGATGATAGGAATAATGTTCTTGCTGAAGAATATCGCAAGTTGGCAGAAAAAGAAGAAAATGTAATCTTTGGTGGTCGTCTTGGACAATACAAGTATTATGATATGGCGCCTGTTATAGAATATGTTTTGAAAATGAAAATATTTTAAAATGATAGCATTAGATTTAGTTATAGTTACTTATAATAGACTGGAAAAACTAAAGAAAACAATCCAGCATTATGAAAGTCAGACAGTAGGCTTTCGCAATCTAATTGTTGTGAACAATTGTAGTACAGACGGAACAAATGATTATTTGAAACAGCTTCCTGTTGCCCTTTATAAAAATGGGGAAAAAAAATGTAATATTATAATTATTAATACAAAAGAGAATATTGGAGGTTCTGGCGGTTTTTATATCGGTGAAAAGAAAGCCATGGATTTGAAAGCTGATTGGGTGTTTGTTGCTGATGACGATGCTTATGCAGATTCATCTATGGTAGAAGAATTTTATAAGTTCATAGAATCACATGATACAAATAGAATTGCTGCAGTTTGTGCCAAGGTTTTAAATACCGATGGAAATATTTGTTTGTATCATAGAGATACACATAAAATTATAGATAAAGAATATATGAGATTTCATTCTCGTGAAGAGGATTATTCTAAAGATTTTTTTTCTATTGATGACTTGTCGTATGTCGGTTCTTTTATGAATGCAAAGGCTTTGAGAAAGGTTGGGCTTGTAAATCCCGATTATTTTATATACTTTGATGATTCAGAACATAGTATTCGTTTAAAGAAATATGGTAACATATTAGTTGTCCCATCAATAAAAATCGTTCATGAAGGTGGTGCAGAATCTACCAGTGATGATATTCTTGTATCATGGAGAGATTTTTATATGATTCGAAATACGACTCATATGCTTTTAAAACATTATCCATCTGTTGCAATATATAAAATTTATGAACAATTTAGATCTGATTTTCATGTCTTCAGAACGAGGACAAATCTATCTGAACATGCAAAGATGATACGTAGTGCAACTTGGTCTGCATTTTTGGGGAGATTAGGCAAACATAAGATATATAAGCCAGGATGGTTCATAAAAAAATAGATCAATGAAATCTACATTGAGGTTTCGTATGTTTCACAACTTCATTTTCAATATCTGAGAGCTATTTGAAATCATAATAATTTAGTTTATATTATTAAGTATTATGACAATGCTAAAATGTTTGTATTGATTTGTCATTAATGTAAGTGTATATTGAAAATAATTAAAGATGGAATCAAAATATACTTTTCTCCTTCCAGCCTATAAGGCGAAATATTTTGAGGAAGCTCTATTAAGTATAAAAAAACAGACATTCAAGGAATTTAAAGTTTTAGTGTCCGATGATTGTTCGCCAGAAGACTTAAAAAGTATCTATGATAGAATTGTTGGGAATGATTCTAGATTTGGATATAGACGCAACGAAAAGAATATTGGAAGTATTAGTCTTGTCGCTCATTGGAATCTGTTAGTAGATTTATGTGACACGGAATTCTTCATTATGGCGAGTGACGATGATGTTTATGAGGCTCATTATCTTGAAGAAATAGAAAGATTAACTAATAAGTATCCAAGCGTAGACGTATTTCGTGGCAGGGTAAAATACATTGATGAGTATGGTGCATTGCTTCTTAATGATATAATGTATCCAGATTTGTTGGATCAGGCTCATTTTTTCTCACAAATATTTTCTGGGAATTATATATCATGCGAAGCAAACTTTTGTTATAGAACTCAACCTTTTAAAGAAAAAGCTAAATATGTAGATTTTCCTGCTGCATGGTTTTCTGATGATGCTACCCATATTCTGATGTCGAGTGATGGATGTGCAAATACTAGAAGTGTAGTTTTTGGTTTCAGAAATTCATCTATAAGTATTTCAAATTCATGGTATAATTCTAATGAAGCGGAAAAAAAGGTAATGGCGTCTTTAGATTTTTGGAAATGGATAAAAGAGTATAGGACGAAAATTGTTGAGGATTCTGAAAAAATGTTAGTGAGTTTTGCTTTAGAAAACTGTAGAAGAAAAATTGTTCGGAATGTTGAAAATAATATACAGATGTGTGGGTTCAGAGCTTTTTTAAGATTTTATTCAAGATTAAAGAGCGAATTAAACCTATCAATGCCAGTTCTGTTTTATTCTTGGTTACGTGTTTATGTTCGTCAGAAAAATATATAATGAATATCCTAAATCGCTTTAAATCCATATATTTCAATTTCAGATATCTTCCTTTCAAGCAGGCAATATATCTTCCTATTTGGATTACGACAAACTTCAAGGTGATGAAGTTGAAGCGTGGACAGATAATTCTTGATTTCCCTTATCGCAAGAATTTCTTCTTGGGTGATTGCGGTAGTGTGGGACTGCAGGAAATGAAAGGTGGAATATATTTGGAGGATGGTGCAAAGCTTATCATGAACGCGATGTGTGTGATAGGGCAGGGGACTACGATACGCTGTGACAAAAATGCCTTTATTGAATTTGGTAGGAATTTCTATTGTAATAAGAACTGTCATATTCGTTCTGCAGAACGAATTAAGATAGGTGATGAGTGTTCATTGGGGTGGAATGTTCAGATAAATACAGACGATGGGCATTCTATTTTGCATGATGGTAAGGCTGTAAAGCGTGTAGGTTCCATTGATATTGGTAATCATGTTTGGCTGACTTCAAACACTATTGTCACAAAGAATGTAAAGATCGCAGAAGGATGCATAGTCGCTCAGGGAGCGGTTGTGTCAAAATCTATTACGGAATCGAAGTCACTTGTTGGTGGTGTTCCTGCTAGGGTAATAAGAAAAGATATTGAATGGGAGAAGTAAAAAAGGTATCAATCATTATTCCTGTCTATAATACAGGGAACAAATTGTGTCGATGTCTGGATAGCATCCTTGCCCAATCTTATCAGGATTATGAGTGTATTGTTGTTGACGATGGTTGCACTGATGATTCTTCTACGATTATTGATGAATATGCTATTCGTGATACAAGATTCAAGGTCGTCCATAAAGAAAATGGTGGAGTAAGTTCTGCAAGGAATTACGGGCTAAATATTGCAAGTGGTGAGTGGTTGGTCTTTATTGATAGTGATGATTCCCTTATGCCTGACCATATTGCTTCATTGATGGATGCAGCTACAGATGATGTGGATCTTGTTATGACAGGTTTCCGATTTATGCATCCAGATAAGACTACCGAACATGGATATAATATAGGAAAATATATAGGAATAGAGAGCATTAGGAAATTCATTTCAGAAACTGAGTTCCTGAGATTTCAAGTACCATGGGATAGAACTTACAGAAATAAGGAAAACTTGTTTTTTGATGAAAAGTTGTCTTTGGGTGAAGATCGATTATTCTGCTATCAGTATCTTTTAAATTGTAAAGGTATAGCAACGATTGGTAAGATAACATATATTCACGATGGAACAGATGAGACAACGCTGAGTTATCGTACATATCCGTCAAGTATGAACAAACATAGGTTATCTGTGTTTAAGGATGCTATTTCTGACTTAAACAACCATCTGGAGATTGGTAGAAAAAATACATCATTGCTGGATTCTTATTTAGAGGCAATATATACGGACTTGATAAACTCGTATTACAAAGAAAAAAAGTTTTTTAACTTTTATGTTGTTAGAATTCTCCATAAACTAAATATGTTATGAAGACGCAGATAGTATATGTATTGGTTAGTTCAGAAAAAGATTTGTTCTTGGAAGAATTGTGGGCTTCTGTATGGTCTTTAAGACAATATGAGCCTGATGTGATTGTAGATGTTGTTGTCGATAAGCCAACTGCACAACGTGTTAAAGCCAATGCAGAACTTATGGCATTGATTACAAATGTCGTCGTGGCTGATGTTCCTGAGACATATACTCCAAAGGAACGTTCTCGTGAAATAAAAACAAGAATACGTGAATTTATTAAAGGTGATTTTTTCTATATAGATACAGATACGATTGTTTGTAAGCCTTTGGCAGGGATTGATGAATTAGCAAATAAGGTTGGATGGGATGTCGCAGGAGTTCCAGATAGTAATCTTTTGTTAAAAGACAATATCTTTGCCGATGGAATGACAGGCATAGTTAAGTCAATCTTCGGAAATGACATTACACATAATGGATATTTGGTTAATGGTGGTGTGTTGCTTGTAAAAGACACAAGTGTTGCTCATGAATTGTTTCGACGCTGGAATCAGAATTGGACGTATTCGTCTTTTGAAAAAGGCAAGAGTCAGGATCAGCCTGCATTATGGCAGAGTGATTATGAGATGGGGAACATTATAAAACTTATTCCTGATATCTATAATGCTCAGGTGGCCATGGGACTGCAATATTTCTCTGAGGCTGCAATCGTTCATTTTTTGCATATGGATTTTATTTCCGACCAGAGTTATTCTCCATTCTTGGGACTACAAATATACAAAGATATAAAGATTGCAGGAACAATATCCCCTGAATGTGCAGAGCAAATAAAGACTTGTAAATCTCAATGGGCTAGTATGACTATACCTGTGGGGAGAGATGAGATGTCTTTCCTCTTTACTGAGGCAGGAAAGAACTTTGTGAAAATTTATAAGGATGGTGGAGCTGCAAGCGCAATTATGCTAAAAATGGCTGTTTGGCTTGAGAAATTACATAGATATACTAAGAAAAGATGATTTCTATAATAATACCTCTGTATAATAAAGAAAAGGCGATTGAATCCTCATTGCGTTCTGTTGTTTCGCAGAGCTATAAGGATTTCGAGATTATAGTTGTGGATGATGGCTCAACAGATGAAAGTGTTCGAATTGTTGAACAATTCATGCATAATTACGAATCTCTGTGTAGATATACAATTATTACACAAGAAAATGGCGGACCGTCTAAGGCTCGAAATACTGGTATAAAGGCTGCAAGAGGAGAATGGATTGTTACGCTTGATGCTGATGATGAACTTGCTGAAAATGCGCTTCTAATTATGATGCAAGAAGTTGAGTCCCATCCTGAGGCTGACATAATTGATTTCTGTGGTTATGTTAGATGTAAAGATCAATTGCATAGAAGATTTCATCCAATTAGGGGCTGGGTTAAGAATCCTTATCGTGCTTTGTATTTTCGTCAGATAAGTCCTTCATGTGGACATGCCATTATTCGATCTAATATAAGTAAAAGTAATCTATATGACGAAAAAATTAGAAGATTTGAGGATTATGAACTTGAGTTGAGACTAATCAGAAATGCAAAAATATATTCTTCTCAGTATGTAACTGAGATTCATAATGTGGATTTTGCAGAAGCAAGTTCTGCTCGAAAGAATATATGTGAGGATTTTCTTGGACACCTTTGTTTTTCAAAAGGAGATTTTTGGTATAAAATGTGTTTATATCGTTTCTTTGTAGAAGAACGTCCTAATTATCCTATGGCTTGTAGGGATATGTATCCAGCATTATTCTATAGATATGACCTGTTACTTTTGCATAAGATTCTTCTAAAAATAGAAAAACTATTTAGGTAATATGAAATTTTCTATTATAGTACCTGTTTATAATGCAGGAGCTTTTGTGTCTAATACAATTATTAATCTCTTAGAACAAGATGTTGAAAAAGAGATTATTCTCGTTAATGATGGTTCTACAGATAATTCACTTTCTATAATTAAGAAATTTGAGAAAGAAAATGAGTGTATAAAAGTTATAGATAAAATTAATGGGGGAGTATCTTCTGCCCGTAATGTCGGATTGGATGTTGCGTCAGGAGACTATATTTGTTTTGTTGATAGTGATGATGCTCTTGAGCCAGGGACTTTGAGTAAATGTAAAGAACACTTGTCTAACACCTCATATGATGCCATTTTCTTCTCGTATAAATACATATTCTCCAATAGTAACAAACGGGAGTTTGCATATAGTTATAAGCCTACAGGTCGTTATACTGCTCGAGATTGGTTAGCAGATTTTATTAAGTTGGAATCTACACATATTATTCATTGTATTGGAACTACAATATATAGTAAGCAGATAATAGAACAGGGAAAGATTCGTTTTAATCAGTCTATTTCATATCTTGAGGATGTTTGTTTTTGTGTTCAGTATCTTTCCAATGTGAAGACTTTATACTATATTAACGAACCATTATACCATTATCAGGTTGTAAACTCTAATTCTTTAATCATGAAACCACGATTACATATCTCGAATAGTTTAGACTATTTGAGAGAACTTGAAACGAAAATGTTTCAGGCTGTTTATGGAAACGAAATTCCATATAAAGAAATGTATGGCGTTTTTGGTGACAATATTATTGGAGCTATTGGTGATCTTTTTAATTGTGTAAGAATAGAAAAAGAAAGTGTCATAAAGGAAATATCAAATTTTTCTAATTATAGTAATTTGTCACAATGTATAACTTATGCAACATCTAAAGAGAAAAGATATTTGTTGACTATTCTTTCGGAAAGAACAAATTCTGAAAAATTCAAATATTTCCGGACATATTTTAGACGGATTCAGAAAAAAAACAAAATAATTAATTTTATGAGATCTATAAAATATACGGTTTTAGAGAAGATGAATTTTATTGTAAAAAAATAAATTTTATTAATTGTAGATATATTTATTATTGAATATAATGGGTGTTTATAAGATTTCTGTTATTCTTCCATGTTATAATGTCGTTTCATTTATTGAACGTGCGATGGATAGCATCTTGATGCAAGATTTTGATGATTATGAAATAATCATTGTGAATGATGGTTCTCCTGATAATCTTCTTGAAGTTTGTGAAAAATGGGAGAATATGCCAAATGTTACGATTCTAACAACTCCAAATCAAGGGGTTGCACAGGCTCGTAACGAGGGATTGAACATTGCAAAAGGGGAGTATATCTATTTTATGGATCCTGATGATTACTTGAATCCAGGTTTATTTTCTACGATATATAAAAAGGCAAAGACAGAAGATTGTGATGCTATATATTTCGGACATAGAACTATAGAGGAATACCGTGGGAATTGGTCGTATGATACCACGACAAAAGAATGTTCCTATGGCACACATATGGCGATAATGAAAGAATGTCTCCCTAAGTTTATTGGTTTTGGACAGGATGATTTTGATAACTGGACAAATGATAATCCATGGAAGAACAAGGAATTTGCCTCTGTATGGCGATTTATGTTCAGACGCTCATTGCTTGAGGAGAATAATATTCGTTTTTCTAAGGGGGTAAAACTCAGTGAGGACAAGTATTTTGTGTTGAATGTACTGCTTCATTCAAATAAGGTTTGTGCTGTGGAAAATGTCTTTTACAACTATATAATGAGGGCAAATGGAGGATTACAAAATTCGCTTTCAAACAGTATGAATCTACTTAAGGCAAAGATTGATGGAGTGGTAGAGAGAGCTAAGTTACGTACTATCGCCAAAGCTTTATATGGTGAGGATATCTTCTCTATGTATAGTGGTACTATAGTTCTAGGGGCTGTAGAAATTGCAGTTCGTGGTGCGAAGTTGCCAATAAGTGCGTGTATTAAGGATGTAAAAACTTATATGGCACTTGATGATGTAAAAGAGGCATGTCGTTCTATATCGCTTGGTGGTTTACCTCTTAAATTCAGAGTTCCTTCATTAATGGTCAAGTATCGCATGGCATCTTTACTTGTGATATTGATTCATTTGGCTGAGAAATTTGGGGTAAAGTTGAGTGCTTTTTGAATTTGTGAATATGGGAAAGTTGCTAAAAATAGTACCGCCATATATTCACCATGGGCATCTAAACTTTAAATATCCTGCATTCGAGGGATTGCTTAATTGTGGCTTACAGGCAGGGAAGAGCCATTTTCCATGGAAAATCCTGCATCATTGGTTTTTTCTGTATGAAATACCACGAATATACAGAGACAAAAAGACTGCGGTGCTAATGTTTGTAGAACCAGTCTCTATTACATTTGACACATTTCCTTATTATGCAACTCATGAGGTGATACCATTTATTTGGGATTGTTGGCCATGCTATTATGACAAAATGGAGGCGTGGTTCAAAAGACATGAGACACGTACAGCAATATTTACTTCCCGTATGGAGATGGAAGAGATGCAAAAACGATGTCCTCAAGTAAAAATGCTTTGGTGTCCCGAAGCTGTTGATGCTTCTAAATATAAAAAGGGAAAGCTTCTTTCAGAAAGAAGTATCAATATGCTGGAATTTGGGCGTTCAAATGAGCGTGTATTGGGCAAACTGACGATAGAAAATCATGTTTGCACATATGTGGATGGTAAATTCATTTTCTCAAATGAAGAACTATATGATGCTATGGGAGATACAAGGATTACAGTCTGTCTGCCTAAGAGTATGACTCATCCTGATATAGCCCAAGGTGTTGAAACTTTGACACAGAGATATTGGGAAGCTATGCTTTCACGAATGGTGATTGTTGGTCATGCTCCAAAGGAATTGATAGATATTTGTGGTTATAATCCTGTATTAGAATTACCTGATAAAAAGGAAGAAATAAACACTTTTATTCTTGATATATTAAATCACATTGAGGATTATCAGAATTTAGTTGATTTGAATAGTCAGACTGCTCTCGAAAAAGGCTTGTGGTCTATTAGAATGAAGGGAGTTGAAAAATGGCTTTGGGAAATCGGATATTCTCTATAGAAGAGAGTTTTTTACCCTGACTTTATTTGGGGAATCACAGATTGCACAGATCCAAGGGATTTTCTCGCTTATGCTTGTGATTGACGTTCCTAAAACCTTTGGGAATAAACTTTATGCGTACAGATTGAATCTTTTTCACGAGAAAAATGTAATCAACTCTACACTCTACACCAGACAAGAGATAATAAGCTGTTTATAAGAAGAATAGAATGGTGTAGAGTTGCGAGGAACTCTACACCAACTCTACATCTCTACACCATTTAGGCGGCAGTCTTAATCAGAGAATAGGTAATGCCACGCTTGGAACGCATTTTCTTAACCTTCAGTTCCTTCAGGGCAAGACCTATCTTGATAGAAGAAAAATTACTTGCTGGTACCTCAGGATATTCATAACTTAGGGATTTACGGATATCCATAGAGGTGACTCCTTCACATTTCTCACCGTTTTCCGGCTTATGGAAGAAACTGCTGATCATGTGCTCGAGGTCGATTGAAGCCTCGAAAGGTGTGTTAAGTTCTTGAATGCGAGCAATCTCATCATTGGTAAACCAATATCGCTTTTGCTCTACATCAATCTCGTACTTGAGTTGAGCAAAGAGTTGATCATATTCTATTGCTGACTTATAGTCAACAAACTCTCCGTCAGGAATGCCTATAGTGAGATAGCGACGACTTCCTGTCTTATCCATAAGGGGATGACGGTTGTTGGTCGTGGCAATGAAAGAGGCATAGCGTTGATGTAAATCTATAGTACGACCATAGATCTTGCGACTGTTCACGGACACTTTTGACAGCGCTTGCTTGAGTTCGGCGATCTGCCCTTTCTTGTATTGGTCTATCTCATCAAGACAGATGAGCAGAGAATTGCTAAGTGCCATCTCCTTGTCAAACTTGTTGCCAAGGTTGAAGTGGTCGAGATAGTAGCAGCGCAACTGTGGAGGAAGGATGTGAAGACAAAAAGTGCTCTTACCACATCCTTGATTGCCAATGAAAAGAGGTACGGTCTCATTACCATGTTCCTCGTCCTTGCCCATCCAATGAACTACAGTTGACAGATGCCAGATGTGAAGGAACTCAACCTTCTCGTCTGAAAGACCTGGGATGCGCTTCCAGAAATTGGAAATGCGATCAACGCCATCCCATTTAGGAAGGCTGTCAAGATACTCCTTCACAGGATCGTGAAGAGGAATCATGTCACTTTCAAGATAGGTCTTGATATCTGACTTCAGGTTAGCCTCTTCTGGCATATCCACCTTAGCTTTTATTATTAAGGTGTTGAGGGCTGCATTGGTAAGTGGCTGAAACAGAATATCGTTCGCTCCATTCTTCTTGTACTCAACCATGCCACTGAGTACATTGTGGCGAAATTGAAAGTTCTGCTCAAGAAAACAGATGGCAGGAAGTAGGTTCATGTCCTCTTCTTCCTGGGTTTCAGGTTTAGCCGTAGGCTGTTCGAAGGCTTGTGTTGGAGCCTCGTTGACTGGTTCAGAGCCGATAAAGCCCTGAGAGAAAAGATTCTTGTTCTCCATTGGAATTGAAATTTAATTGTTAATATTTTGGTTTTGGTAGTACAGATCTCCTTGTAAGGAAAACCGGTCTGCAAAGATATGAATTTATTTTCTAATATGCAAGAGTTGTCCCAGATTTCGTGACTGAAAAAGACGATTTCCTTCTCGAATGATGTAGAGGATGTAGAGTTGGTGTAGAGTTGATTGAAACTATACACCGTTGTATATTCTTCAAAGTCAAAGTGTTAATACTCGATTGGTGTAGAGTGTAGAGTTAAATGCTTTTTCTGTTTTTTTTCTTGTGCAGTCGTTGTTGTCAACTTTAGTGTAAGTCCCAAGCAAGTCCTATGTAACTCCCATGTAAGTCCCATTTTTCGCCTATTCTATGGAACGGACTCATAGCGGACTCATAACGGAGGCATAGCGAATGAACTCATTTACTTGATTGAGGGGTAATTTATGGAGTTTAATGTGGATGTGATTTCCTCGTGGCATAGTGTTGCAAGTTTTTTATATAATTGTAAATATGATGTATGAAAAATGTCGTACTCATATTTCGTTTTATAATAAGAATATTAAGTTATGATATCATGTGAAGTTTCTGGTGGGTTAGGTAATCAGTTTTTTCGTTATGCTTATGCAAGAGCCCTTCAAGAAAAACGTAAAAAACAAGGTCTTGATGATGAATTAGCTATCAATTATGGGGCGATCGAAGATCATGGTTTTGTTGGTGATTTATCTGATTTTAATATAGTTTCCCATGAAGCTTATAATTGTAGGAGATTATTATTAATCAAAGGTTCTTGGCTGCAAAAGATTGTATATGCTATATTTACGAGGTTCGGTATATTTAGCAGAATTTACAGAAATAAATCTCGTTCGTTAAGCCGAGTTGGAATCGTGATCTCTGAAAATCCTGATAATGAGGTTATATTTACTCCACCATATTCTAGAAATCAAATATTTACTATAGGTAGTTTCGAAAATGAAAGTTATTTTTCAGAAATTGCAGAGAAACTAAAACTTGAATTTACTCCGAAACATGATATCCTACCTCAAAATAGCAAGTTGTATGATGTTATTAAGCAATCTAATTCTGTGTGCCTTGCTGTAAGGCGTGGGGATTTTATGAAGGAAGAGTTTAAGAAAACTTTTTATGTGTGTGATTTGACGTATTTCAAAAATGCGATTTCTTATATAAAAAAACATGTTACAAATCCAACTTTTATTGTATTTTCAAATGATATAGGGTGGGTAAAAGAAAATATGGAGATAGATGGTGATGTTTATTACGAGTCTGGTCATGATCCTGTTTGGGAGACATATAGACTGATGTATTCGTGTAAACATTTTATAATAAGCAATAGTACATTGCATTGGTGGGCTCAATATAAGGGAAACTATTCTGGAAAAATCGTTGTGGCACCAGAACGTTGGTACAATGCACCAGGATGGGAGAGGCATTTGTTACTTGATTCATTTGTAAAATTACCAACAGGGATTAGTAATCCATATGCATCTAATTGGGAAGTCCGTTAATTTTACTTTTGCACTAGACTTAAAGATATAGGAATGATACCAAAGGTAATACATTATTGTTGGTTTGGAGGAAATCCTTTACCTTCGCTTGCGTTAGAATGTATCGAAAGTTGGAAGAAATATCTTCCTGGCTATGAGATAAAGCAATGGGATGAAAGTAACTTTGATGTTAATATGATTCCTTATACAGCGGAAGCATACAAACAGAAAAAATATGCTTTTGTTAGTGATTGTGCAAGAATCCTGATTTTCATAATATGGTAAAGATTATAAATTTAAATTTTAACTGGCGGTTTATTTTAGAATTATTTGGTCTCTCGTTAATTTGTTTGACACCAGCTATATATAGGGATGTTGGTGTGGATGGTTTATTTGCAAATTTTTGTGTCTCAATTTTGTATGCATTTCCAGTGTTGGGTATTCTGACCTGTATAAAAAATAAATATTTATTTTATACTGTCACTTTTGTTTTTATGATAATGTCTTTCATAGAAACGATGATGGTTTTATTATATGGGAATTACTTGACATCTGGAAATTTGTTGGCTATAATAGGTACTAATCAAGATGAGGGAATGGGATTTGTAAAAGGTACGATAAGCGAACTCCCGTTTGCTTTACCAGTGCTTATAGGATGGTTTATTGCTATTAAGGTAAGAGGTTCGGTTGTTCACTTTTGTTCAAGGATCGTGTTTTTTCTTGTATTTTGTGTTATTGTCTTTGCCGTTTTGATATTTCAAATTAAATATAAGTGGAATAATAATATAACAACAAAATTTTATGTTGAACAGAATGTCTTAGGAAGACCTCCTTACAATTTTTTATTTCAAACTTATAATGCAATTTCTTTGATAAAGCAAAGAGAGTACATAAAGGAGTCTGCTCAAATGACTTTCAATGCTGTTCGTCCAGTTTATGATGAATCAGAAATATATGTACTTGCCATTGGGGAATCTTTGAGATACGACAATCTTTCTATAATTGGATATAATCGAAGCACCACACCACTTCTTGAGTCTATGGAGAATGTGGTACTTTATGATAATTATTATTCAACGGCTAACCTAACTATGTATTCTGTTCCACAGATATTAACTAGGGCAACTCCAAACGATTTTGTATTGAACTATAAAGAAAAAAGTATATATAAACCATTTCAAGAGTGTGGCTTCAAAACATATGTGATATGTGCGGGTAATTTATTGAATCAGGAAAAATATTTAAGTGAAGGATGTGACAGCTTGATATGCTTGTCTGCAAATGACGATGATAAAATTGCATATGTTATAGATTCTTTAGCTTTGAATAACAAAAAACTATTTTGTATTGTGCAGTTTGCAGGCAATCATGGTCCTTATAAAAATTTCAAAAAAGAACATGACAAATATCATCCTAATCCAGTAAGTGATAATGTCGGATGGGATAATCATGAGGCAATGATAAATGCATATGATAACACAGTTTTGTTTACAGACTATAATATTTATAATATAATTAATACTATTAATAAACCAAATGTTTTAAGTACTTTTTTGATGGTTTCTGATCATGGGGCGGATTATGACACAGGAGTCAGTGATCATGGCGGAAATTGTAATCCTCGTAAGGCCGAATATCATGTCCCTTTAATTTTTTGGTATAGTAAAGGATGGGAAGAAAAGCATATGGCAAAAAAAGATATTTTTATCTCTCACAGAAATCTTCCAGTAAATGCAGACAACATATTTTATACTGTATGTGATATGGCAGATATTACGATAGAGAAGAAGTATTCTAAGCCGGAATGGTCACTTTTTTCTTCGAAATTTGAGTTACATAAAAGATATTTACTTGTTCCTGATGGAAAAAATACAATTGAAGTTAAATGACAATGGCTGTTTATGGTCACGATTCTTTCGTAGACTCATAGCAAAATTTTAGTTATCTTAACATAAGTAAATAGTATAATGATACCAAAGATAATACATTATTGTTGGTTTGGAGGAAATCCTTTGCCACCGCTTGCATTGGAGTGTATTGCGAGTTGGAAGAAATATCTTCCTGACTATGAGATAAGGCAATGGGATGAGAGTAACTTTGATGTTAATATGATTCCATATACAGCAGAGGCATATAAGCAGAAGAAATATGCTTTTGTAAGTGATTTTGCAAGATTCTGGATTATATATCATTATGGCGGTTTGTACTTTGATACAGACGTAGAAGTAATAAAACCTCTTGATGATATAATAGCCAAAGGTAATTTTATGGGATTTGAGGTTGATCCTGATGGAGATAATACCCCAGGGAAATATGCTCCGAGATTTTGTTTTGCTGTAAATCCTGGTGTAGGTTTTGGTATGGAGAAAGAGCATCCTTTTATGAAAAAAATGCTTGATCTTTATGCTGAATTGAAATTTGAACTTCCACCAGCAAACATTGCTTGGTATAAGACTATCGTTGCTTATACTACAGAGATGCTTTGTGAGGATGGATTGAAGAATATAAAAGGTGTTCAGGTTGTTGATGGTATAAACGTTTATCCTCATGACTATTTTTCACCGATAAATATGATATCTGGAAAACTTCATATAACTTCGAATACGCATACTATACATAGGTTCATGGGATCATGGGGGGGGAAGAAGAAGTCTTTAAAAGACATAGTTAGAGAAACCCTTCCTGAATGGATGTTCATTGTTAATAATAGAATTAAACGAAGAAAATATAGAGTGAATGAATAACATTGCTCGGTTCTTTACGATATATTGGTGTATATATTTTCCAACATGTATTGCATATAATGAATTCAGTTCAATGGATGAGCTGATGACGGGTATTTTGGTGATTTATACTTTTGCAATGAAGAAAGTATACAGTACGAATAAAAGGCCATGGAAAGAATTTAATTTCTTTTTGGGGCTTTTGACGTTTTATATTGTTTATTCATTGTTATTTGGAGTGAATGTTCCAGAATCAGTATTTTATGATTTGATGCAGCAGGTAAGACCGTGGTCTGTGATATATTGTACATGGATATTAAATCCACAGTTTACAGAGAAGCAGAAGAAATGGATGCGTGGAACGATGCTTCTGACTGTTATATCTTTTATATTCTATCATCCGGAATTAGGTACAGGAGGCGAATATCGTAGTGCGCCATTTGGACAGTTGGCTATTTGTACATCAATGGCTTGGTATTTATTTTCTGATAAATCCAAGAAAAATATGATTATTGCTGCTATTATTGCAGTTGTTGGACTTATGGGAATGAAATTCAAATACTATGGGCAATTTGGTGCTTGGATGTTCATGCTTTTCTATTTGAAGAAAAAATTTGATTTAAAATCAATGAAAATTGTATGGCAAATTGCGATTCTTATATTTGTCGTTATTTTGTTAGGCTGGGAACGCTTTAATACATATTATGTAGAGGGAATGGATAATGAAGCCCTTGCAAGGCCAATGATTAATAAAGCGACTTGGCAGATATTATGGGATTATTTTCCTTTTGGAGCAGGATTTGGTTCTTTTGCTACTGCAGCAGCAGCGGTTTATTATTCTCCGCTATGGGCGAAATATCATTTAAGTGGTCTATGGGGATTGAATTTTGGTGGATCCGTAGGATTTCATTGTGATTCTTTTTTCGGATGGTTTGCTGAGATTGGTTTCTTTGGGGTATTTTTCTTCGTAACATTTTGGAAAAGAAGACTTCAAGAAATCAACAAGATTATTGATGACAGATATTATAAAGTTGCCATTATGTCATTCTTCTGTATGTTTATCGAGTGGTTTGGTGATCAGTCTTTCTTCTCGGGAAAAGGTATGGGATATTTGATGCTGCTTGGGCTTTGTCTTAATGTAAATTATAATCAAAACATTATTGACGATGATGAAGAAGAGAATGATGATGATGGTAGCCCTATAAAAAAGAGGAAGAAGGGCTTGATACATTTAGGACATAATTTCAGGGCTAAACTTCCGAAACGTTTTTATTAACGTCAGTTTGACAAAAATAAACGCTGTGCTTTGAAAGGTTTAGCTCGGCGACCGATGGGAAAGCCAACATTGATTGGGACATGAATTAAAACATTAATTTGGACAAAAAATTATGAGGAACTAAGCCGTAAGGCTAATTAATGTTATGCGACAGCAAGAGGAAATTCATCGAACTTACATCACATCAGTAATTTAACGCTCAAAAGAAACACTTGTTAGAATGAAAAGTGACAATCTTAATATATTACGTGCCGTATCAATTGTTGGGATTATCATTGGGCATGGATGTTTGCAGATTGGTTATGAACCTGTTGGAAGATTCTGTGGATATCTATTTGTTCAGATATTCTTCCTCCTGTCTGCTTATTTGCTTGGAATAAAATACGGCAACACATCAATAGGAATTTCTTTCCTTGTGAAACGATGGAAGAGACTATCTGTTGTGTATTACCCATTCCTCATAATAGTAATATGTTCAATATTGTTATTGGGAGGGAATGTGACATGGAAGAATGTATTTACTCATTTTACATATACCAACTATTTTTTACAGGATACTTTATTGGGTGTACCATTGGGACATCTATGGTATATATCCATGATGATGTTATGCTATGTATCCCTTCTTGTTCTACAAAAAAAAACGGATTTCTTATTTCATGGCTGGTGGTTATTGGTGTTATCTGTGCTAACTTTATGTGTGTGTGTTGTATGTCTAAGAAATCACATACCATGCAGGATTCCTATTGTCGTGACATCCTATTTGATTGTATTTAAACGAGCAAAAGATATATGTTCGTGGTTCAGCAAGTTAAAGAATATACCAGTGTATATATATACATTTACGCTTTTGTGTAATATAACATGTTTTGGTCTTTTCTTGTATTGGAATTTGAATGATAAATTATTGATCCGAGATATAATTGTTCTGATTACGGCTTGTAGCTGGTTGCTTTTGTTTATGACTGCTTTGAGGGATATAAAGTGCGGTAAAGTACTTGGATTCATATCTACTATATCTTTTGAGTTATATTTAGTTCATCATCCCTTTGTGTTAGGAGATTTGAGTTGGTTGAATGTTGGCACATTGACAGGAAATATCTTGATTAATAGTTTTCTTGCTATAATTGTAATATTTGTTGGCGCATTTATTTTGAATAAGATTGGAAAATTCACGGCTAAAGCAATTGGATGAATGGATAAGGTTTATCTTTTCCTATTAAGTGGTTATAATTAAGCAAAATAAGGATTGGGACTGAAGAGTTGTCTTTATGTTAAGAATATTGATAAATGCATACGCTTGCTGTCCGAATATGGGAAGTGAGCAGGGAATGGGCTGGAATTGGATTTCGAATATCGCAAAGACTTGTGAAGTCTTTGTGGTGACGGAATCCGAATATGAGGATGTCAACTCAAGGCTTGCAGAGAATTATGAGCAATATGGCATAACTAAAGAACAATGCGATAGAATGCATTTCTATTTCGTACCTGCTGGTGAAACGGAAGAAGAGTCTGCTAAGATAAGAAGTATGTGCTGGAATCAAGGCACGTGGTCATTTTATCTTAAATATGGAAAGTGGCAGGAAAAGGCGTTGGCTGTTGCAAGAAATATCATTGATGAACAGGAAAAGGCTGGTTCAAAAATTGACATTATGCATCAGTTGAATATGGCTGGTTTCAGAGAGCCTGGTATGCTTTATAAAATCAATGATGAACGTAAGAAGCAAGGTATGAAACGTATCCCACTCGTTTGGGGACCAATGACCGGTTATGGAAGTATTCCTTTCCCGTTCATGCTTTCTGGTGGATTGAAGTTTACTGCTTTCTATTCATTGAAGAATACGCTGAACCTTCTGCAGTTGATTTTTCATCCGAGAGTAAGGAAGATGGTAAAATACTCAGATAAGTTGATTGCTGCAACACCTGAGATGAAAAATGGACTGGATGCATTCTATAAAGCTGATATTGAGCATATCAATGAGACTGGATGTCTTATCAAAAATGATGAAACCTCTATTGTAAAGACTTTTTCTAAGGATAGTTTTAAAGTGCTTTGGGTTGGCAGATTTATGTACACCAAGCAACTAGAAATCGCTCTTCGGGTGATGGGAGAGTTGACAGATCTAAGGAATATTGAATTTCACATCGTAGGAAAAGGATTCACGGAAGCGGAAACTCAGGCGATGAAGGCTAAGGCCGTGGAATATGGTGCTGATAAAATATGCCATTGGCATGGGCAGATTCCAAACATCGAAGTACATAAGTTGATGCAGGAAAGTGACATTTTCTTCTTTACAAGTATCTTTGAGGCAACATCTACAGTTATTCTTGAAGCTATCCAAAATGGTTTGCCGATAGTGTGTTTTGATAGGTGTGGCTTTGGTCCTATTGTTGATGAAACAATAGGAATGAAGGTTCCATGTAAGAGTCCTAAGCAGGCCGTAAGAGATTTTGTTAAGGCTATTACTTACTTGTATAATCATAGGGAAGTACTTCCTCAGATGTCAGCTAACTGCAAAAGTAAACGTCTGGAACTTAGTTGGGATAATAAGATGACAAGGTTAATGTCATTTTATCGTAAGTTAGTTTAGGGAATAGAGATTAGAGTTTAGTGTTTAGTGTTTAGAGATTAGTGTTTAGAGTTTAGCGAAAAAATGATATTTTCAATACTTCAGAAATTTAGTCTTGTGCCTTCATATCTATGGGATGCAATCTGGGCTCCTGTTTATAAAAAGTGTATGAAGCAATGTGGAAAGGGCGTGTATTTGCGTCCTATGTCATCGGATATTAAAGGATTGTGGAATCTTTCGATAGGGGATGGTACGTCTATTCCAAAGGGAAGTACGATATATTGTACTGATGCACCTTGTACTATAGGAAAGAAGGTGATATTTGGCCCTAAGCCGACCATAATTACTGGTGACCACAGAATTGATGTCATAGGAAAGCATCTTATTGATGTTACGGTTGAGGAGAAATTTGAAAATGGAGTAAATATTTATGATCAACCTGTAATTATTGAGGATGGTTGTTGGATAGGTGCAAATGTAACGATATTGAAAGGTGTTACTATTGGTCGTGGTTCAATTGTTGCGGCTGGAGCCGTAGTTACCAAGTCATGTGAACCATATTCTATTATAGGTGGTATTCCTGCGAAACTGTTGAAAATGCGATTTACCCCAGAACAGATAGTTGAACACGAAAGGAAATTGTTTAGAGTTTAGTGTTTAGCGTTTAGAGTATAGGGATTATGGAGGTAAAAAGAAACTCATTTCGTGATTTAAATGCTTACAAGGAAGGTAAGGTGTTAGTAAAGATGACTTACCTGTTGCTTAAGAAATTTCCAAGCGAAGAGAAATATGCTCTTTGTGAACAAATAAGAAGAGCAGTTATTTCTGTTACATCAAATATAGCAGAGGGGACAGGAAGGATTTCGATTAAAGAGCAAATGCATTTCCTTGAAATAAGCTATGGATATTTAATGGAGGTTTTAAGTCAAATGGATATTGCTTTGGATTTAGGTTATATTGATGATGATGATTTTAGAAGATTTGAGTTTCATAGTAACAATTGTGCCTGTCTGATCTCTGGGTTACGCTCTTACCTAGAACGCTCACTAAACACTAATCTCTAAACACTAAACAAATAAAGAATATGAAAGTACTTATTGTTGGTGATTCTCGAAAAATGAAGGGAGGAGTCTCTACTGTAATTAAAAGCATGGAGGCTAATCCTATATGGAAGAAATATAATTGTTATTGGCTACAATGTCAGATTAACAAGGGAATGGTGTGGAAAGTTCTGTATCTCGTTATGGGATTAATTAACTCGTTTTTCCGTGTACCATTCTATGATATTGTTCATTTCCATACAACCCCAGGCCCAGGAATGAAGGTCGTCTTGCCTATTATTCTTTATACTTTGTCCTGGCGGAAGAAGATGGTTCTTCACCTTCACATGGGAAATCAAATGAGGGATTATAAGGATAGCAAGGTGTTCAACTGGGTCATGGCTCATTCTGATAAGGTTATTGTATTGGGTAAAACTTGGCAGCAATTCCTTATTGATGAAATGAAGGTAAAAACGAGTGTGGAATATCTTTATAATCCTGTACCTAAGAACAACGCTCCAAGACTTGAGAATGCAGAAACATCCAAGTATTTCCTGTTTGCTGCTTTCTTCAATATCAACAAGGGATATGATATTCTGTTGAAGGCTTTTGCACAGGTCGTGAAGAAATATCCTGACTGGCGACTTGTAATGTGTGGAGTTGGAAATGTTGAGGAGGTTAAGGCATTTATTGCTGAAAATGGAGTAGGGGACAATGTAGATCTTCCTGGATGGGTTGAAGGTAAGGATCGTGATAATTACTTTGACAATGCATACGCATATTGTATGACGAGTAGAAAGGAAGGACTTCCGATGGCGGTTTTAGAGTGTCTTTCTATCGGTGTCCCAGTTATCTCAACACCTGTAGGATGTCTTCCAGAGTTCTTGACAGATAATGAGAATATCATGTTCTTTGATTTTGAAGATGCTGACAATCTTGCAAAACAGATGATAAGGCTTATTGAGGATAAGGATTTGTATAATCGTCTGTCAGAGAATGGTGTTCAAGTAATTTCTGATAGTTTTACAAGCACTAAGGTTTTTGAGAAATTGGATAGGATTTATCAGGATTTGATTAGAGAGTAGAGTTGAGAGATTAGTGTTTAGCGTTTATAGTTTAGTGTCTGGATAGAGAGTGCTATATGAAAGTAGAAAATCTTTTCATAGAATTGTTGCAAATAGCATTAGGGAATAGGGATAGGTTTTCTGTTTCTCCTTCTGCCGAAGAATGGGAAAAACTCTATGATATGGCAAAGAAACAAGCACTTGTGGGTGTTTGTTTCTTTGCGCTTAAATCATTACCCTTAGAGCAACAACCTCCTTTGCTTAGGAGAAGGCAATGGGCTGTAAAAGCGATGCGTCTTGAAGAAAAGAACAAACAAGTATCGCAAGAATGTAAGGCCATAACTGAATTCTTTGCCAAAGGAAACTATGAGAGTTGTGTCCTGAAAGGACAAAGTAATATATTCATTTATCCTGATAGACTTAAAGGACTAAGAACTCCTGGAGATATTGATTTGTGGGTATGGGAGAAAGGGCGTTTAAGCCTATATGACAAGAAAAAGCTTGTCAACATATTGTGGAGAATCTCTGGCAAGCAAATGGAAGTTGCCATACATCATGCAGAATGTAAAATGTTTCCTGAAACCCCAGTAGAGGTACATTTTGTCCCTTCATTTGCGATAAACCCATTTACAGATTATAAGATGCATCGGTTTTGGGCAAAGCATAGTGATTGTATTTTACTGACAAATGACGGTTTTTATATACCGACTGATGGTTTTAATCTGATATTTCAGATGTCACACATTTTTAGGCATGTTTTATTGGAAGGAATAGGTTTCAGACAATTGATAGATTATTATTTTGTGTTGAGGAGTTTCTCTGACCATTCGTCTATGAAATCTGACAAGAAACTTTCAAATTCAGAGGAAGTAATGAAGGAAATTAATAATCTGGGAATGAGAAGGATTACCTCTGCAGTAATGTGGATTATGAAAGAAATCTTTGCTATGAAGGATATGTATCTTCTTTGTGACGTTTCAGAGAAATATGGGCGTGAATTACTGAATGAGGTTCTTAAGGGTGGTAATTTCGGACATTCTTCAGATGAACATGCTAAATTGAAAGTGGATGATGAAGGTAAAGAAACACTAGCCTCAAAAGTAGAGGGAAATTTCGCAACAATAAAAAGAGGAATGAAACTTTTCTGGAGTTACCCTTCAGAATGCCTTTGGGTTCCTTATCTTTGCTTTAGAGCATCCTGGGTGAGGAACTATTGGAGAAAAGTAAAATTTGAGCGGTAAGCGAGGCTCGACTTGCGAAGCTTGATGAGGCTTTCCGAATAACTCTGACCTTGGGCGCGAGTGAGAGATTCTTACCGCGAAGAATGAGCGGTAAGCGAGGCTCGAACTCGTGACCTGCGGCTTGGGAAGCCGCTGCTCTACCAACTGAGCTATTACCGCGTTGAGATATAGAAAAATGATAACTGGAAAAGTTATCATTTTTTGTTTTTAGGAGCCGATAACGAGACTCGAACTCGTGACCCACGCATTACGAATGCGTTGCTCTACCAACTGAGCCATATCGGCTTGATTTGCTGAAATTGAATATTCTTTCGTAAGAAACAAATATGGGGTAATGCTCGTATAACGATACCCATTTTCAATTTTGCGAGTGCAAATGTACGACTTTTTTTTTATATATCTAAAATTTTACAGAGAAAAAGTCGCTTTATTAACGAATTTTTGGATATTTATGTAACGAAAGGGAGAATAAGTCGGATATTTTTAGTACCTTTGCATTCTGAAAAATTGTAATTGAAGATAATAAATATAAATGGAAAAAGTAATTCTTACAGGTGACCGTCCAACTGGTAAGTTGCATATTGGTCACTATGTTGGTTCACTTCGTCGTCGTGTTGAACTGCAGAACTCAGGTGAGTATGATAAGATATTCATTATGATTGCCGATGCTCAGGCTCTCACAGATAATGCCGATAATCCAGAGAAGATACGTCAGAATGTCATAGAGGTTGCTCTCGATTATCTTTCTGCCGGTCTTGATCCAAATAAGTGCAATCTTTTTATTCAGAGTGCTGTTCCTGAACTTACAGAACTGACATTTTATTATATGAATCTTGTTAGCGTTCAGCGTCTTCAGCGTAATCCAACCGTAAAGACTGAGCTTGAAATGCGTAAGTTCGAAGGTGGTACGCCAACAGGCTTCTTCTGCTATCCTATCTCGCAAGCTGCGGATATTACTCTTTTCAAGGCTACAACAGTACCTGTAGGTGAGGATCAGAAACCTATGCTTGAGCAAACCAACGAGATTGTACGTCGTTTCAACAATATATATGGTGAAACTCTTGTTGAACCAAAGATTCTTCTTCCTGATAATGCTGCTTGTCTTCGTTTGCCAGGAACTGATGGAAAGGCAAAGATGTCAAAGTCTCTTGGCAACTGCATATATCTTTCTGATACTCCAAAGGAATTGAAAAAGAAGGTTAACTCTATGTTCACAGACCCTCTTCATCTGAATATCGAGGATCCTGGTCATCTTCAGGGCACTTATACAGATGCTGATGGAAATGAAGTGAGCTATCAGAATACCGTTTTTGTATATCTTGATGCATTCTGTGAGGATAGTGACTTCGAGAAATTCTTACCTGACTATAAGAATCTTGACGAGATGAAGGCTCATTACGTCAAGGGTGGTCTTGGTGATGGTACTTGCAAGAAGTTCCTTTTGAATGTACTCAACGACCGTCTTGAGCCAATACGTCAACGTAGAAAGGAATACGAGAAGGATATTCCTGGCGTTTATGAGATTCTGCGTCGTGGAACAGAGGAAGCGCGTAAGGTGGGTGCTCAGACTCTTGCCGAAGTTCGTCACGCTATGCGTATAGATTACTTTGACGATAAGGAACTTATTGCAGAGCAGGCAAAGAGATTTGCTCAGCAATAAGGTTCGTTATATATTTTTTCTGTATAAATCCAATAGAGGTCCAGTTCAATCTGTTTTTGAATTAGACCTCTATTTTTGTGGATTGAAACGGCAACAATGTATATAGCCATTAAGTCCGATGTAATTCCGTTGTAGATCCGTACCAAAGTCGGTGCAAACTCGGTGATAATACCATTCTGAATAAGAGCTTCATCGAGTTTGGTACGGAGGATGAACGAAGGTATAGCGAAGAATCAGCGAATGGTCAATGGAACTTCGTTGGATATATAGATACTGTTTCTTATAGCTATCGCATAGCTATTGATGTACTATTTCAGCTTGCTCTGAATATACTCACTTACGGCCTTTGCATGTCGTACAGGATTGCCGACCTGTTGCCCAACTTCTGATGTGAGGCGTTCCATACCGTCCTTCACATTTTGTAGTTCGTTGAAGAAATCGCTAAAGGCACTCTGTACCCTGTTGGGACGACGACGGCGCTTATCGGCATTAGGATTTACGACGATACGAATACCTTGGTGTACCAGTTCTATGTCAAGGTCGGCTGGAGCTTCTATTGGGTCACCATCGTAGTGTATCATTCCTGGCTGTTCACGATGGATATGGAGTTTACGTGTCTTGAAGCATTTTATCTTGGAGTTTTTATCTAATGTTTTGTTGAACATCTCAAGACTGATGCTTGGTGCCTCAATGAGGTCGAAAGGTTCAATGATGACAACATCCATGAGACCGTCTTTCATGCTTGCTTGTGGAGCAATATATGCATCATTTCCGTATTGTGAAGCATTGGCGCATGATACGAGGAATGCGTTGTAGCTTATCTCTGTATCGTCAAGTGTGAGTGTGTAAGTCTCGGGCTTGTAAGATAGGCCTTCCTTAAGTACGTTTTCTGCATAGGTAATAGGTCCGCGCTTGCCTGCTTCTGCAAATTTAGCGCTAATAAAAGCGTCAAATCCCATTCCGCATGTGCAGAAGAAGGGGTGACCGTTTATGATACCATAGTCAAGGTCGTGAATTTCGCAGTTATTGATAACTTCAAGCGCTCCTTTTGTGTTGAGAGGCAGCATCAGGTGGCGAGCAAGTCCGTTGCCTGAACCGCATGGGATGATCCCAAGGGCTGTTTTGCTCTGTATTAGTGCACGTGCAACCTCATTAATGGTCCCGTCACCTCCCACAGCAACAACAACGTCTATTCCCGCATCTTTTGCTTCTGTAGCGAGAACAGATGCATGCCCGGCATATTCGGTAAACTTTATCTCTACGTCAAAGCGGTTCTTGTCTATATACTTATCAATTAGAGCCGGCATTGATTTCTTGCTTGCCGTACCAGATATAGGGTTTATGATGAAAACTATCTTTTGCACAATTAATTAAATTTGAATGCAAATTTATAAAAAAAAGCATACATTTGTAGATGTTATAATGAATTTTTAACGAAAAAGAGATTTTTATAGCTTAAAATGTGCCATTTTAGGCATTTTTTTTGTATCTTTGCAAGCTGAATGGATAACTATGTGTTTTCGGTTCACTATAAGATGAATAAAATATACATTATAATATAGTAATGGGACAGTTACAAGAAAAGTACAAGAATTATCGCTTGCCACAGAAGTTGCAGGAGAAGGGATTATATCCTTATTTCCGCTGCATTACTGGCAAGCAGGGCACTGAGGTTGAAATGGGCGACCATCATGTGTTGATGTTTGGCTCAAATGCATATACAGGTCTCGTTGGTGATCAGCGTATCATTGATGCAGCTAAGGCTGCAACAGATAAGTATGGTACAGGTTGTGCCGGCAGTCGTTTCCTCAATGGTACACTTGATATTCACGTCAATCTCGAGAAAGAGCTTGCTGAGTTCGTTGGTAAGGAAGAAGCCTTGTGCTTCTCTACTGGTTTTACTGTAAACTCTGGTGTCATTGCTGCAATTGGTGGTCGTGAGGACTACATTATTTGTGATGACCGTGATCATGCAAGTATTGTAGATGGTCGTCGTCTCAGCTTTGCTCATCAGTTGAAGTTCAAGCATAACGATATGGAAGATCTTGAGCGCGTTCTCAAGACTCTGCCTTATGATGCCATTAAACTCATCGTTGTTGATGGTGTATTCTCAATGGAAGGTGATCTCTGTAAGTTGCCTGAGATTGTTGAACTGAAGAAGAAATACAACTGCTCTATCATGGTTGATGAGGCTCATGGTATCGGAGTATTCGGTAAACAAGGTCGCGGTGTATGTGATCATTTCGGTCTTACAGATGAGGTAGACTTGATTATGGGTACATTCTCTAAGTCATTGGCATCTATTGGTGGCTTTATTGCTGGTGACTGGGATACAATCAACTATCTGCGCCATTCAGCTCGTACTTATATGTTCTCTGCATCCAACACACCTGCTGCTACTGCTGCTGCCAAGTGCGCTCTTGATATTATAAAGAGTGAGCCGGAGCGTATTAAGGCTCTTTGGGATGTAACCAACTATGCGCTTAGCCGCTTCAAGGAGGAGGGATTCGAAATCGGAGATACCGAGTCTCCTATCATTCCGCTTTATATACGCGACATGGAGAAGACATTTGCTGTTACTGCAATTGCTTTCGAGCGTGGTGTATTTATCAATCCTGTAGTTCCACCTGCATGTGCACCATCTGATACTTTGGTAAGATATGCTTTGATGGCTACTCATACAAAGGAACAGGTTGACCGTTCTGTTTCTATCCTTAAGGGTATATTCACGGAGTTAGGAATTATAAAATAAAAAAGAAGTCATAATAAAGTGAAAAGTGAAAAATACAAATTACTTTCTTCGTAGAAGATGTAATTTGTATTTTTCACTTTTTCATTTTCCATTAAAAATCTCGTGCCATCTCTTGAAACGTTCGGCTCCTTCTTCACCGAATTTTTCAATGCTTTTCAGAGCACGTTCGTAAGGTTTCTCTATTTCAGGATGTGTCTTTGAGAAAAACTTGTCAGCATAGCATATAATCTGTTCTTCCAAGGTTTCTGGCAGGAAGTCTTGATGAGGGAGTGGGAGAGACTGGTCGATTATCTGTTGTTTTGCAAGTCCAGCTCCTGTATGACGCTCACATACACGTGCATAAGGCTCAATTTCTTCCTTTGATATGCCAAACAGATGTGCATCTTCGCGCAGCATTTGTGCTCCGATTCGTCCGTGGCAGATATAGGGTTCTTTACCATAGCATTCAATTCCTGCTGCATCGCATCGTATGATTCCAATATCATGAAGCATGGCCGCCGCTTCTATGAATGGTTTTATCTCTGAAGTATTGCAGATTTTTATTGCTTTGTCTGCAACTTTTCTGCTATGAACCATCAGTATGTCACGAAGTTTACCTGGAGCATAGTAATGGTCTATTATTTTTTGGTAGTTCATGAACGTAATTTCTCGATTAATGGTAGAACTACTTTGCGAAGGACTTTCTCATTTAAGCGATGTTCACCCTCAAAGCGTTGTGCATTTGGGTAGTACTTATGAAAGAGGTCATAGGTCTTAACCACAGGATCATTAATACCAAATAGTCCATAGCATTTCTCTCGGTCATCATCGGTAATGTCCTTGAATTGCTGTCGTTCTATCTGGTTGTGGTGCTGTATGAGCTCTCGTGTTACCTTAAATTCTTTTTGGTTGTCTTTGCGACGATTGAAGAACTTGTGAACGCCTGTCTTCAGACCTGCTCCTGTTGACATATTTAGCGCAGGATTTACGCAGATGCGCTTGAAACCTTTCATTTGATGAGCATACATACCTCCCATACTTGTACCTAAAATAATGTCAGGCTGTTGTTCTTCGCAATATTGCTTTAGATATGGAAGGGCTTCAAGTGGTTCGATAGGTATGTCTGGGGCGATAATTTCATCATCGGGAAGTATTCTTCGCAGAATTTCTACTGTTCCACTTGCACCAGAAGAACCGAAACCGTGAAAGTAAACTATTTTCATTGTGTGAGGTTTAATGTTTAGAGATTAGTGCGGATTGCGCTAATTGTGTCTTTTTTGAGGCTTTTATGTTCAAATGCTCGTTGGATTGCATGATAGGAATGTGCATCGGAGCCGCTATAATTATAGTAGCCTTCATTTAATAGATATTCCGCGCGTTCCTTTACTTGCTTCCCATATGCCCCTATTAGTGATGTGACATTCAACTGGAATTTTACGCCCATTTCTTTGATGTTCTCATACTTTTCTGCATCCATGTATAGATATCGTTCGGGATGTGCGAGAACAGGGGTATATCCCGCTTTTCTCATATCCCTTAGGATACCTTCCATACCCATTGGTGGCTGAACATACGATGTTTCTATGAGTAATTCGTTTTGGTTATCTCCATAAGGCATTAGAATGCCTTGTTCCAATCTCTTGACGAAAAGGCCGTCCATCATATTCTCAGCAGACAAGGAAAGTTCTATCTTACCTTGGTATGCAGATTCCAATTCTTCAAAGCGAACTTTCAATTTTTCAGGAGTATTGGGGCAATCCTCCATAATGTGTGGGGTAAGCCAAACTTTTTTTACTCCCATTTGTTCGTACATTGTGAGTATGGCAAGAGAATCTTTGACAGACTGAATCCCATCATCTACACCAGGGAGTATGTGTGAATGGCAGTCAGTCCATCCGTTGAAAATGCCAGATTGTAGCAGATTATATTTGCTTGAGAAAGGCCACATAATTTAGAACTCTTTACTACTATATCCTTCAGAATATCCACTACCATAGTATCCGTAGCCGCCATAACCGTAACCATAGCCGTATCCGTAGCGATAGCCATAACGACGATATCCATAGCGTGAATTGGCGGTAAGTGTACCATTGAGGATAACACCCATGTTATTGAAACGCTGGTCATCGTAATACTCTTCGATGATAGGAAGGAAGTCGAGTTCCATAAGTCCTACACGGATAACGAAGAGTGAGATGTCTGCGTGTCTTGCTAGAATGCTTGTATCTGCAACAATCTCAACAGGAGGACAGTCGAAGAATACATAATCAAATTCTTCACGAATCTCGTTAATCAGTTCATTGAAACGATCGTAACTTATAATCTCTGCAGGGTTTGGAGGCAGAGTTCCAGCAGGAAGTATGAAGAATGTATCAGATTCTTCACATGGGACAAGTACATCATGCCAGTCAGAAACGGCTCCGTTGATGTAGTCGGAAACTCCTTGGTCAGGTTTGCCTACGTAGTCAGAAAGTGAACGACGGCGTAGGTCAAGGTCTATGGCGCAAACCTTCTTTCCCTTGAGTGACATACATTTTGCAAGGTTGTAACTAATGAAGGTCTTACCAGAACCTGGATTTGCGGAAGTTGTCATGATAACCTTGAGGTCTTTGTTTTGTCCTATCATGAACTCAACGTTTGTACGAAGTACACGGAATGCCTCGTTGATGATATTACGACTTCCTTGCTTAACTACTATGTGCGCCTTGGACTTTATACGTTTCTTGCGATTTACGCTACTATTGCGTTTGAGATTCTTAATCTTTTCAGAAACAGTCTTGACATAAGATGTACTTTCTTCATCAGGGAATTCAAGTTGTGGAAGTTCGCCTACAAAAGGAATAGGGAGATTCTCAATATCCTTGCGGCCACGAACCTTTGTATTCAAGAATTCACGAAGTACTATTATGAGAAATGGGAAGCCAAAACCAATTCCGAGAGCAATCATCCATATCTTCTTGTTGTTCGGATATGCTTGCTGGCTAGAACCGCTTGAGCGCTGAAGAACTCTTGTGTTATATGCGTCAAATGTTTGGTTAAGGTTGTTCTGCTCACGTGTTTGTAGGAGATAGGTGAACAGTTGTTCCTTAATCTTACGACGACGCTCAATGTCAACATATTTCTTTGCCTTTGATGGGGCTTTATCTATTTCTTTGTTATTACGTTGGTTGTTGGCATGCAACATCTGGACTTGTGTGTTGAGCATTGCCAGATGAGTGTCGAGCGTTGATATTATACCTCTACGTAATACCTCCATCTGTTTTATGACATCACCAACCATAGGGTTGGATTCAGAGGAGGCAGAAATGAGATTACTACGTTCAAGTACTAAACCATTATACTCATTTACCTGTTGTTGGAGCGCAGGGTTGTTTATACCAGCACTAAGAGGAAGAGTGTGGTCGTAGTCTTTTATCTTGTTGATATGGTTGCGGAAATATTGAGTGAGAGCAAGCTCGTTCTCAAATGACAAACCTTGATCGTCATATTGATATGAGCGTTGCATATAGCGCTGACCTTCATCCGTCAGATTGAGTGTGTGATTTGATATTTGATAATCACTCATCTCATTCTCGACATCACCAAGTTCCTTCTCAAGATCTACAAGACGAGCTTCAATAAATTGGTTCGTGGATTTAATGATTTTATTACGATCTTCTACCCATTGTTTATTATAGACTGCGATAAGAGTGTTAAGAACGTCGTCAGCTCGTTCTATGTTTACATCTGTCAGGGAAAGATCAATGACTGATGATCTTTCGTCTGTGTTTGCAACGTATAAATTGCTGAGAAAGTATTGAGTTGCTCTATCAACGCTGCTTTTTGATACTGTAATATAACTGTTTGAACGCCAGTGAAATATATTGGATCTTGCAATTGTTATATAACCAAAAGGAGTTTTTATAGGCTTTTCGAATTCACCTTTATATTTGAGCTTTCCGTGACCTGCACTATGTTCTTTATCCCATTTCAGAATAAATTCTTTGTCATTCTTGATATCTACATCAAATTCTGTATTGATTCTGTCTGAAGAAAAATGAGCTATGATTGGCAGACTTGAGCCATATAGAGTTGTACTACGCAAGTGTCCTCTTACTTCGTATTTTGTGTCAAGTCTTAATTGCTTTACCACTTGTTCCATAAGATCTTTCTTACGGAAAGCTATAATCTCATTGTTCAGTGATGTATTGGGCATTATGCTCTTTCCATTTCTGAACTTTGTAAAGACATTGTCTATAGCTTCTCCTTCTTTGGAATCTTTAACAACAAGGGAAGCGCTACGTACATATATAGGCTGCGTAATTCGTAGGTATACAAATGCAGCAGAACATGTTATTGTAACACAGAGGACAAACCAAAACCAGTTGCTAATACACAAGCCTGGAATGGCAGAAAAGTCGAAGCTACTACCTCCTTCCTGCTCGTTGAGCATTTGTTTTGCTTTATTTTGAGCTTTTTTCATAGTTTACTTGGCAAATAGGTTTATGATTGAGTAAATGGTCATACCAAGACCGGTAAGTCCTGTCCAGAATCCCCATGTTTGGAAGAGATTTCCGTTAACTGTTGAGTTACGTTTTGTCTTATCATTCGGCTCAATATATACTATGTCATTCTGATGCACATAGTATGCAGGAGAATCATATACATTCTGCATCTTTGTGAGATCAATCTCAAACTGACTGCGAACACCGTCTTCTTCACGTATTACAAGTATGTTCTTGCGAAGAGCATCTATATTGAGGTCGCCAATTTGGGCTAGAAGTTCAAAGAACGTTAGACGGTCTTTATCAATGTTGATGCGTTTGCCACCACCTTCTCCAAGAATAGTGACATATAGACCTGTGTATTCAACTTTCACAATAGCATCATCTACAAGTTTGCTATTGCGTAGTATATTTGTGATAGAGTCCGTGATTTCCTTGCGATCCAGACCTGCAAGTTTCAGCTTTCCGAGGACAGGAAAATCTATTTCGCCGTTTTCATCAACCAAATATCCGCTTTGCCCACTACTCAATCCCATGCCGCTCATATTATTGCCACTATACATGTTAAATTGCTGTGACAATTTCTCATTTCGCGACTTGACATATATGCTTACACGATCACCAGGACGAACCTTAAATGGTGTTGAGTTCCTAATGATTGCTGGGGCTGATGTTCCTGGTTGCCTATCTTGGAAATATGCAATATCTTGAGGCGTGCCACATGAAACCATGAGCAGTCCGAATAATAGTATCTGGAGGTATTTTTTCATAATTCAATAATTCTTAGGTGGCAAAATTAATAAAAAAAACTAATATGTGCAAATAATGGGGCTTGAAATTCATCTGTGGATGATATTATAAGAATGATATTGGTAAAATTTACAGAAAAGTTTGTGAATGTCATAGAAAATATGTACCTTTGTACCGTTTTTATGTACTATTAGGGATTTATCTCCTTTTTCGGGGCTGACTGGATTTGACAGCGGGATGAGATGGTACGTAAGCATGCAGAGTAACGGCTGTGAACTCTATAATCACTTCGGTCAACAATTTAATTGGCGAAAACAACTACGCTCTCGCTGCTTAATCGAAGTATAGTAGATTAGCTTTATTCCCTTGCTAGGCGAGGGAACGGGACATCGCTCAGAGCCCTATCCTTGAGGCTGACTGGTAAATGCGGTGCAATAATATCAGGGATAGTTAGCGGCTTGTCTCGTGTCGTTGATGAAATTTTAGAGAATAAGGCAACAATTGGTGGCTTGGGTCTTGCTGTTGCACGAAAATGAAGGCCAAGATAAGCATGTAGAAAGCGTATGGTTTCCCCGTTTGGACGAGGGTTCGAATCCCTCCAGCTCCACTTGAACGAAAAAGAGCGAACAATTCAATTGTTCGCTCTTTTTGTGTATCAAAATATATTCATTCATTATCGAGATTTGTCTCTTCAAGTGTGTATTGGCTGCTACCATCAAAACAATGGGTGCAAATCATATCCTTGGGAAGTCCGATTGCACCAATGAGAGTTTCTAACTTTGTGAACTTCAATGAAGTAAGCCCGAAACGATCCTGAATGATACTAACCATTTTCTTGTACTGAGGTGAATCTGTTGTTGCGTAAATCTTGAGGATTTCAGGATCCTGTGCCTTTTCTTCTCCTTCGAGTTCTGCAATGATGCGACGTGTTATCAATTCCATCTCACTTTTTGAAGATGTGAAGTTGATGAACTGACAGCCGTAAACCAATGGAGGACATGCAATGCGCATATGTACTTCCTTGGCTCCTGATTCGAAAAGACATTTGGTATTGTCTCTTAGCTGGGTACCGCGAACGATACTATCATCACAGAAAAGGACCTTCTTGTCCTTGAGTACAGACTTGTTCTGAATGAGCTTCATCTTAGCCACAAGGTTACGCATATTCTGGTTGGAAGGTGTGAACGAACGTGGCCAGGTTGGAGTGTATTTGCTAATAGCACGCATATATGGACATCCATGACCTGCTGCGTAACCTATTGCCATGCCGATACCTGAATCTGGAATACCACAAGCGCAATCCACTTGTGTGTCATCCTCCTTACCCATTGCGTAACCGGTCGCATTGCGAACATCTTCGGTATTGCGATTTTCATAGTCTGATGTTGGGAAGCCATAGTAAACCCAAAGGAAAGAGCAAATCTGCATCTTCTTGTTAGGCTTACGCAATTGCTCTATGCCGTTGGCTGTTATGCGTACAATCTCTCCAGGACCAAGGAAGCGTTCTGTTTCATAACCGAGATTTGGAAAGGCTGTTGATTCTGAACTTACAGCCCATGCTCCATCTTTCTTTCCTATAATGATAGGTGTACGTCCCCAAGAGTCGCGTGCTGCAATTATGCCGTTTTCCGTGAGAAGAAGCATAGTACAAGATCCTTTTACTTCGCGGAATACATTCTCTATGCCGTCAACGAAATTCTTTCCCTTTACAATAAGAAGGCCAACAAGCTCCGTCTGGTTTATCTTGCCAGAAGAGAATTCGGAGAGGTGCATATTCTGCTCAAGAAGTGCATCTGCAATCTGCTCCATATTGTTAACCTTTGCTACAGTACAGATAGCGAAGCGACCTAAGTGAGAGTTGAAGAGAAGTGGCTGGGCATCTGTGTCGCTTATGATACCTATGCCGGCATTACCCTCAAATTCATCAAGTTCCTTCTCAAACTTGGTGCGGAAATACGTATTTTCCAGATGATGGATGCTGCGTTTGAAACCTTTCTCTTCCGAGAATGTTGCCATACCACCGCGACGAGTGCCAAGGTGTGAGTTGTAGTCTGTTCCGTAGAACACATCAGTTGTACAGCTTGATGTGCCTATGGCACCAAAAAATCCAGCCATTTTTGTTATCTAATAAGGTGTTCAAAATTTTTCGAGTGCACGAGCGCGCATGATGCAAATAGTACGTGTCAGTCATAAAGGCTGGTGTACGTCTTTAATTTGCGAGTGCAAAAGTACTAAAAATCCTCGGAATATACAATACCAAGCCTGCATTTTTTTCTATTCCTCTTCATAAGATTCATCGTATAGACGTAAATCTTCGTCAGATTTCTTCAATTTGTATTTCCGTTTAGGATTCTCTTGTGCGCCATATTTCAGCAATTTCGTGGCAGCAACCTCAATACTCAGTCCTGAAGGTCCACTCACAGTCTTGAGGTCAGTAAAAGCCTTCCTTGTTTTATCAAACTGCTCTTCAACTTTCAGAAATCGTTCATAGAAACTCTGTACGCGATCCACAATCATATTGGCAGTCTTCATCATTTCTTCCTGATTCTCAATTTGCCGAACCTGTTTCCAAGTCATCTCCAGAACGCGGAGCATTGTGTAGAGATTCTGACTGCCTGTAATAATTACTCCTTTGTTATAAGCCTCTTTCCATAGGGTAGGGGCGTTGGTAAGAGCTAACTGAAGTGCACTTTCTGAGAAAACATACATAAGGACAAAATCGAGTTTTCCTCTACCTTCCTTTATATATGCACTATAATTCTTTCGCGAAAGTTCTATTACATGCTGTCTAACGGACGCAATATGTCTTGTCAAGGCCTCTTGACGCTGTTCGTCTGTCTCTGCGTTGTGATAGTCCTCAAAAGCCTTGAACGACATTTTGGAGTCTATTATGACATCGCGCTTGTCTGGGAAATGCAGAATCACGTCAGGAATCATTCGCTTGCCTTCCTCTTCATCATAGATGGTGTTGCCGGCAGAATCCTTCATCGTTATCTGTTCTTCGAATTGCAGTCCTTCTTCAAGTCCCATATCCTCGAGTAGCTGCTTCAGACGAAGTTCTCCAAAGTTACCTTGTGTCTTGTTCTCGCCTGTAAGTGCTTGAGCGAGTTTGTCTGCACGCTCTCCTGCCTCCTTGCTCTGTTGAATGCTGGTTTTGATTGTGGCATCTAGTCGCACCATTGTCTCAGAATGTTCACGACCGCTTTTCTCTACAGCTTCTTTCATCTGTGTGATTCCCTCCTTTAGTGGATTGAGAATTGCGCTAAGTTGCTCCTTGTTCTGTTGTGAAAGTTGTTCAGAACGCTCCTTAAGTATTTTCTCGGACGTGGTGTTGATCTGTTCTTTCAGAAGAGCCATCTGCTGGCCTTGCTGAATTTTATGCTGTTGCTTAAGTTGTTCTATCTGATTTGTATGCTGTTGTTTGAGCTGTTCAATTTGTTGGGAATATTGCTCTTTCAGTTCGTTTGTCTGCAAGGCATTTTGGTTCATAATGCCAGCTATCTGTTTGTCGTACTGATTTTTAAGTTCTGCAATTTGTTCTGAATGTTGTTTCCTTATATCATCCAACTGAATCATAAGCCCCTCAGCCTTTGTCTTTTCCACATCACGCGCAGCCATAATCTCATTGCTTTTGTTTTTTGCTATGAGATATCCGATGAAGAATCCTACAGTCAATCCTATGATGATGTAAACTATTTCCACAATAATTACAAATTACAATTTCAATTTCTTTTTGATGCAAAGTTACAATTAATCTTCGGAATACACAAGGATTTCCAGCGTTTTTCATTTCAAAATATTTATCAGTAATGGGTAAAGATACAATAATACAACTTTTCTCTCGTTACTAATTTGTAATTTGAAATTCTTAATTTATCATCGTGACAATAGAAGAACATCCTTTACAACCGTTTTTGCCTACGAATGGTAGAATGCTATTTCTTGGCAGTTTCCCTCCGCCGAAAGCCCGATGGAGCATGGAATGGTTCTACCCTAATTGGATAAACGATTTCTGGAGAATTCAAGGACTTATTCATTTTGACGATAAGAACTATTTTGAGATGAAAGATGAAAAACGCTTTGACAAAGAGTGTATTATGTCTTTCTGTAAAGAAAAAGGAATGGCGTTTTTTGATACAGCTAGAAAAGTTTGCCGCTTAAAGGATAATGCTGATGATAACTTCCTTGATATTCTTGAGCCTACGGATGTCTTTGATTTGTTGCATCAAATGCCTTTTTGCTCGGTCGTAGTTACTACTGGAGGAAAGGCAAGCGAAGAGATTTGTGCCTATTTCAATAACAAGGGTATAGATGTGAAAGTCCCGAAGGTAGGGGAGAATGTTAGCATTAATTCTGATTTATGGACGGGTACTTGGTGGAGAATGCCAAGTAGTTCACGAGCCTATCCCATGAAAATTGAAAAGAAGGCGGAATACTACAAACTCTTGTTCTCCTGACTCATTATAAATTGTTTATGGACACTTTGACCTTCGGAAAATATTGCATATAAGAGAATGGGCGGAAGATGGGATTTGCATGGGATTTACTACGGACTTGCATCGGATTTGCTGCGAAACAAAAGAATCACCTCATTTGGGGTGATTCTTTGTGTTATATAGCGCATAGTTTTGTTACCTCTTTGTACTTGCGTTTGAATTTGTTGTAGGTTATTACATTTCAACGAGGATGCGGAAAACCTTACCTGGATTCTTGCTCCACCATTGCATGGTTTCAAGACATTCCTCTGGCTTCACAACCTTTGTTATGAGCTTGTCGGTTGGGCAGGTTCCACGCTCAAGATAGTGGATAACAGCGCGGAAATCGCTTGGGTTGGCATTACGTGAACCGCGGATATCGAGCTCCTTCTGAACGAAATACTTTGTCTGGAAGCTTACCTCAGATTTTGCGTATCCGATACAAACCACACGACCTGTGAAAGCAACCTCATTTACTGCGAGATTGTATGTTATAGGACTACCTACAGCCTCAATAATAACGTCTGGACCAAAACCGTTTGTTATCTCCTGAAGACGCTGATGAACATCTTCCGTCATGGTATTTATAGCATATGCAGCTCCCATTTCCTTGGCGAGAGCAAGTTTCTCATCGTCAATATCAGCAGCTATAACGGTAGCGCCACGAGTTACCGCGCGGACGATAGCACCCATACCAACCATACCACAACCGATAACCACAACAACGTCAATATCAGTTACCTGACCGCGATCTACTGCGTGGAAACCTACAGACATAGGTTCTATGAGGGCGCATGTCTTAGGATCAAGATTGCCTGCAGGGATGATTTTCTGCCAAGGCAAGGTGATGAACTCACGCATAGCACCATTACGCTGAACGCCAAGGGTTTCGTTGTGCTGACAAGCATTCACTCTGCCATTACGGCAAGAAGCACACTTACCGCAATTTGTGTAAGGATTGCAAGTAACCACCATTCCTGGCTTTAGATTCTCAGGAACGCCAGCACCAACAGCTTCAATGACGGCACCTACCTCGTGACCTGGAATGACAGGATTAAGAGCCATGGTGTTTCTGCCCATGAATGTGTTGATGTCTGATCCGCAGAATCCTACATAAACCAACTTGAGGAGGACCTCACCTGCCTGTGGCTGCTGTGGGTTCTCCAAGTCAATTATCTGCAGTTCCTGATTGTGTGAAATCTGAATTGCTTTCATCTTTTATTTAACTCTTTAACTTAAAAACTTAAAACTTTTATTCTTTCAACCTTTCACTTATTCTGACATATTCTTTATATAAGGTAGTTCCGGCAATTCGCCAAAACCATAGAATGTCTTTGCATTCCCACCAAGGAAAGCGGCCTTTTCTTCCTCGGTCATCTCGTTGCTTTTGAGGATGAAATCGTAAGACATACGATAGGTAATGGCTGTAATAGTGCGAGGATAGTCAGACCCCCACATCAGTTTGTCCATACCAACAAGATCTGCAGCCTCACGAATAGACTTAACGGCAGAAGGGAATGGATAGAACTCCTCATTATATAACCAAGTGATTCCTCCAGATTCTACCATTACGTTCTTACCGCAATTAGCCAGTTTCACCTGACTGCGGAAAGAAGGCGTAGTAACCATGCCGAAATGTCCTATTGCAACTTTCAGATTCGGACATTCCTTGATAACCTCAGCCATTTCTGTTATCTGCTTCTCATCATCAGCAAGACACATGGAGAGTATCATTTTCTGCTCTTCCATAGCCTTGAACAAAGGCATGCGTTCAATAAGCGAACCCTTGACTCTGTGTCCTGGAATGGCAATACCACGGAAAGTTTTGCTCAAGGCATTTACCTGTTGCACAAGGTCTTCCTTTGCGGATAAATCAGTTAGCATACCCATGCAGAAGAATCTGTCTGGATATTTGTTCTGCACAATAGCGAGATAGTCATTCTGGTTGCCGTCTATTATCTCCTGAACAACCACAGCTGCACCAACCTGAGCATAATCCATGTTCGACAGGAATACTTCTGCTGTATTCCTTCCGTCAATCATAAACGGAGGAAGCATCTGTCGCTCCTCTCCGAAGAACTCCGAGCGAGATGGATTACTCTCAAGTGAGCGTATTGGCTGTCCGTCAACAACCGTGTTCTGATTAAGCCACAAATGGCTGTGAGCGTCAATGATTTGCATAATGATAAATTGGCCTCTCCCCCCGCCCTCCCCCGTAGGGAGGGGGCCGATTCTGCTATGGGGTGGCTATTATTAATTTTTATTGATATTTGTTGCCTTCCGGCTCCCTCCCTATGGGGGAGGGCGGGGGGAGAGGCTTTATGAATTCTTCCACCTAACCCTCATCTGGTCACCGATAATCTCCTGAACCTCCTTGACGAGATTCCAATCTATAGGAGCTTCAGCATACTCGATATTCTTCTTCACGTTGTCTGGATTTGCAGAAGAGAATAGGGTAGTGGCAATACGTGGATTGCTGATAGCATACTGAATGGCAAGTTTCTCGATAGGATAGCCCTTTGCCTCACAATGTTTGACAGCCTTTTGGCAAGCCTCTACGAGAGATTTAGGGGCAGGATGCCAGTCTGGCACACCACGGGAAGAAAGTAATCCCATAGAGAGAGGAGAGGCATTTATGATACCAACGTTATTCTTCTCAAAGAAATCAAAATACTCGTTAAGTAACTCGTCGTTCAGACTATAGTGACAGAAGCAGAGAGTTGACTCCACAGTACCTGCAGGTACATTTTCAATCACCCATTTGATATTTTCTGGCTGAAGGTCTGTAATGCCCACATGTCCAACAATACCTTTTTTCTTAAGTTCTACGAGGGCAGGAAGAGTCTCTTCTGCCACCTTCTGTAAACCTCCGGGAAGTGAAGCCTGAAATTCGATGTCATGAACATTAATAAGGTCTATATACTCGATGTTCAGACGCTCCATACTCTCATAAACGCTATCTGTAACGCGCTTGGCTGAGTAGTCCCAAGTGTTTACGCCGTCCTTGCCATAGCGTCCGACTTTCGTAGAGAGGTAGTATTTGTCGCGTGGAAGTTCCTTGAGTGCCTTTCCAAGTACAGTCTCGGCCTTGTAATGACCATAATATGGAGAAACATCTATGAAGTTCATACCGCCTTCTACGGCAGCAAATACAGCTTTGATGGCTTCTGATTCGTTGATGCTATGGAACACGCCGCCAAGAGAAGAAGCGCCGAATGAAAGAGCTGAAACCTTCATTCCTGTTTTTCCGATTTCGTTGTAGAGCATAGATATATTAACTTTTTTACTATTTACTATTCATGTTTTATGTTCAAGGGCAAAGGACTTTGTGCTTGGTCCTTTATTTCTGGGTGCAAAGTTAAGAACATTTGTTATAATATCCATATATTTTTCCGTCAAATAATAGGATAAAACCGACGTGCGGGCTGAAAAACATAGAAAGTAATAGCATTTTCCCGATAAATATTTGGATAATTCACGTTTTTTTATTTACTTTGCAACAACAATAATGACTAAGACGGTAAATCATCTCGATGCATAACTCAATAGACGAGTTACATATTTTCACGCTAAATGTCGGTTACGCATATCATAATGCTGATTGGAACTGGCAGAACGTACGAAGTCCATTCGCACGTCTCTATTACGTTACCGAAGGTGAAGCACAGATTGATATAGACGGAGTTGTCTATACTCTTAAGCCTGAACATCTCTATTTCATTCCGGCTTTCACCAAGCATACGAATATATGTACAGGAGTTTTTGCTCACTATTACCTTCATATATATGAGGAGGCGGCAACATCCATGCTCGACGAATGGCAGTATCCTGTAGAGATACCTGCTATGCCAGCCGACCTGCATATGTTCAAGCGTATGTGTGAGCTGTTCCCTAATTGTGCTTTGCCGGCATCTAATCCGTCAACATATGACAATCATCAGACGTTAGCCCAGAACCTGCATAGCAATCTCATTCGTCCGTTAGGGGAAAAAATGGAATCTAGAGGCATCGTATTCCTGTTGCTGTCGCGTTTCATCTCATTAGCCAGTCCGAAGTCGCATGTCAAGGATAGCCGAATTAGCGAGGCTATCACTTATATAAGGGATAATATCGGTAGTCGTATAGAGATAAGTAAGTTGGCAGATATGGCATGTATGTCAAAGGACCATTTCACGCGAATGTTCAGAAAGGAAACTGGCGAAACGCCTAACCAATACATCATACTCAGGAAAATGGAGAAGGCAGAACTTCTCATCGTTACTACCGAGATGTCTGTCAAATCAATAGCAAATGCGTTAGGCTATGATGACTCGTCATATTTCAATCGCCTGTTCCGAAAGCAGACAGGAGTTACTCCGCAGCAATATCGCGACAGACAGATGTGAAACTCTAATTTTAGAGTGAATAGTGAAAAGTGAATAGTGAATAGTGAATAATTTAAGTTACTCTAAACACTAATCACTAAACTCTAAACTCTAAACATTAAACTCTAATCACAAATCACTAAACTCTAAACACTAATCTCGAAACTTCAAAAAATAACCAAAACATAATAATGAACGAACTAAAAGCTAAACTCGTAGAACGTAAGAATCTCGTTACGTTCATTCTCGTCACCTCACTCTTCTCTTTGTGGGGATTCGCTAACGATATTACTAACCCGATGGTGGCGGCATTCCAGACAATAATGGAACTATCTGCATCCAAGGCGTCTATGGTTCAGTTTGCCTTTTATGGCGGTTATGCTACAATGGCTATTCCTGCTGCTCTATTCATCAAGAAATACAGTTATAAGGCTGGTATTCTTGTTGGTCTTGCCCTTTATGCCATAGGCGCATTCATGTTTATTCCGGCAGCCGAATACCAGATGTTCAGTTTCTTCTGTATCTCTCTCTATGTACTTACTTTCGGACTTGCTTTCCTTGAGACAACGGCAAATCCTTATATCCTTTCGCTTGGTGCTCCTGAGAATGCCACTCGTCGTCTGAATCTCGCGCAGGCATTCAACCCTATGGGCTCTCTCTGCGGAATGTTTATAGCCAGTAACGTCATCCTTTCTTCTCTCGAAAGTGATACTGAGGCTGTTCGTGCCGTAGGATTCTCCACTCTCGATCAGGCAACTAAAGACGCAATACGCCTTCACGATCTTGCCGTAATCCGCGATCCTTATGTTGCGCTTGGCTGTGTTGTGGTATTTGTTCTTGTCGTGATTGCTTTCTTTGTGAAGAAAGACAAGAAAGAGGAAAGTGAGGAGCCAAAGGCTATGGATTCACTTCGTCGTCTTGCTGCAAACCCACGTTATCGTGAGGGGGTTATCGCGCAGATGTTCTATGTGGCTGCCCAGATTATGTGTTGGACATTCATAATTCAGTATGCCGATCGTCTTGGTATTGACAAGTCAACTGCTCAGAAGTATAATATCGCAGCTATGAGTATGTTCTTGTGTAGTAGATTTATCAGCACCTTCCTTATGAAATATGTCAACGGTAGTCGTTTGTTGATGATTTTTGCCATTTGTGCTATGTGTACTACAGCTGGCACAATCCTTATCGACGGTATGGGAGGTCTCTATTGTCTTGTCGCAACATCGGCATTTATGAGCCTTATGTTCCCTACAATATATGGTATTGCACTTGAGGGAGTTGATAAGGACAAAACCCTTGGAGCTGCTTTTCTTGTTATGGCAATCGTAGGTGGCGCTTTGATGCCTCCTATGCAAGGAGCTATCATCGACCTCGGAACTGTTGCCGGTATGGCTTCTGTCAATTTCTCGTTCATCCTTCCGTTCATCTGCTTCTGCATCATAGCAGTATATGGTTTCAGAACGATAAAGCCGGCATTAACCAAAGAATAAAAGGACTATAATCTAAATTCCGTATATTTGAGAAATACTGTTTCTCACGCCCTCGTTGCATTAGTGCTTCGAGGGCTTTTCCGTTTTAAGTAGGATGTAAATACCATATAAATACCATTAAAATACCATTAAGATACCATTATAATACCATTCCCAATGGTAATATAATGGTATTATTATGGTAATATTATGGTATTATAATGGTATTATCATAGGAAGAAGAGTGGAGGAAAATGCTTTTTTCTTTGGACAGAAAGATCTGTTCGTGGGTATTTGTTGATTGGATGATTGCGAAAAGTTTCTATACTGTGTAGTGCTTACTTGGGCGTCAAACGAAATATGCCTCTCTTGTGAACATTTCTGGATAAACAGAACATGGGACTTCCCAATACGAATAATGAGCAGGAGGGAATCTTTTCAGACATCAAGACCAAACAGAGAGTACATAGCGGAATTATTAGAGAGCTAAGGAAAAATATTATTGACGAATACCTGTCAAGGCATTATTGAGCAAGTCCAAGGAAGCTTCTTCACGCTGGCGAGGAGGGGCTTCCTTGAACTTTTTAACCCTCATTTTGTTATTCGACTAATTTTTTCTTGTATTTTATCCCTTTTTTCTTGTATTTCATCCCTCTAAATGTCTATTAGGCCTGTTTTCCTTGCATATATCTGCCGTTTTTTATATCTTTGCACTTGCAAATCAATTCAAATCAAATAATTTTAGCACATGGACAAGGAAATGCACTTTTGCCAGAGTTGTGGAATGCCTCTGACTGATGAAATCCTCGGTACTAATGCCGATGGTTCGAAGAATGAGGAATATTGTATATACTGCTTCAAGGATGGAGCTTTCACAGGCGATTTCACTATGGAGGAGATGATAGAGTTCTGTTCTCAGTTTGTGGAGCAATATAATAAGGATAGTGGGCAGAACCTTACACAGGAGGAATATAAGGCTATGCTTCGTCAGTATTATCCTAATCTCAAGCGTTGGAGCACGCCTACCGACCAGCTTCCTCATGCCAATTCTCCTCTAAAGCAGAAGTTCATCGATGAGGTGAATGCCCTCAACATTCCTGATATGCCAGTTGTCGACAATCTCTTCGTGCTTCAGGGCTCTTTCATCAACCTTGAATATAAGATGAATGGCAATACGTTCTCTATTCTTGACAAGGAAAAGTCATATTGGGGTACTCAAGTTGAGAAGCAGAACTCCGATGGCAGATGCTATGGTGTTGCCTGTGATGAAAAGTATATCCTCATTTCTGAATATGGCAAGGAAGGTTCTGATGCTGAGGTAGTCATGCTTAAGCGCAGATAATGTCGGAGAATTGGAGCGTATATGCCGACTGGAATCCGTGGCACGGATGCACGAAGATAAGTCCAGGATGCAGGTATTGCTATGTATATCGTCAGGATGAGATGTACGGTAGTGATACTTCGAGCAGCCTGTGCCGCAAGACAGCCGCTTTCAATCTTCCCCTCAAGCGCAAGCGCGACAAGACTTGGAAGATTGAGAGCGGTAAGTTGGTTTTCACATGCTTCACTTCTGATTTCCTTCTGAAAGATGCTGATTCTTGGCGAGCCGAATGCTGGAAGATGATGAAGATTAGAAAAGACCTGTTGTTCTATTTCTTTACCAAGCGAATAGACCGTTTCATGGAATGTGTTCCCGAAGATTGGGGAGATGGCTATGATAATGTACTCGTGGGATGTACCGTTGAGAATCAGCAGATGGCAGATTATCGACTCCCGATTTTCAAGTCGTTGCCCATAAAGCATAAGAGCATTATTGTTGCGCCGATGATAGAAGCGATAGATATCTCCGCCTATCTTGATGAAACGATAGAAGAGGTGGCGGTAAGTGGTGAGTCGGGTGTATATGCCCGTCCTTGTCATTACGAGTGGATTCTATCTGTTAGGGAACAATGTGTTGCGCATAATATTCCATTCCGTTTCCACCAGACAGGTGCCTATTTCTTCAAGGATGGCAAGATGTATCGCATTCCCCGTCGCTTTCAGCTCTCTCAGGCTCATAAGGCGAATATCGACTACCATATAGACGAGTATATGGTGCCTTCAAAGATAAAATTCGAGTGGAAAGATGATGATTATATAAGGCCTCTCCCCCCGCCCTCCCCGTAGGGAGGGAGCCGGAGCGCGGACATAATTGATAATTAATAATTAATAATTGAAATGCCTTTCATCTTCCGGCTCCCTCCCTACGGGGGAGGGCGGGGGGAGAGGCCGATCTCTTTTTATTATGATAACAATCCGTACAGCAACCGTGGCAGATGCAGAGAAACTTCTCGCTATCTATGCGCCATACGTAGAGAATACAGCAATTACGTTTGAATATACTGTTCCTTCCGTGGAGGAGTTCGCAAATAGAATTAAGAATACCCTTGCGGAATATCCTTATCTCGTGGCAGAGAAGGACGGAGAGATTCTTGGCTATGTGTATGCCAGTACTTTCAAACCTCGATGCGCCTATCGCCATTGTGTTGAGACGAGTATATATGTTGCTCGTGAGGCACATGGGCAAGGCATAGGAAGCAAACTCTATGAGGCTCTTGAAGAAGAGCTGAAAAGTAGAGGTGTCATCAACCTTAATGCCTGTATTGCTTGGATAGAAACGCCGAACTCGCATCTCACACACCAAAGTCCTGACTTCCATTCCAAGATGGGATATAAGCGTGTGGCACATTTCCATCGTTGTGGTTATAAGTTTGATGAATGGTATGATATGATTTGGATGGAGAAACTCCTTGATGTCAAGTATTTCAAGTAGAAAGCGTGAGTTCGGATTATTAAGTTTCGAACTCTACGTTTTTTAATGAAAGGAAATGATGCTTTTGATATGTTCGAAGAGTATGGTGTAATAGTGACACTTGTATGATTGAAAATGAAAAATTATTTTTTAATCGTGAAATTGAAATAATGTACGAATAGAATTGGGCGAACCGACAAAAAGTTAAAGAAATCTTAAAAAAAGTAGAAAATTCTCACTTAATTGTTATTTTTTAGGAAAAAACGCTCAAAAAACTATGAAAATCAACAAATTTTTTTGTTCGTTCATTTTTTTTACGTACTTTTGCACCAAATTTTTTTGAAACGACTCTTGAGCAGATTACTAATATTACAATAGTATTCAGAATGACATCATTTTTTGATGTTTGAAAGGAGACGGTATTTGATACATACATTCATATTGGTAATATTGAAGTATTTAAGGATAGGGTCGAAATATTATTATGTTGTTTATAAATTAAAAATAAAAACTTAAAATTATGAAAAAGTACGAAGTACCAGTTATGAAGCTTCATCAGTTGAAGCCAAGCACTATTTTAGCAGTCTCTAATGGCTCTAACGAAGGTAAGGAGTTTGTAGACAATTCTGCGGTTAACACTCAGAAGTATGAAATCGACAAGGATTTTGATTCTGACAATCTTTTCGATGAGTAAATTTGGATAACAAAATAAAAACAATAGACGTAATGAAAGCATTTAAATTTCTTTCAAAGACAGCCTTTGTATTTTCATTGGTTCTTTTAGCTTCTTGTTCTTCAGATAATGATATCGAAGAGACTAACGAGGCAAAAACAATTGCTAAGAAACTTGAATTCAAAGCAAATACTGATTTGAGTGATTTGATAGATGAGAGTGATGTTACACGTGCAACCCTTGAAGAGAACTATAGCGTAAGTTGGGATAAGGATGATAAGATATTAGTATATTGCGATAATTCTGATCAGGCTGTGGATTTTGCTATTACTCCATCTTCGGTTGAAGGTTCAACAGCTACCTTTACAAACTATGGAGAGGTGTTACCGCTCTGGTTCGATCCTGATCAGTTCTATTTCGCATTATATCCTTATTCATCAGGTGCAACATTCGATCCACAGGATGATATGATTACTTCTTCATTGCCTACCGAACAGAGTGTGTCTGTTGGTCGTACTTACGATAAGAAGGCTTTGTTTATGACAGCATGTGCTGATATGGATGAAAGAATCTTCAATTTCCTTAATATTCCTGCACTCGTAAAAATAAACATTAAAAATAATGGTGATGGTAAGGTAAAGTTCATTGAGATTGTTTCTAAAAATTCAGCAAATAGTTTGTCTGGTAATTTTAAGGCTTCTTCTGGATATGGGTATAAGGGCAAAATGCCAGCCTTGAAATTCAATGCGGTATCAGGTGCAGATAAGAAACATACTGTTAGACTCCAGATTCCTGCAAGTGCTGAAAGTCAGGATTTCTATATAGCAGTACTTCCTTGTACAATAAATGGTTTCACTCTAAAGTTAGAGGGAGATAGATATTCTGAGATATATAGTCGCGTAAGTAGTAAAGATTCTCGGTTGAAGAGCTCTAAGGTCTATGACTTCGGAAGCTATGATATTGAAAGTTTGACTACTCCAGAAGTAAAATAATCGAAGTTGGCATATAGCCATACTGATTTGAAATATTCTCTCTGTTCCATTCATTTGGGGCAGAGAGATTTTATTTATGTCCGCTGATTATTCGCTATACCTTCGCTTCTCCTCCGTACCAAACTCGATGAAGGTCTGTTCTTGGTCCTATTCAGAATGGGAGGTTCATCGAGTTTGGTACGGTGGAAGAACGGATTTATAACGGACCTATAGCGGATTTACAACGGATCTGCGACTCAAGGGAGATGGATTAACTGTTAATGTTAAACCTTGTTAATATTCTTTTTAAATATAAGGTGTAAGACTTGTATTTGAGAAAAATTTTGTAACTTTGTGCCCGATTTAGTCTGTTCGGGCTCGAATAAGTGGTAGTGAGTCGCTATCCGCCTGGCAGAAATAACAATTTAATACATAAAAAATTAAATGTACGCAATTGTAGAGATCAATGGTCAGCAGTTTAAGGCTGAGGAGGGCAAGAAGCTCTTCGTGCACCACGTTAAGGACGCACAGGAAGGCCAGACCATTGAGTTTGAGAAGGTACTGCTCGTTGATAACGACGGTGCTATCACAGTAGGTGCTCCAACTGTAGAAGGAGCAAAGGTAGTATGTGAAGTTGTACAGCCTCTCGTTAAGGGTGAGAAGATCATTGTCTTCAAGATGAAGCGTCGTAAGGACTCTCGCAAGAAGAACGGTCATCGTGCACAGTTCACACAGGTAGTAATCAAATCAGTTGTAGCTTAATCAAGGAGGAACTAAAGAATGGCACATAAAAAAGGTGTAGGTAGTTCTAAGAACGGCCGTGAATCAGCAGCTCAGCGACTTGGTGTTAAGATCTTCGGTGGTCAGTCTGTAGTAGCAGGCAATATCATCGTTCGTCAGCGTGGTAACAAGCATTTCCCAGGTGCTGGTGTAGCACAGGGTAAGGACGACACTCTCTATGCTCTTATCGACGGAACAGTAAACTTCCACAAGGGTAAGTATGACAAGAGCGTGGTTTCTGTAATACCTGCTCCACAAGCTGAGGCTTAAACTTATTCAAACAAAAATTTATTCCAAACAAACATAAAAAGGCTCATCGAAAGATGAGCCTTTTTTCGTTGGGGTGTAAAGTATAAAGTGTAAAGTGTAATGTAGATTGTAAAAGCCACTTAAGGAATAATCCTCAAGTGGCTTTTATTCTTGTAAATGACGATATTTCTATCTACATTATACTTTCTACTTTACTCTTTACACTTCCTTTACCTAATCCTATCCGCAGCCCTTACGAGACGTTCATCATCCATTATGCCTTTGTGGGCAAGTAGGAGGAAGATCATAGCGATGATAGGTGTACAGAGCGCGAATGCTGGGCGGAATGATACTTCCTTGCCGTCTATGCTTGTGTAATATACCAAAGCGCAGCAGACGATTACTTCTACGAGTATTGCTGCAAGTTGTATGTAGCAGTTCAAAGCCTGTGTCTTGCGGTTCTTGTACATGAAGATGATAGCAAGACTCCAGAAGACATTTAGGGCGAGGAAGAACATCGGGAGGGCGAAATAGGGGTAGGAGAGTGCTCCTGTATTCCCATCAACAACGCCGATACTGTTAACTACCGATGCAACGCCCATACCTTCGGGAATGAGACTTCCTAGTGGCGCTACGGCACAAATGATGAAGCAGATGATGCAGAAGAAAAGGTATATTGTCTGTTTTCTCTGAATCATGCTTTAATCCTCATCCTCGAACTGACGCTCCTTGGCAGGATCACGCCAGTAGATATTCTTTTCAATAAATTCCTGTGTAGCGAGAAGTGTTGGCTTTGGCAACTTCTCGTAGTAACGGCTGATTTCAATCTGCTCACGGTTCTCGAAAACTTCCTCGAGGCTGTCGTTGTAGCTTGCGAACTCAGCGAGTTTCTTGCTGAGATCCTGCTTGATTTCAGCAGCTATCTGGTTAGCGCGCTTGCCGATGATAGCAACGCTCTCGTAAATGTTGTCTGTGTCTTCACAGAGGTCCATGATGTTGCGTGTTACGGTATTAACCGGAGCCTTTGATTTCTTGTAATCCATTTTTGTTATACTGTTTTTTTTGATGATTGTTTTTTATTCCTTTGCGTCCTTAGTGACTTTCTTGCACTTCTCGATGTACTTCTCAGCAACAGAGCGTTCCTTTGAGTCAGGATATTCGTTGATGAAGCCGTAGCACTCATCCTCTGCATCCTGAAAACGGTCGAGTTTCTTTGCTTCTACGCTCTGCTGAGCCAGTTCGAACTTACTCTTCATGATGAGTGAAGCGAAGGCTTCGCGATAGTTGGTGTAAGGGTAGTCCTTGAGGGCATTCTGAGCAGTTACGATACATGCCTCGTAGTTGTTGCCGCCGCTTGTGCAGTTTCCGAAATATGTACCGAGGTTGTAGTAGAGCTTAGCGTTGAGAAGCTCTTTCTCTACGAGTTTGTCCTGAAGTTCGTACATCCTGTTTTGTGCTCTGTCCTTCATGCTTGAGAAAGGATAGAGATCCATGAAGTCCTGATATGACTTGATGGCGTTGTAAGTGTCCGACTGGTCAAGACGAACCTCAGGTGAGCCTTTGTAGAGACTTTCGCCAACGAAATAGCTTGCCATCTCAGAGTATTGCCCCTTAGGGTATGTCTGTACGTATTTCTTGAATATCTCAGCGGCTGATTCGTAGTCGCCGGTATTAAAGGTTGACATACCATAGAGGAAAAGACACTCCTCGGCGTTGTCTGTTCCCTTGGTGATATTTATCAGGTCGCCGAAAAGAATAGACGCACGAGTGAATTTCTGCAGGGCATAATTTTCCTTGGCGTATTCATATCGGTATGATGTATCGTTTGTTTTATAGACTGCGTTGAATTCTGACTTGCAACTGCACAACAGTAATGCTGCCGATGCTACAGAATAAAGAAGAATTTTGTTCATTAAATGAATATAATTATATTTCGGACTGCAAAATTACACATAATTCTCGTAATATCAAAGTGGTATATATTATTTTTCACAAAAAAAATGGTTTTTATAACATTTATTTCAAAGAAATCCGTAATTTTGCACAAATTATGTCTATGAACGAGTTTAAATTAACATCAAAATACTCTCCGACTGGTGATCAGCCGGAGGCAATAAGGCAACTTACCGAAGGGCTCCAGAATGGCGAGCGCTCTCAGGTATTGCTCGGCGTTACAGGTTCGGGAAAGACTTTTACTATGGCTAATGTGATAGCGAATGTGAATCGTCCAACCCTTATCCTTAGCCATAACAAGACCCTTGCTGCCCAGCTCTATGAGGAGATGAAGGGATTCTTTCCAGATAATGCTGTGGAATATTACGTCTCTTACTACGACTACTATCAGCCAGAGGCATATATTCCTCATACCGACACGTATATTGAGAAAGACCTTGCCATAAACGAGGAGATTGACCGCCTTCGTCTCTCGGCTGTTTCTTCACTTCTGAGTGGCAGAAGGGATGTTGTCGTGGTGTCTTCCGTTTCGTGCATCTACGGTATGGGAGGACCTTCTTCCATGCAGGGAAGTATCATTAGCGTGAAGAGGGGAGAGAAGATTGATAGAAACGCCTTCCTGAGAAAGCTCGTGGATGCTCTCTATGTCAGAAATGATATTGCATTGGAGCGTGGAAACTTCCGCGTAAAGGGTGATACTGTCGATGTCTCTATGGCATATAGCGAGAATATCGTTCGCATAACATTCTGGGATGATGAGATTGACTCTATCGAGGAACTTGATGGATTAACTTTCAAGAGGTTGGAATCTTTTGATGATTATCAAATTTATCCTGCAAACCTCTTCGTGACAACTAAGGAACAGTCGGAAAGGGCTATCCATGATATACAGGATGATCTCGTTAAGCAGATAGAATATTTTACGGAACTTGGCGATGGGATAAAGGCGCAGAGAATCAAGGAGCGTGTAGAATATGATATGGAGATGGTCAAGGAACTTGGCCATTGTTCGGGCATAGAGAACTATTCTCGTTATTTTGATGGTCGTGCCCCTGGTGAGCGTCCTTATTGTCTCTTCGATTTCTTCCCTAAAGACTTTCTCCTTATGGTGGATGAGAGTCACGTTTCCGTACCTCAGATAAGGGCTATGTACGGAGGTGATAGGGCAAGAAAACAGAACCTTGTGGAGTTCGGTTTCCGCTTGCCAGCAGCCTTTGACAATCGTCCGTTGAGATTCGAGGAATTTGAGGAACTTATCAATCAGGTTATCTATGTCTCTGCCACTCCAGCCGACTTTGAACTTGAAGAGTCGGAAGGTGTTGTCGTTGAACAGGTTATCCGTCCTACTGGACTTCTTGACCCAGAGATTGTTGTTCGTCCGAGCGAGAACCAGATGGATGATCTCTTAGAGGAGATTCTTGTCAGAATTGAAAGGAAGGAGCGAGTTCTTGTCACCACTCTCACCAAGCGAATGGCGGAAGAGCTAACGGAGTATCTTCTCGATAACGGCATTCATGCCAATTATATCCATTCTGATGTCTCTACGCTTGATAGAGTGAAGATACTGAGCGATTTAAGGGCTGGGGTTTATGATGTCCTCGTGGGCGTTAATCTTCTGCGTGAGGGACTTGATTTGCCGGAGGTTTCGCTTGTTGCCATACTCGATGCCGACAAGGAGGGATTCCTACGCTCTCATAGGAGTCTTACGCAAACGGCTGGTCGTGCTGCCCGTAATGTCAACGGACTTGTGATAATGTATGCCGATACCATTACGGAGAGTATGCAGCAGACGATAGATGAGACCATGCGTCGAAGGAAGAAGCAGATGCAATATAACGAGGAGCATGGTATTACTCCTCAGCAGATTGTCAAGAACATCAGCGGTTCGTCTCTTGCAAGGGCTAATGCCGAACAAGCAGATGTTAAGGTTGTTGATGCGAAGAAGGGCAAGGCATATCAGCCGTATATTGAGAAGGAAACCACTATGGTTGCTGATCCTATTGTCGGGAAGATGTCGCGTAAGCAGCTTGAGGACTCTATCAAATACACCACAGAGAAGATGAAGGAGTCTGCCAGAAATATGGACTTCCTTCAGGCTGCCCAGTACAGGGATGAGATTATCAGGCTTCAGAATCTGCTTGCCATTGCGGGTAAATGAAAAGTGAAAAATGAAAAATACAGATTAGTATTTTAGTGAATAGTGAATAACGAATAGATAATAATACTTAATACTGGCTAACGCCATTATGTTAATCTCGTTCTGGTGGCTACCAGTATTAAGTATTATTCGCTTTTCACTATTATCTATTCACTCACAAGTGTAACTTGTATTTTTCACTTTTCATTTTATAATTTCCTTATGGTAGCTCGTCGAGTGTTTTCTTGAATTTAGGGAGGTCTTCGTCATCTGTCAACTTGAGATGATGCAGCCCTCCTTTCCTGTCAATAAGACGATATGTAGGATAGCCGGTAATCTTCACATATTGCTCTATGGCGCGTTGTTGCTTTGGAGGGAGATTGTAGTGTACGCAATTAGGCTCTGTGAGGTTATACTCACCTATTACGTTCTTCCATGAATCCTCTGGAGAATTGTTTGCAAGGTAGAGATATACTATGTCATAGTTTTTCAGTTCTGCCTTTAGCTTGTGTGATTCCTTGAGCTTATTCTTGCAAGGACCGCACCAAGTACCCCAGATGTCAAGATACACAATCTTACCCTTGTAGGGCGCAACGAGTTTGTCAAGAATAGCCTTGCCGTCTGTCAATCCTTCTACATCAGTCGATGGATGAATAACGGCATTTACCGCCTCTTCCTTACCTTTGAGCACATCTTTGTAGTATTCGTGTCGCTTGAGGAGTCTTTCTCTTACCGAATTTAGTTTAATCTTATTGGCCATACTCAAGGAATACTCATCAAGTGGTTGATGGCTTCCTTCTAACTGCATGGAAACTTGGTTTGAAAGATGAAGGTCAAGGAGATTGTCAGTTGTGCATATTGACTCATAGAAAGGTTCGTCGTATATGTGGTATAAACGACATTCTGTCTCTATACCCATCATCCCATAGTATTCAAAGATCCTTTCTACTTCAGTCTTACTGACAGATTTTGGATCGTTGATAAACTGCACAATCTTTGTGCTGTCCTCAACCGATAGCTTCGCAATTCCAGAGATTAGCAGGTCGTGAAGAGCAGAGGGAGTGTTTAGAAAGTATTCCTTCATCGGTCCTTGAAAGGCTTTGTTTCGATTAATGCATTCAATCGTTGACCTTATTTCCGTAATAAGATTCAAGGGAAGTGAAGCGTTAATGTCAATGAGTTTCATCACACTTTCCGCGCATTCTGCCGGTACTGCCTTGGTCGGGGTCTCATATATCATAGATATGATGTGTTCTGCGGTACGGAAAACGCTTGTTATAGAATCATAGTCGCGAAACTGCTGACTGAATGTTGGATGCTGTTCAAGAAATGCCCTTCTTTTGTCAAGATGTTTGTTGTATTTATCAATACATTCGTTCTTATAGCTGATGGCCTCTTCCCTGCTTGGCTCCATTTTCCTCATTGTTACTGTTTCTGCCATTGTATTTCTGTCAAAACTATTGATCTCGTTTTGCAATCTTGCACTTTTACCCATAGCCATTGGTATATAGAACTTTTCTTTAAGCATGAAAATACTATCACCAGGTTGCAGAATACAACGGTTGTACATGTATCTTCTTTTGCCAACTATTGTGCTTATCTTGAGTTCTTGTGTACCAAGAAGGGGAACATCCAAACTGAAATAACCTAATGAATCTACTTTGCCATAGTAATTTAAGTATTCACGTCCGAAGTTGTTGTTTACGCTTACCATAATAGAGATGGTGTCCCCCTTCAGTTCTTCAGAGGAAAAACCTTTCAAAATACCAGAAATATGGGCTGTGCCAGATTTCAGCTCTGCGCTCAATGGGGTAGAGTCAAATGTCGGGTAATCTGGGTAGGCTTGAGTTGTAATCATGGCAAGGGGCTGTTTCTTGCCGTTGATGGTAAATTCTCTTTCTCCGTTCTTATCTTTGCCGATAGCTATGGTTATGTTCTCTTTCCCGTCAGTTAAAACAACCTTCTTTTCAGTCTTTTGAGCATATTGCCATACCTTACTGTCATAGATCGCAACGTCCTTATATAGACCGAGCACCCAGTCGCCTGTGGTGGTGCTTCGCCAGTTTGATGAGGTGGGGATAATGGCAGGGTCGGTAATGGCAGATAATCCAAAGGCACCTTGCTCGTAGCCCTCAATAAAGTCAAAGGTCTTGGTCTTTGCTGGTAATGGCTCAAAGTGGAGGGCAATGTTCCCCTCGTCAGTTATGGCAGAGGTATAATACAGAGAATCAGGCGTGTAGTCATCCTCACCCTCGCGTGTAGCCTTACCGCCTGTTATGGCGTAAGTCTTGCCGTCGGGAGTCTTTAGGATAGATGCCGATACGAATTTCACCCAAAGCTTATGGGGGAATCTGAAGTTCAGATGAAGGATTGTTTCATTAGGCTTGAACTCCACATCTGTGATGTTGAGATTCGAACTGTACAGGTTTGGTTCAAATGATGGGTTGTTCCAAACCTTCTGAGCCCAACTGCCAATGGCAATGAGCATGAGTAATAGCGAAGTGGCTACTTTTTTCATTGTTTTGGTGTTTGTTTATGATTAGAATTTTTTGTTCCGTCTTTATAGATTTGGTTTTCGTGTTGCAAAGATATTGAAAAAAAATAGTATTAGCAAGGAAAAAAGGAAAAAAAGAAAAATTTTAAAGTGAAATTTTAAATGAAAAATGAAAAGTGAAAAATGAAAAATACAAGTTACCATTTATTGTGAATGCTTTTATGGCATGTTAGTAACCTGTATTTTTCATTTTTCACTTTTCATTTATATAGCCCTTATCCGTTCATGGCTACAAGGAACTCCTCGTTAGAGTTCGTGCGCTTCATGAGGTCTCCGATCATGTTCATAGCCTCGATAGAGTTCATGTCAGAGATATGCTTACGGAGAATCCACATACGGTCGAGGGTTGTCTTGTCGTGGAGAAGGTCGTCGCGACGAGTACTACTCTGAACAAGGTTAACGGCTGGGAAGATACGCTTGTTGGCAAGTGAGCGGTCAAGCTGCAACTCCATGTTACCTGTACCCTTGAATTCCTCGAAGATAACTTCATCCATCTTAGAGCCTGTATCTATGAGGGCTGTTGCTATGATGGTAAGAGAACCGCCACCCTCGATGTTACGAGCAGCACCGAAGAAACGCTTTGGCTTCTGAAGGGCGTTGGCATCAACACCACCGGTAAGAACCTTACCAGAAGCAGGAGCAACGGTGTTGTAGGCACGAGCCAGACGAGTGATAGAGTCAAGGAAGATAACAACATCATGTCCGCATTCTACCATTCTCTTTGCCTTCTCAAGAACGATACCCGCAATCTTCACGTGGCGCTCGGCAGGCTCATCGAATGTAGAGGCGATAACCTCGGCATTAACGGTACGAGCCATATCCGTTACCTCCTCAGGACGCTCGTCGATAAGCAGCATCATGAGGTAAGCCTCTGGATGGTTTGCTGCTATTGCGTTGGCAATATCCTTCATGAGGATTGTCTTACCAGTCTTTGGCTGAGCCACGATAAGAGCACGCTGTCCTTTACCGATAGGAGAGAATAGGTCAACGATACGTGTAGAGATATTGGTTGTGCGACGGTCGCCTGTGAGGTTGAACTTCTCTTCTGGGAAGAGAGGTGTGAGGTGCTCGAATGAAAGGCGGTCGCGTATCTCGTTAGGCATACGGCCGTTGATCATCTCTATGCTTGTCATAGGGAAGTATTTCTCACCCTCGCGAGGAGGACGAACGCGGCATTGTACCACATCGCCTGTCTTCAGCGAGTATTTCTTTATCTGCTGTACGGTAAGGAAAATATCGTCAGGAGAAGAAAGGTAGTTGAAATCGCTTGAACGCAGGAATCCGTAGCCGTCAGGCATTACCTCGAGTACGCCGTTGGCAGATATGATATCTGTGAAGTCGTATTTCTCTTCTTGTGGAGTTGCTGGGCGCAACATGGATTGAGGAGCAACCTGTTCGACGATAGTCGTAGGGTTGTCGAGCATGTCGTATGACACGCTTGCATAGTGGTCCTCTACAGGGAGATCCAATACCACGATGAAGTCTGTACCGTCGCCCGGATCACCTTCCCATACATCACCTGATGCGTTGTGGGCATTTACTTTCTCCTGGAACTGTGAAAGGAGATTGCCAGATGCCATTTCTTCGCCTTCCGGCATTTCACCTTCCTCACCTTCGGCATTACCGTCGTTCACGAGGAAGTCTGGAATGTCCTCGCCTGTTGTCTCTGCTGCCTCTTCCGTGAAATTCTCCATTTCCTGATTCTTTGCAGCAAGAGCGGCTACCTTAGCCTGGGCAGCAGCAAGAATCTCCTCTTTGCTACGGCGTGCACGCCTCTTCTTTGGAGCGGCATCCTCGGAAACAGCGGTTGCTACATTCTCTTCTTCTGAAGGAGTATTAGTAGAATCTTCTGTGAAGTTTATGGCAAGTTCTTCCGGTTTTTCTGGAGTTTCATTTTCTGTGTTACTGAGGTTCTTCAAGGCCTCTTCTGCTGCTCTTGCTGCGATGTCGGCCTTAGAAGGCCTTCCGCGCTTCTTCTTGACAGTAGTGTCCTCACCTTCTGGCATTTCTGTCTTCTTGGTGGTAGTACGCTTCTTCTTAGGCTTCTCTTCTTCCTGAGAGAAGTCTCCAATAATGAAGTCTGCCAAGGCTTCTGCGCCGTCTTCGGCAGAGAGCTCAGAGCCTAAGGTCTTGGCTATAGTCTCAAGCTCTTCTACAGGCTTGGACATGAGTTCTTCTTTGCTATACATATTCAAATGTGAATGTATTTGGTTCAAATAGAAATTTCTTGCGAAAAAAATTCAGGGTTTGTGTTTCTAAAATAGAAAACTGTGAATTTTGAAACACTTTGGATTGAAAATCGAGTGCAAAGATAATGCTTTTTTCTTGAAGCGCAAAATTTTAAGCGAAAAAATTTTGATATTTCGTGAAAAAATTGTACCTTTGCACCCGCAAAATCGAGGCTAAGGCCGAAATTTATGCAAAAAGTATTTATACACATTATTTAATTAATAAATTCATTCGACAAATGATGAATCATTACGAGACAGTTTTCATCTTAACTCCCGTTTTGTCTGATGAGCAGGCAAAGGAAACTGTTGCAAAGTTCACAAAGGTTCTCGCTGACAATGGTGCTGAGATCCTTAATGAGGAGAGCTGGGGCATGAAGAAGATGGCTTATGCCATCAACAAGAAGTCTACAGGTTTCTACTTCCTCGTAGAGTTTAAGGCTGAGCCTACAGTAGTAGCAAAGCTTGAGACTGCTTATCGTCGTGACGAGAAGGTTATCCGCTTCATGACTGTTAAGCTTGACAAGTATGCATCTCTCTATGCTGAGAAGCGTCGTAACAAACTTTCTAAAAAAGAGGAGGCTTAAACCATGGCAGAAAATTCAGAAATCCGTTATTTGACTGCTCCTTCTATTGATACAAAGAAGAAGAAGTATTGCCGTTTCAAGAAGAGCGGTATTAAGTATATCGACTACAAGGATCCTGAGTTCCTCAAGAAGTTCTTGAACGAGCAGGGTAAGATCCTCCCACGTCGTATCACAGGTACATCTCTGAAGTATCAGCGTCGTGTGGCACAGGCTGTTAAGCGTGCTCGCCAGATTGCGCTCCTTCCTTATGTAACTGATCTTATGAAGTAAATCTAAAAAAGGAGAAGATTACACAATGGAAATTATACTTAAAGAAGATATTATCGGTCTTGGATACAAGAACGATATCGTGAATGTAAAGAACGGTTACGGTCGTAACTATCTCATTCCTACAGGTAAGGCTGTTATCGCTTCTGCTTCTGCAAAGAAGATTCTCGCTGAGAACCTCAAGCAGCAGGCTCACAAGCTCGCTGCACTTCTCGCTGCTGCTGAGAAGGAGGCTGAGGCTCTTAACGGTGTTGCTCTCACAATCGAGGCTAAGGTTAGCTCTACTGGTGCTCTCTATGGTTCAGTTACTTCTGCTACTGTTGCTGAGGAACTCGCAAAGAAGGGTATCGAGGTTGACCGCAAGAAGATCCTCATGAAGGATATCAAGACTGTTGGTGAGTATGCTGCAACTGTAGTATTCCACAAGCAGGTTAAGGTTGAGGTTCCTGTAACTGTACTCGCTGAGGGTCAGGAGGAGGTTGCTGCTCCTGCAGTTGAGGAAGCTCCTGTAGCTGAGGCTCCAGCAGCTGAGGTTGCTGAGTAAATCTTAGTGTAAACACAAGAAAATTATATAAGTCCCGATTGTCATTAGTGGTAATCGGGACTTTTTAAATGAAAAAAATGAAAAATGAAAAATTATAAAATACAGATTTGTATTTTTAGTGAATAGTGAAAAACGAATAGATAATAATATTTAATACTGGCTAACGCCTTTGTGCGAACCTCGTTCTGGTGTCTACCAGTATTTTGTATTATTCACTTTTCACTATTCTCTATTCACTTACAAGCGTAACTCGTATTTTTCACTTTTCATTTTTCATTTTATAATTTATAATTTAATTTTAGGCTAAAACAATTAACTAAACAATTAAAACAAATGAAAGCATTCGTATTCCCTGGTCAGGGCGCTCAGTTCACAGGTATGGGCAAGGACCTTTATGATACAAATCCAAAGGCAAAGGAACTCTTCGACAAGGCTAACGAGATTCTCGGTTTCGAGATCACAAAGATCATGTTCGAGGGTACTGCCGAGGAACTCAAGCAGACAAAGGTTACTCAGCCAGCCGTTTTCCTTCACTCTGTAATCAAGGCTATCTGCATCGGCGATGAGTTTGATGCTGATATGGTTGGCGGTCACTCACTCGGTGAGTTCTCTGCTCTCGTAGCAGCAGGCGCACTCAGCTTCGAGGATGGCTTGAAGCTCGTTTCTAAGCGTGCTATGGCTATGCAGAAGGCTTGCGAGGCAGCTCCTTCTACAATGGCTGCTATCATCGGTCTTGATGATGCAAAGATTGAGGAAATCTGTGCAGGTATCTCTAAGGAGGGTAACATCGTTGTTCCTGCTAACTACAACAACCCTGGTCAGCTCGTTATCTCTGGTAACAATGAGGCTGTTGCCGAGGCTTGTGAGGCTTTGAAGGCTGCTGGTGCTAAGCGTGCCCTTCCTCTCCCTGTAGGTGGTGCTTTCCACTCTCCACTCATGCAGCCTGCAAAGGATGAGCTTCAGGCAGCTATCGAGGCTACTGAGTTCTCTAACCCACGCATCCCTGTTTATCAGAATGTTGATGCTAAGGCTCATACTGATGCTGCAGAGATCAAGCAGAACCTTATCGCTCAGCTCACAGCTCCTGTTAAGTGGACCTACGAGGTTCAGGCAATGCTCGCTGCAGGTGCTACCGATTTCGTTGAGTGTGGTCCTGGTAAGGCTCTTCAGGGCATGATTGCAAAGATTGCCAAGGACGTTGAGGGCGTGACAATTAGTGGTATCGCCTAATCTGAAAAAAATAATTCCTTTGGAATTGACTAATTTTTAGGAAAGTAAATTGGCAATAAATTATAATCAGTAAATTATGGTCGTGGCATTCGCCACGGAGAAATTTAAAATTAATTTATTGAATATAATTTACTGATTTAATTTACTGCAAATTTACTTTCCAAATATATTTATCACCGCAAGGTGTTTTCCAAAATTATGACACACAAACCGATAATCTACCAAGTATTTACGCGTTTGTACGGAAACCGCAATACTACCCGAAGAGAGTGGGGGAGTGTTGAGGAAAACGGTACAGGCAAGTTCTCTGATTTTGATACAAAGACGCTGAAGGCGATAAAGCAGATGGGCGTATCTCACATCTGGTACACAGGTGTTATTCGTCATGCCTCTCAGACGGATTTCTCTAAGTTCGGCATACCTACCCAGCACCCTTCCGTTGTTAAGGGTAAGGCAGGTTCTCCATACGCTATCTGCGACTATTATGATGTTGATCCTGATCTTGCTGATAACGTAAACGATAGGATGAAGGAGTTTGAGGCTCTTGTTTCCCGTACCCATAAGGCAGGACTCAAGATGTTCATCGACTTCGTGCCTAACCATGTTGCGCGTCAGTATCTCAGCATAGCCAAGCCAAAGGGCGTTGTTGATCTCGGAGCTGATGATGATAAGGATCAGGGCTTCAATCCACAGAATAATTTCTACTATTGCCCCGGTCTTGAGCTTGATTTGACTTCCATTCTCGAATCGGCTGACACATACTCCGATGTTATCAACATCGGACTTCCCTCTCTACGGGGGAGGGCGGGGGGAGAGGCCACCGCCTATTCTGAATTCCCAGCCAAGGCCACAGGCAACGACCATTTCGACAACCGTCCGGGAATGAATGACTGGTATGAGACCGTAAAGCTCAACTACGGCATTGACTACTGGACTCATTTCGGGCATTTCGACCCAATCCCCGACACTTGGAAGAAGATGACAGAGATACTCCTTTTCTGGGCTTCCAAGGGCGTTGACGGTTTCCGTTGCGATATGGCTGAGATGGTTCCTGCCGCTTTCTGGGCATACGCTACCCGCGAGGTCAAGGCAAAGTATCCTGAAATCCTATTCATGGGTGAGGTGTATAATCCTGCCGAATACCGCAACTATATCCATTCCGGCTTTGACTGGATGTATGACAAGGTGGGAATGTATGACACTATGCGTGCCGTTACCTGCGGTTTTGCCTCTGCAACAGCCATTACAGGCGCTTGGCAAGCGGTTGACGACATCAAGGAACACATGGTTTATTTCCTTGAGAATCATGACGAACAGCGTGTGGCATCCGATTTCTTTGCAGGCGATGGCAAGAAGGGAATACCTGCTATGGTGGCTTCCGTGCTTATGAAATCATCTCCTTTCATGCTCTATGCAGCCGAGGAATATGGTGAGAAGGGTATGGATAAGGAAGGCTTTTCGGGCAAGGACGGCCGTACCACTATCTTCGACTACTGGAGCATCGACACGCTTTGCAGAGCCGCTTCCGATGAGCTTACCGACGATGAGAAATACATCTATCAGATGCACGAGAAGACCATGCAGATTGCCCGAAAGGAGAAGGCTGTTGACGGCGATTTCTATGATCTGATGTATGTAAATCCGTGGTCAGAGCACTTTGACAACAACAAACAGTATGCTTTCCTGCGCAAGAAAGAGGATGAACTGCTCTTCGTCGTGGTCAATTTCGATGATAGGGATGTGGATGTGCAGGTGAGAATGGCTCCACACGCTATGGAATTCTTGCAGATTCAGGAAGGGAAATACAAGTCAAAGGATCTTCTTTCCGCTGAAAAACAGACCATTGAACTCGCTTCTGACGCTCTCGTGCCTATGACTATCAAGGCAAGAAGCGCAAGAGTTTGGAAGTTCACCCTATCTCCCTCTCCCTTGTTTTCCTAACAGTTATATGTTAGATAGCTGTAAGTCCGTGTCAACCATGCGTGTGCAAAGTTACTGATTTATTTTGGGGAACTGCAAAGAAAACGCGGAAAAAACACGACAGGTAGCATAAATGTTTAGCTGCGATGTCTAAGGTGTTGATAATCAGAGGGATATTTTCGGAAGACAGTTCGCTTGGAATGCTATCTAACATATAACTGTTATATAAAACACACACAGGGGTAGTCTGTATTTTTACCCAAATAATATATAATATAATAATTATTATATTATATATTATTTGACCATAGGACACCCATACCCCCCTGTCCCTTGTTTTTCTAACGGTTATATGTTAGGTTGTTATCTTCTGTAAATGCTTTTCTGAAAATAAGTTTCTGATTGTCAAAGTGTTAAGCCGTGAATGAATGTTTTTTTTGAGGAAATAACGTAATTTTTGCATTTTTCTTACATTTTCCCCAAAAAATATTATTACCTTTGCACCATGAAAACGAAAGCCCATGAGCGTCATAGTTGTAAGTCCGTTGTAATACCGTTGTAAGTCCGTTGTAAGTCCGTTCGCAGAAACGACCATAAAGCGGAGTTTCAAGATACGATTACTAACCTCAAAGGCGATTAAAAAACAATAACTAAAACAAAAACTAAAAACAAAAACGACGATGAAAAAATCCTTTATCACATTTTTGCTTCTACTCACCGCAATTGGCAGTTGGGCACAGGAAGCAAAGGCTTCTGACGAAAAGAGTATTGCCCCAGTCATTATTGAAGGCACTTTAGAGGGTGTGCCTGATGGTACTGTCATTACTGTAAAAGAACGTTTTGGAAATACTATGTCATATTTCAGTAGGGGAAATGAAGGAACCGATACTGTAAGAAACGGTAAATTCAGAATAGTTCGCTATCCACTAATCCCGCAAAAGAATGTTGATGAATATAGCATTTCTGCAAGGTATAACGGGGGCAGCCTCTATGGTCATTTTGCATTCTATGCATCTCCTGGCACAAAGGCTACTATAACAGGTGTCGGAACTAATCTAATGAACTGGCAAGCAAAGAGTGACAATCCGAAACAAATAGAGGCAAATGAATATCGTGCCTACTTTGATGAGAAACTTCCAGGCTACTGGGATCTGATAAGAAGACACCGGTCGATTGATGAAGAGGATGATGACTATGACTCTGTGATAAAGAAAGTGAAAGAGTCAGATTCTCTGTATGTAGAGTACATGGTTGATTTTATGAAAAACAGAAAATACAGTTCTGTTTTCGCAAAGGAACTCAGTAAACTTTCAAGATATTTTTTAGAGGGCAGAAATAAAAGTTTAAGGGGAAAGGCTGCTAAGTTATTGGCTATAGTTCCGGAGGAAGAAGAAAAGAATGATGGGTTTATTATAGATGCCAAAAAGGATTTGGTGCTTCCTAAGTACGCCCCCATTAAGATAGGCGAGAAGTTGCATGATTTTGTGCTCTATGACCATCAGGACAAGGAACACCACTTGACGGAATTTAACGGAAATGGCAAATACCTTCTGCTTGAATTCAACTCAAGAACCTGCGTTCCATGTATGGAGCATCGTCAAAATGATGCCCTTAATACTCTTTATAAGAACCATTCTGATAAAGTTGATATGCTAATGGTTAATAATGATGCTCTTTATTATTGGAATATAGAATGTAAAGACCCCACGAAGTATGGCAGAGACCCTTGGCATGAGTGGAATGCTAAGGAAGCAAATGAGGATATTATGCAGAGATACGGAACAGAGACAGGTCCAAGCTACTTCTTTGTCTCTCCAGATGGCACTATCCTCGGCAGGATAAGCGACCAAGAGGATTTGAAGGCTGCTATTACGAAGTATTTCAAGATTTGAGAATAATAATCGCTAAAACCTAAAGAATGATGAAAAAGATTATAACCTCATTACTTATTATGCTTACCGCGGTTAGCGGATGGGCACAGGAGTCAAAGGCTTCTGACGAAAAGCCTATTGCCCCAGTAATTGTAGAGGGGAAGGTTGAAGGTGTGCCCGATGGAACTATTGTTGAATTGATGGTTCGTTATAAGAAAAACGATAGCTATCTCGGTGGTGGGTCTGATAAAGATACTATAGTTGGAGGCAAATTCCGAATTGTACACATACCAGAAGATAAAGATGAAGAGGAGTTCCTAATTAGTACTCCCAGAAAACCATTTTCTTTACCATTTTACGCATCAGTTGGAACTGTAACAAAAATTACGGGAAAAGGTTTAGACTATGAGGCTTGGCGTGTAGAGAATGACAACGAACTGCAAAAAGAAAGAAACGAATACCGTTCCTACATAGACGAAAACATTCCTGACTATTATGACAGGCGTGGAATTCCATATCTGAAGAATCCTGCCGACTATGAGGAGGCTCAAAAAGAATCGGAAAGACTAGAATACCAGTATGTAACGTGTATGATTCAATTTCTGGAAAAGAAAGAGTATAATCCTGTATTTGCTAAGGTACTTGCCGGAATATCATCCAGAATCCACCAATTTAAGTTTGATTCGGAGACAAGGGAAAATGCAGTAAAACTATTGTCAAAAGTCCCATTTAATGTGTCAGAAGAAAATGATGGGTTTATAGCTTATGCGCGACAAGCACTTGAGCAACCTAAATATTTTCCGCTGAGGATTGGTGAGGAAATGCATGATTTCACGCTTTATGATCACAATGGGAAAGAGCATCATCTAAACGAATTTAATGGTAATGGTAAGTTTCTTCTAATAGAGTTTAATTCCAGAACGTGTGTTGGATGTATGGAACACAGACCTATGGATTTTCTGAATAATGTCTATAAGAATCACTCAGACAAGGTGGATATGCTTATGGTGAATTGTGATGATCCATATTTCTGGGAACAAGAATGTAAGGATGAAAAGAAATGGGGCAGAGACCCTTGGCATGAATGGAATGACCACAAAGCTTGTAAGAACATCATGCAGCGATATGATGTAAATGGACCGACATATTATTTCATTTCTCCAGATGGCACTATCCTTGGAAGAATAAGCGATCAAGAGGATTTGAAAGCTGCCATTACGAAGTATTTCAAGATTTGAATAACTCACGTTAAAATAATAGGGGTGAACGAATCGTTCACCCCTTTGTGGAAACAACCCAATAACGATTCGTTATCCAGTTTGCTGATGCAATCAGAGGAAACGTAAGGACGCCCTAAAACAGGGCGTCCTTTTACGTTTAATTCAGCTGCCCCGACAAATTGTCTGGTCAGGTCACAGTTCTCGCAAGTGAAAATATCCATGATGTCGCGAAACGCGACACCATTGGGGAAAATAACTAACGTGAATTCGACGAAATTAAACGCTGCGCTTGGCTACATGAATTAACCGTGAATTATCATGAATTAATCATAAATTTTTTCTTCATTCATTATAAATTCATGAAAAATTCGTGGCAATTAATGATAAATTCGTGTAGCACCACGCAGTGGATTTTGCAGCTTGCTGCCATATTGACAATTCGTCGAACTCACGTTAACTAATAATTCGGTAAATAGCGTGAGTTTGATGGAAAAAAGGAAGCGGATTTATCTGATTTATCTGAAGTAAATCGCGAAAATCTTACTGCGCCAGCTATCAGATAAATCAGATAAATCCGTTTCCCTAAAATTCACGTTAGTTACACTATCTACTTTACTCTTTCAGCTTTCTACTTTACCCTTTATTTATAAAGATATCGCTTGATACTCTTCTTCGGAGTCTTCTCAAATTCCTCTTCCTGAATCTCGATTGCAGCAAGTTTGCAGTACGCCGGTTGTGTCTCATTAAGCGTCTGGCGGTTCTGCTCCATAGTCTTCTTTATCTGCTCCATTGAGAGGTTCTGAGTCTTTGCTTCATCGAAGTCGGGATATACGAGTCCTACGAGCTTATCGTCACGCTGTACGACGAGGCTCTCGGTAACTAAGGGTAACGAGTTGAGAGCGTCCTCGATTTCCTCAGGGAAGATGTTCTGACCGCTTGCTCCGAGAAGCATGTTCTTTGAACGTCCTTTAATGAATATATTGCCTCTTGAGTCGATAACACCAAGGTCACCAGTATGATACCAGCCTTCATCATCGAGAGCCTGCTTGGTAGCCTCTTCGTTCTTGAAATAGCCGAGCATCACGTTCATGCCTCTTGTCAGTATTTCACCTGGAATCTTGTGTGGGTCGGCAGAGTTAATCTTAACCTCCATATTCATAACGGCCTTTCCGCAAGAGCCAGGCACATGATCGTGCCAGTCGTTGTAGGAAATGATAGGAGCACACTCAGTTGCACCATAGCCGACAGTGAATGGTAATCCGATGAAATGGAGGAATTGCTCAATTTCCTGATTGAAGGCCGCACCACCGATGATGATTTCGTAGAAACGACCGCCGAATGCCTTCTCGACCTCAGCACGAATCTTTTCACGAACCTTTTGCGAAACCAACGGAGTCTTGAGGAGAATCTTCATGGCTGGTGTGTCAAGCTTTGGCAGCACTTTCTTCCTGATTATCTTCTCGATGACCAGAGGCACAGCGATGATGACGACAGGCTTGATTTCGGCAAATGCCTGAGCGACAACGGCTGGAGAAGGAATGCGTGTGAGGAAGAAAATGTGACAACCAGATGCAAACTCCTTGATGAACTCAAATGCCATGCCGTACATGTGAGCCATTGGCAGGATGCTGATGGTGTTGTCGCCAGGATGCAGACACTTGTCGAGAGCCTCGTTTGCAAAGATGAGGTTGCTCCACATGGCGCGGTAAGGAATCATTACACCCTTTGAGAAGCCTGTTGTGCCAGATGTGTAGTTGATAAGAGCCAATTCATCGGGATTCTGCTCCTTGTAGTAGTTCACCATTTCCTTACGGAAGAACTTAGGGAACTTCTGGCCGAACAGCAGGTTAAGGTTCTCTCTTGCGTATGTGAGCTTGTCGGTACGAGAGACCATAAGGGAATAGTCGGGTATGTTGACGATTCCGTGAAGGTCAGGCATCTTATCCGGGTCAATCTGTGTAGAGACAACATCGCCCACAAAGAGGAGCTTGGCCTCAGAGTGGTTTACGATGTTATGAATCTGATCTGCTGTAAACTCGTGTAGGATAGGAACTGCGACAGCTCCGTAAGTGAGGGTAGCGAGGAATGCTACTGCCCAGTTGCTCATATTGCGTCCGCAAAGGGCAATCTTGTCGCCTTTTTGTATTCCACTTTCCTCGAACAGGATGTGTAGTTTCTCTATTTTACGGGCAACATCCTGATATTGGAGTGTAACTCCCTTGTAGTCAGTAAGTGCATCGAAGTTCCAATACTTCTTAATGCTATCCTCTATGCATGCGTTAAAACTATTTTCCATATTCAATGTGTTTCGCAATAGAAATTGCTCAAATTTCCTTTCGGTGTGCAAAGGTACGGACTTTTCTGCACATTTCAAAATCTTATGTGCAGTTTTTTATATTTTTGTTCGTGAAATCGCTCGAAAAAACTATTCTTCTGGTCTTTTGTGAGATAAATCACCTTTTTTTATGCATTTTTTGTCTCAATATCAGTAAAATGTCATTTTTTTTTCTTAATTTTGCAAGCAAGTTTATTTTATATATAAAAAACGTATTTATGGGATTTTTCGGCTTTTTTAGTAAAGAGAAGAAGGAGACGCTTGACAAAGGTCTTGAGAAGACCAAGATGGGCATGTTTGATAAGCTCGCTCGTGCCGTTGCCGGTAAGAGTAAGGTTGATGATGACGTGCTTGACGAACTTGAGGAAGTACTCATTACAAGTGATGTTGGTGTGGATACTACCCTCAAGATTATTGAGCGTATTGAGAAACGTGTGGCACGTGACAAATACGTTTCAACGAAGGAACTTAACGGCATTCTTCGTGAAGAGATAGCCGCTCTTCTTGCCGAAAACCATACAAACGACCTTGAAGACTGGGATTTCCCGTCAGACCATAAGCCTTATGTCATTCTCGTCGTAGGCGTTAATGGCGTGGGTAAGACTACAACCATAGGCAAATTGGCATGGCAGTTCAAGCAGGCTGGCAAGAAGGTGTTCCTCGGTGCTGCTGACACGTTCCGTGCTGCTGCTGTTGAGCAGATTTGCATCTGGGGAGAGCGTGTAGGCGTTACCGTAATCAAGCAGCAGATGGGCTCTGACCCTGCATCCGTAGCTTTCGATACAATATCTTCAGCCAAGGCAAACGGTGCTGATGTGGTTATTATCGATACTGCCGGTCGTCTGCATAACAAGGTAGGTCTGATGAATGAGCTGAAGAAGATCAAGGACGTGATGAAGAAGGTGATGCCGGATGCACCTGACGAGGTGATGCTCGTTCTTGACGGTTCCACCGGTCAGAATGCCTTTGAGCAGGCAAAGCAGTTTGCAGCCGTAACCCAGATATCAAGTATGGCGATAACCAAACTTGATGGAACCGCTAAGGGCGGAGTGGTGATAGGCATAAGTGACCAGTTGAAAGTGCCGGTGAAGTATATCGGTCTCGGTGAGAAGATGACCGACCTTCAATTGTTTAACAAGAAGCAGTTTGTTGACTCGCTTTTCGGAGAATGAAGAAAAATCAGATAGACATAATAACCTTAGGATGTTCCAAGAATCTTGTGGACAGCGAATCTCTTATGCGTTTGTTTCAGCGTAAGGGATTTGTTTGTAAACATGATGCGGAGCGTGTAGAGGGAGAGTATGTAGTGATAAATACCTGCGGTTTCATCGAGGATGCCAAGCAGGAGAGCATAGACACTATACTTGAATTTGCACAGGCTCGAGAGGAGGGGGTGATTGGCGGATTATACGTCATGGGATGTCTGTCGCAGAGATATCAGAAAGAACTTGAGGCTGAGATTCCGCAAGTAGATAAGTATTACGGCAAGTTCAACTATAAGCAACTGCTTGAAGACCTTCCTGCACCGACACAGAAGTCTGATGACAAAGCTTCTGTAAAGCAGAATACCACGCCTTCGCACTATTCATATATAAAGATAAGTGAGGGCTGTGACCGTCATTGCGCATATTGTGCTATACCTATTATTACAGGCAGACATGTGTCACGTCCGAAGGAGGAGATACTCGACGAAGTTCGCGCTCTTGTTGCCGAGGGAGTGAAGGAGTTTCAGATTATTGCTCAGGAACTTACATACTACGGAATTGACCTGTATGGCAAGCGTCAGATAGCGGAGCTTATCGATGAAATGGCGCAAATCAAAGGCGTGAAGTGGATAAGACTTCATTATGCCTATCCTAATCAGTTCCCTATGGAACTGCTTGACGTAATGCGTCGTAATGATAATGTGTGTAAGTATCTTGACATCGCCCTTCAGCACATATCAGACAGAATGCTCGACCGTATGCGTCGTAATACGACCAAGGAAGAGACGATGAATCTGATAAAAAGACTGCGAGAGGCTATGCCAGGTATACATCTCCGTACGACGCTCATGGTTGGTTTCCCTGGGGAGACCGATGAAGACTTCCAGGAACTAATGGAGTTTACACGTTGGGCACGCTTCGAGCGAATGGGGGCTTTTGCCTATTCGGAAGAAGAAGGAACTTATAGTGCCGAGCATTACGAAGATGATGTCCCGAAGGAAGTCAAGGATGCAAGGCTTAGCAAACTCATGCGTCTGCAACAAAGTATCTCTGCTGAGATTGAGGCGGAGAAGATTGGAAAGACGATGAAGGTAATCGTTGACAGAAGAGAGGGTGACTACTATGTAGGGCGTACTGAGTTCTGTTCGCCAGAGGTGGATCCCGAAGTTCTTATACCAGTTGCCAAGCGTCGCTTGCGCAAGGGTTGTTTCTATAATGTGAAAATAACTGGTGCAGAGGAATTTGACCTTTACGGAGAAGTTGTGTAGAGGCACCTGAACCTAAATCTCATATAATTTGTAAGTTATGACGAATAAGGAATTTATCTCACAGATAGCCAAACAGACAGGCTACAAGGTTGATGATGTTCAGAGAATTGTGCGCACAGCGTTCAGTTCTATTGCTGATGAACTCGTCGAGGGAGAGACAGCGAATGTAGCAGGGCTTGGGACCTTTGAGGTTCGCAAGCGTATGGAGCGTATCATAAAGAATCCTTCAACAGGACAGAAAATGCTCGTTCCACCGAAGCTTGTAGTGAATTTTAAACCTTATGGCTCATTAAAAGAAATGCTGAAGTAATATGCTTACAATTAAAGATTTAGCAGAGATGCTGGTGCAGAAGCATCAGTTGGATTCGCAAAGTGCGGAGATGTTCATGAATGCTATTATTGAGACTATTCATGAAGGACTTAAGAATGATCGCATTGTAAAGGTCAAGGGCTTCGGAACATTCAAACTCACGGCTGTTCGTGATCGTGAGAGTATAAATGTGAATACAGGTGAGCGCGTGGTTATCTCAGGTCATGACAAGGTGTCGTTTACTCCCGATGCTGTTCTTCGTGACTTGGTGAACAAGCCATTTGCCCAGTTTGATACTGTTGTTCTTGCTGATGGCGTTGACTTCGAGGATATGCCAGAGATGGATACTGAGGATGCAGATGCTGTTGGTGAGGATGTGGCAGACATTCCTGTTGATGTTCAGCCGGAAGCAAAGGTCGTTGCTATGCAGGTAGCACAAGAGCCAGAGCCTGTCGTCGTACCTGTGTCAGAGCCTGAACCCGTTGATGTGCCTGTGTCAGAGCCGGAAGTGAAAGTTGAGGTTGAACCGGAAATGATATCCGAGCCAGAATCTGAAAACGTATCTGTGCCAGAGGTTGAGAAGCCAGTTGCTGAAGAACCACAACTAGAAGAGCCGGAGGAGCCAAATACTCCAGATGCTCAGGAAGAAATCCCAGAAAATCCAGAGACTCCAGAAATTCCAGAAGCCCCGGAAACTCCATCAAAGGAGTCTGAGCAAAAGCAGAAACAAGAAGAGCAGGAACCTGAAGAGGTGCAGGAAGACTATATCTCGGCATTTTATGATGAGGAGGATAGTGACAGAAGAAATATGTTCCTGATATATGCAATAATCGCGAATGTGGTTGTTGCTGCATTATTCTTCATGTTCGGATATTATGCACGTTCAAACAATCTTCTGGGTATAGAGCGTGAGGAAAAGGCTGCTGTGGAGACTCCTGCACCAATTCCTGCTGCTGAGCAACAGGATGCGGCAAAACAAAAGCCTGTGGCATCAGAAACTCCTGTTGAGACTGAGGTGAAAGAGGCGGCAGTAGAGAAGAAAGTAGAGCCGGCAGAGGAAAAGAAACCTGTGGCAGAACCGAAGAAAGAGGAAAAGCCTGCGGTGCAGACAGAGACCGTATCAAAATATGATAATGATCCGCGTGTAAGGACAGGTGCGTATCGTATTGTCGGTGTAGCCAATACCGTGACTGTCAGAAGTGGTCAGACCATCAAGTCTATTTCCAAGACTTATCTCGGTCCTGGTATGGAGTGTTATGTGGAAGTGCTCAATGGCGGTATCACCGAACTCAAGGAAGGGCAGACCATCAAGATACCAAAACTTGCGCTGAAGAAAAAGGCTCAGAAGGCAAAGAAATAAGTTGAAAATATGAAGGTCTCTGCGGAGGCAAATGAATAATGAAACGGCTAATCGCTTCTTGGCTTCCTCCCTTTTGGAGAGAAAAGGAGATATGCCGTTTCATTTTTTTGTTTATAATATTCTTTCTTCTTGTATTTTTTTTGTACCTTTGCAGCAAAAGGCATGGAAGGCAGACATATAGTGAACAGATTTTGCTGAACTGCCCATAAATCGCTCTTGAAAAACGTTAAAGAGTGAAAAAGTATATGAAATGCCAATAATTTTATGTAATTTTGCATCCTAAATTTAGAAAGTAATCATATATAGACCAATGGATAAGAAATTTACGGAACGTAAGGGATTGAATCTCGTTGAGACAAACAATGAGGTTCTTGCTGAGTGGGAGAAGAAGGATTTGTTCCACAAAAGTATTGACGAGCGTGAGGGTTGTCCTCAGTTCGTGTTCTTTGAGGGACCTCCTTCTGCAAACGGACACCCAGGCATACACCACATGATGGGCCGTACTATAAAGGATACTTTCCTTCGCTATAAGACAATGAAGGGCTATCAGGTAAAGCGTAAGGCAGGATGGGACACTCACGGACTTCCTGTCGAGCTTTCTGTAGAGAAGAGCCTCGGAATCACGAAGGAGGATATTGGTAAGAAAATAAGCGTTGATGACTATAACGACGCTTGTCGCAAGAATGTGATGATGTACACTGACGAGTGGACACAGCTCACGAACAAAATGGGTTACTGGGTTGATCTTGAGCATCCTTACATCACTTACGACAATAAGTATATCGAGTCTCTTTGGTATCTCCTAAAGCAGCTCTATAACAAGGATCTGCTTTATAAGGGATATACTATTCAGCCATACTCACCTGCAGCAGGTACCGGACTTTCATCTCACGAGCTCAACCAGCCAGGTTGCTATCGTGATGTGAAGGATACAACGGTTACTGCTCAGTTCAAGGTGCTTGACAATGTTGAGTTCAATAAGACAGGTCTTCCTACATACATTCTTGCATGGACAACAACTCCTTGGACTCTACCTTCAAACACAGCTCTTTGTGTAGGTCCTAAGATTGACTATGTTGCTGTTAAGGGCAATAACCCTTATACAAACGAGGAGGCTGTTTATGTACTTGCTGAGAGCCGTCTCTCTGCTTACTTCCAGCCAACAAAGGATGATGAGGGCAATGAGCTGCCAATAGAGATTCTCTGGAAGGGTAAGGGCTCTGACCTCGTAGGAACTCATTATCAGCAACTCATGCCATGGGTTAAGCCATGTGCTCTTGAGAACGACAATATTGTTGTCAAGGAGGCAGAAGCTTTCCGCGTAATCCCTGGTGACTATGTAACCACCGAGGATGGTACAGGTATCGTTCATATCGCTCCTACATTCGGTGCTGATGACGCCAAGGTGGCTAAGGATGCAGGTATTCCATCGCTCTTCGTAATCGACAAGGCTGGTGATACCCGTCCAATGGTTGACTTCACAGGTAAATACTTCGTTAAGGAGGATATAGATTCTAAGTTCCTTGAGGCTTGCGTGAATGAGTCGTACTGGAAACATGCTGGTGCTTTCGTTAAGAACGCATACGACCCTAAGTATAATGTAGGTGGCAAGTATGACGAGAAGGCTGCTTCAAAGGATATGGATCTCAACGTAATCCTCTGCCTTGAAATGAAGGAAGAGGGTAGTGCGTTCAAGATAGAGAAGCACGTGCACAACTATCCACATTGTTGGCGTACAGATAAGCCTGTGCTTTATTATCCACTTGACTCTTGGTTCATCCGCTCTACTGCAAAGAAGGAGCGTATGGCAGAGTTGAACAAGACTATCAACTGGCATCCGGAATCAACAGGTACAGGTCGCTTTGGTAAATGGCTTGAGAATCTGAATGACTGGAACCTCTCACGTTCACGCTATTGGGGTACTCCACTCCCTATCTGGCGTAACCGCGATACCAAGGAAGAGATCTGTATTGGTTCACTTGAGGAACTCTATAATGAGATTGAGAAGGCTGTTAAGGCTGGTGTTATGCAGAGCAACCCACTCAAGGATAAGGGCTTCGTACCTGGTGATATGAGTCAGGAGAACTATGACCGCATAGATATTCACCGTCCGTACGTTGACGACATCAAACTTGTAGGCGAGAGCGGTAGTGTGCTTACCCGTGAGCTTGACCTTATTGATGTATGGTTTGATTCTGGTGCTATGCCATACGCACAGATTCACTATCCATTCGAGAATAAGGATGTGATTGATGCTCGTAACGCATATCCTGCTGATTTCATCGCAGAGGGTGTTGACCAGACACGTGGTTGGTTCTTTACTCTCCATGCAATAGCAACAATGGTATTTGATTCTGTTGCATATAAGAACGTAATCTCTAACGGTCTTGTACTTGACAAGAATGGCATCAAGATGTCAAAGCGTCTGGGTAACGTGATCAACCCATTCGACTGTATCGGCACATACGGCACGGATGCAGTTCGTTGGTATATGGTGACAAACTCATCACCTTGGGATAACCTCTCATTTGACCCAGAGGGTGTAAAGGATGTTACAAGTGCATTCTTCGTAAAGCTTTATCAGGCTTACTCATTCTTCACTCTCTATGCAAATGTTGACGGCTTCACATACGAGGAGGCTGATGTTCCGTTCGCAGATCGTCCTGATTTCGACCGTTGGTTGCTTTCAGAACTTAATTCTCTCGTTAAGGATGTTGACAAGTATCTTGCTGATTATGACGTTACTCCAGCTGGTCGTTTGATTCAGAACTTTGTCATTGACAAACTCTCCAACTGGTATATCCGTTTGAACAAGAAGCGTTTCTGGGGTGGTGGAATGACACAGGACAAGCTTTCTGCTTACCAGACACTCTATACTTGTATCGACACAATCGCACGTTTAATTGCGCCTGTTGCTCCATTCTATGCAGATCAGCTCTTCCTTGACCTCAACACCGTTACAGGTAAGGACAAGTCAGAGAGCGTTCACCTTGCAAAGTTCCCAGAGGCTCAGGAAAATCAGATAGACAAGGAACTTGAACAGGCAATGCAGCTTGCTATGCAGGTTACGTCTATGGTTCTCTCACTTCGTAAGAAGGTGAAGATTCCTGTAATTCAGGCTTTGCAGACAATCTCAATTCCTGCTTCTGATTCAGAGATGAAGTCTCGTATCGAGCGTATGGCAAGCGTTATCCTTGCTGAGACAAACGTGAAGGAACTGAAATTCATTGAGGATGGTGCTGGTATGCAGCTCGTCAAGAAGGTGAAGTGTAACTTCCGCACAATGGGTAAGAAGTTCGGTAAGCTTATGAAGAGCGTGAATGCTGCTGTAATGGCTATGAGTCAGGAGCAGATAGCAACTCTCGAGGCTAACGGAACTATCGACCTTGTAGCAGAGGGGCAGAACGTTACCGTTGAGGCTGTTGATGTAGAGATTATCTCTGAGGATATCCCAGGATGGACAATAGCTCAGGAGGGTAAGATTACAGTAGCCCTTGACATCGAGGTAACACCAGAACTGAAGAACGAGGGTATTGCGCGTCTTATCATCAAGCGAGTACAGGCTCTTCGTAAGGAACAGGGATTCGAGATAACGGACAGAATCCGTGTGGTACTCCAGCAGAACGAGCAGCTTGCTGAGGCTGTAAAGGTATTCGGTGAGCACATCTCTGCACAGGTTCTTGCCAACTCTCTCACCATTGGTGATGCAGAAGGAGGCTCGGAGCAGGAGTTTAATGACTTTAAGGCATTAGTAAAGGTAACCAAGGATTAATCCCTTGGTTACCATAACCTAATATATCATAAATCTAAGTATCTAAAAACTATAAATCTAAAACAACATGGCAGAAATAAAGAAACGTTATAGTGACGAGGATCTCGAGGAGTTCCGTCAGATTATAGAAGAGAAACTGGAAGTGGCTCGTCGTGACTACAAGCAGATGATGAGTGTTTTGCGTAATGATGACGGTAATGACGTTGCTGATACATCGCCAACCTATAAGATTCTTGAGGAGGGTAGCATTACACAGACAAAGGAGGAGATGATGATGTTTGCAGCTCGTCAGGAGAAGTTCATCCGTGGTCTTGAGGCTGCTCTTCTGCGTATCGAGAACAAGACATATGGTGTTGACCGTATCACAGGTGAGTTGATTCCAAAGGAGCGTCTCCGCATTGTTCCTCATGCAACACTTAGCGTAGAGTCAAAGAACGCACGAAATAAATAATGACAAAGAAACAGAAACTTCAGACAGTCGTTTCCGTATTGATTTTTCTTGTCATTCTTATCATAGACCAGGTTATCAAAATCTCGGTCAAGACAGGAATGACTCTTCACGAAAGCATACGTATCACCGACTGGTTCTATATTTCTTACATAGAGAACAACGGAATGGCATGGGGTATGTCCATCATGCCAAAGGTGATGTTGAGCCTTTTCCGTCTTGTGGCAATATTCGGAATCGGCTGGGTTATTTACAAACGGATACTGAAGGGGGCAAAGTGGTTGTACGTTGCACTTCTTTCAATGGTACTTGCCGGAGCTGCAGGAAATTTGATTGACTGCATGTTCTATGGGATGATTTTCTCTGGGGCATCTCCGAACTATACATCTTTTTTCGTCCCTTGGGGAACTGGCTATGCTCCTTTCCTTGAGGGTAGGGTGGTGGATATGTTCTATTTCCCTCTCATAGTGACGAATTATCCCGATTGGTTCCCCGTATGGGGTGGCGAGAGATTCGTGTTCTTTAGTCCTGTGTTCAACTTTGCCGATGCTAGCATCAGTGTAAGTGTTGTGGCATTACTCCTTTTCTACAGAACGGAAGTAGAACTGGAAATTCAACAGCTGTTCAAGTGAAGAATATATTATACATACTCATATTTATTGTGGGCATGACATCATGTTCCTCCGACTCCTCAGACGTTCTGTCAATGGGTGAGATGGAGGACATCTTGTATGATATCTATTTATCACAGAACATAGAAGATGGGGTGAGTTATGATCGTAAGAAGTATTCCGAGATTACGAACCGTGAGGCTATATATCGTAAATATGATATTACACAGGCTGAATGGGATTCTTCATATAACTATTACTGCCGTCATGCTGATAAACTGCATACCATATACAAAAACCTTTCCGAACGTATTCGTACAGATGTGCTGGAACTTGGAGGTGATGTGTCTCTTGACGAAACAACCCTTTCAGGTGATACGATAAATATATGGAATTCAGAACGTAATTTCATCCTGATGCAGGAGACTCCTTACAATCTGAATGAGTTTGCTGTTAAGGCTGATTCAATGTTTAAGCCCGGAGATGTGTTGACTCTTCAGTTTGATAATCAGTTCATATTCCAGGAAGGCTCTCGTAATCTCGTTGCCGTGCTTGTTGTCACATTAGCTACCGATAGCGTTGTGACTAATACCTGTCATGTAAATTCTGATGGAAAATATACACTTTCATTCAATGACTACAATCGTTTGGGTATAAAGTCAGTACAGGGATACTTTGTATTGCTTCGAAATAACAATGAGCAGGTTTCTACTACATTCCATCTGGCTTCCTTGGAGAATATCCGACTGATTCTTGCCCATTCAAGGGAAGTACTGGAGCAGGCTCCGGCACCAAAAACTGTAGAAGTAAAGGATTCGCTAGAAACTGATTCTGTCCATCGTGTTATTCGTGAAGAACCGTTAATCCGACCGAACAGTAATCCGCGAGTCCGTTCTGTCTCCCCACGATTTTAAATAAATACTGAATGCTACCTTCAAGGTTACTCGATAATGCGGTTAATCAGTTCTCACGCCTCCCTGGGGTGGGAAGGAAAACCGCGCTCCGACTTGTCCTGCACATGCTTCGTCAGGATGATGAATTCATGGACGAGTTCACAGGTGCACTTACACAGATGAAGCGAGAGATAAAGCATTGCCGTGTTTGTCATAATATCTCAGATACTGATGTCTGCACAATTTGCTCTGACTATCGTAGGGATTCAAGCATTGTGTGTGTGGTGGAGAATATACAGGATGTCATGGCTATTGAGAATACTCAGCAGTTTCATGGCCTATACCATGTGCTTGGCGGTGTTATCTCACCAATGGACGGAATAGGTCCGTCGGATATTGAGATTGACTCTCTTGTTGAGCGAGTTTCCACAGGAGAAGTGAAGGAGGTGATTTTTGCTCTTGCAAGTACTATGGAAGGCGACACTACCAATTTCTATATCTCTAAGCGACTCCAGCAGTTTGATGTGAAGCTTAGTGTTATTGCCCGGGGAATAAGTGTTGGCGATGAGCTTGAATATACAGATGAACTTACCCTTGGACGTTCGATAGTAAACCGTGTTCCCTTTGAATAATTCCTTACCCTTATGACATTCTATATTCAGATTTTCTCTCTAGCCCTTTCGCTCATAGCTATATATGCATGCTTGAAATGGTTGCGCAACAATGCTCTCTATCGCATATCTTTATGGGCGTTAGCTCTGGTTGTTGATGCTGTGGCTTACTTCCACTATAATTATATAGGTGCGGGATACTTGGCTATAATGCTGCTTGTATGTATCCCGTTCATCTTCCGTAAGAAGGAAAAGAAATAACCAAAAGAATAACTCTATGCTGAAACTTCGAGCTCTTGAACCTGAAGATCTGGAACAGCTGTATGCTATGGAGAATAATACCGATGACTGGGATTACTCAAGCATGAATGCTCCGTTCTCGCACTACGCATTGCGTGATTATATTGCCAATCAGCATTGCGACCTCACCGTTGATCAGCAAGTGCGTCTTGTGGTATGTGATGATAAAAATGAGCAACAGGTTATCGGCTTGGCTGACATATTCAATTTTGATGTCCGTCACCGTCGTGCGGAGATAGGACTTATAATCGGGAAAACATTCCGTAATTGCGGATATGCCACTGAGGCAACAAAGCTGTTGGTTGAGTACGCACGCAATACTTGCCTGCTGGAACAGATATACGCATTTATACCAGAGGTGAACAAAGCGTCTTGCCGAGTTTTTGACAAAAACGGCTTTAATCGTGTATCAATTCTCAAAAATTGGTTCAGAAACGCAAATTCTTTTTCTGATTCTATTATTTTTCAACTTTTTTTGAAAAAAGCCTGATAAAAATTTGGCAAATTCAGAAAAAATGCCTACCTTTGCACTCGCTAAAAAGAAATAACGATTTTGGTGCGTTAGTTCAGTTGGTTAGAATGCCAGCCTGTCACGCTGGAGGTCACGAGTTCGAGCCTCGTACGCACCGCAAAAAAATCATATTTCAAGCACAGAAAATTGGTGCGTTAGTTCAGTTGGTTAGAATGCCAGCCTGTCACGCTGGAGGTCACGAGTTCGAGCCTCGTACGCACCGCAAAGGTTCTTACAGAAATGTGAGAACCTTTTTTCGTTTTTACAAGATTGTACATTGTAAATGTAAATTGTACATAATATGATACAGGACATTCAACTTCGCGTATTGCCTCAGATAGCATCAGATTCTTTGCTTATCATTAATTATATTTCTGAGGAGAAAGGTATTGATGCACGTACCATCAAGGCTATTCGTATTATCCGTCGTAGTATTGACGCGCGTCAGCGTCAGATCTATGTCAACCTTACCGTGCGTACATACGTTAATGAGGAACCAACAGACCTTGCATACTCCGTTACTGAATACCCTGATGTGAGCAATGGCAAGCAGGTTATTGTTGTAGGCGAAGGCCCTGCCGGACTCTTTGCAGCCCTTCGTCTTATTGAGCATGGTCTTCGTCCTATCGTTATAGAGCGAGGAAAGGATGTGCGTGAGCGTAAGAAAGACCTTGCTCGTATCAAGTCTGAGCAGAAGGTGAATGATGAGTCAAACTACTGTTTTGGCGAGGGTGGTGCTGGCGCATATAGTGACGGTAAACTCTATACCCGAAGTAAGAAGCGTGGTAATATAGAGAAGATTTTGAATGTTTTCTGTCAGTTTGGAGCCTCTACTAATATCCTTGCTGATGCACATCCCCATATCGGTACAGATAAACTCCCTGTCGTCATTGAGAATATGCGTGAGCAGATTATTAAATCGGGAGGTGAGGTGCATTTCCAGACGAAGATGACGGAACTGCTTCTTAAAGGAGAAGATGTTGAAGGTGTTCTCTGCCGTAATCTCGTAACAGATGCAGACGAAACCTATCTCGGTCCTGTAATACTTGCTACAGGACATTCTGCGCGTGATGTATATCGCTATCTCGTTCATGCCGGCATACACATAGAGGCAAAGGGTATTGCCGTTGGTGTGCGTCTTGAGCATCCCTCACAGCTCATCGACCAGATTCAGTATCACAACAAACAAGGTCGTGGCAAGTATCTTCCGGCTGCAGAATATTCCTTTGTTACTCAGGTAGAGGGTAGGGGAGTGTATTCTTTCTGTATGTGCCCTGGTGGCTTCGTAATCCCTGCTGCAACTGGCCAAGAACAGATTGTCGTTAATGGTATGAGCCCAAGTAATCGTGGAGGTAAGTGGAGCAACTCTGGTATGGTCGTTGAAATACGACCAGAGGATATTTCCAATGGAGAATCTAATGATCCACTAGTAGTAATGCATTATCAGGAGCAACTCGAGAAACTTTGTTGGCAGCAAGGAAATATGAAACAAACAGCACCTGCCCAACGTATGGCTGATTTCTGCAAGGGCAAGCTAAGCTACGACCTTCCAAAGTCAAGCTATGCACCGGGATTAGTCAGTTCACCTCTTCATTTCTGGATGCCTAAGGAAGTTGCTGGTAGATTACAACAGGGTTTCCAATATTTTGGCAAGCAGCGTCACGGTTTCCTCACCAACGAGGCATGTTTGATAGCAACCGAGACACGCACATCTGCACCTGTAAGAATCACGCGCGATGCAGAAACTCTTCAGCACGTAACCATACGTGGTCTCTTCCCTTGTGGTGAAGGTGCAGGATATGCTGGAGGTATTGTTTCTGCCGGGGTTGATGGAGAGCGTTGTGCCGATATGGTTGCCGAAATATACAAATAATGTTATTTACTATTTTGCTAAATAGTAAATAAAAAGGATAAATATATATGCGTAGTATCTCTGTAGCTTTCATATTGGGATTATTAGTTGGTAGTGTCTTTGGGCCAGACTTGTCCTCTGCCTCGCTATCCATACTTCTCGTAATTTTCTTTCTTGCGGGAATAGTCCTCAAGAGTGAGATACTTCGCACTATCGTATTCTTACTGTCCTTTTTTATTGCAGGAGTACTTCGCATTACTCTTGACGATGCTCCTATGCATCTGGATGCACTTGTTGATTCTTTTGTTCCTTTAAGGAATATGTTGAGCGAGGGATTTGCCCGCTATGGCATTATAGGGGATGAGAATGCCGTGGTAACAGCCATGTCGCTCGGAGACAGAAGCGGCATAAGTCCCCAACTGAAATCCGTATATTCCCAGTCAGGAGCTTCACATGTACTTGCGCTGTCTGGAATGCATCTCTCAATCATCTATTTCATTCTTTCGTGGGTAGTGATGAGAACAATGCTATGGCTATATGTCGTTCCTGAATTGCTGTGGGAGAAACTGCCTGTAGAAAACAATACATATTTGCGAAGGATTATAAAGATGTTTTTTCGTTTACAACCTTCAGAACAGCTATATCGCAATATCATATCCTTTGCTATATTGCTCATAATCTGGCTGTATGTAATACTCGTCGGAATGTCCCCGTCAGTAGTCCGTTCTGCCATGATGCTTACCGTCTATGGAGTTTCAAGGATGCTGTTCAGACGCCAACAGATAATAACCGTACTTGCAACGACTGCTTTTGTCACTCTCATGATAAGTCCTTTGTCACTCTTCGATGTGGGTTTTCAAATGTCGTATCTCGCGGTATTAGGAATAGGCGTGTATATGCCGCGTTTGATGCTGTTTGTTTATAAGCAGGATTTCAGAGGGTCAGAAGATTCTCAAAAGTCCATACTTAGAAGCTTTTTTGTATGGTCGTATGGCTGTCTGGCACTCTCGTTCTCTGCGCAAATCATGGTACTGCCATTGGTCGCGTATTATTTCCACACATTGCCTTGCTATGGATTGGTGAGCAGTCTTGTCGTATCAGTTACGGCGATGCTTATAGTTGGTTTCTCATTCGCTTTTCTCATATCGTTATTCCTGCCATTCATGATATTGAGTGAAGGGCTGGCATATATGCTAAATGCGGTGACACACTTTCAAAACGTATTCCTCGAGCATGTCACCGCACTTCCGTATTCTGTCATTGCAGATGTCAATATAAACATCTGGCAACTTGTTATAATCTATGTGATTATATTCTGTTTGAGCAGAATTGCATTTATTTTACAGCAATTTTCTTGCCGTTTACGATATTGATACCCTTGCTTACAGACTTCTTCTGTACACCATTGATATCATATACCTTGTCATTGTCCTTGTCATTAGCAGAGACGTTGCTGATAGCTGTAGTGCTCTTCTCGTTATGAACAGGGATGAAATTCACGTCCTTGTCGCCGTCAACTGTTATGTAGCAACGTGTTGCATAGCATCCTGTAGTACCGTCGATTTTCACGAACTTAGACTCTGCGTTGTCCACAGCAAAGATACCGTAGATGTTATTAGCGTTAATAATCTTGTCGCTACCGTTGAGGCTTACAGTATAGCCATTAGCAGAGAACGTCACCTTTGACTCACCTGCTTGGATTGTAGATTCCGAAGTGATTCTCACGTCCTGTGGCTCGCCTGTAAAGTAAAGGATATAAGGAGTATTAGCCTTGATACCTTCAGACTTTACGTCCTCGAAATACAGCTTCATGGCATTTTCGTCTCCCGAAATACCTGTGAGAGCCTCCAGACGGCAGTCGTTGCCGAAGAACTCATTAACCTTGTCGGCAGAAAGGTCGAATGGGAAACTCACGGTGTTCCAACCGGTGAACATATAGCGGTTCATCTTGACTTCTGCAACCTGACCGTTATACTGCTCTACGTTAGTGCCATTGATAGAGCTGATTGTTACAGACTTTGACTGAGCCGAAGCAAAGAGGCTCATAGATAGAAGCACAGCTGCAAGAGTAAATTTTTTCATCATATATTTTCTGTTTAAGTTGTTATTGTTTATGGTTGATTGTATTCCGTGGCAAAAATACAAAAATGTTTTCATTCGTCCAAATTTTTTCATGGAAAAGTGCATATATTTAACGTGAGTCCGATGAATTGCTTTGTTTGATGAGTCTTGCGAAAAATAAATTAAACGCAATTATTTCTGAACACAGATTGCACAGATCAAAGGGATTATCTCGCTTGCGCTCGTGATTAATATCCCTATTATCCCGAAAATCTGTGGTTGAAAAAATTAATGTTTCAATTAATGTCTCAATTAACGTCCAATTAATGTTGCAAGAAAAAAGCCTTACGGCGAAACATTAATTATGACATAAATTAAAACGTTAATTCTGACATTAATATCTTTTTTGAACACGAAACTCACGAAAATTAATGCGACATTAACGTGAAATTTGTGGTCATTAATGTTTCCTCACGGAGTGAGACATATAATATCGCATTAATAACACATTAATACCGCATTAATTTCAAGCACCGCAAGGTGCTGTTTCGTATCTTTTGTGTTCAAAATATTCTCTGCGTCTTCGTGTCTCTGCGTTTCAAATAATTTTCACTTGCTTTAGCCAATCCCCTAAAGTTCATCCCAATACACTAATTTTATGTTTGTTGATTCATATTTCACTTCACCGCTCAAAGAAAATTCAAATGGACTACTACCTTCTTCATACGTATAGAAGTGCCAGTACGAAGCCTCATTTCCCTTATCATCCTTGAATGTATAGTGGCGATTGCCTACCGAACCCTCAATCTCCAATTCGCCAAACATCATTATGTCAGGCTTTGCATGAAGTGATGTCCCCTTGAAGAAAATGGCAATCCTGAATCTTTCATAATCACCAGAGCGGTCAATCCTTACGGTATATCCGTTAGGGCATCTGAATCCTTCATCAATAACCCAGTCGCCTTGCAATGACGCATCAAGTCTTGCCATATCCTTGGCAACCATATCATTGAAAAGCTTTTGTTCCCTTGCAGAATGAAAGTTTATGCTTGTAATTTTCCCGTTGAGTTCTGATCCCCACAAATTGCCTTGCTCAAGCATCAGTCCTCGCCAACCGACTTGTTCCCAGTCTTTTGCCGTCTTGTTCTTTAACACGGCCTTAATCGAGTCGTCAAATAGAATATCGAAATATTTTATCATCTCAGCCTCGTTGGTTATGGCATGTATTGGCAACATCCTTTCTATGGGATATTCGCAACAGGCTGCAAATCCCTTGGCATCGTTATTCACGATGCAGAGTACTGCCTTTTCGAGATTCTTCCTTACTGTCTTCTCGTCTGCGCTATCAACGCAGTTGTCTGTCTCTAGCCTTTTAGCTAAAGCCTTTTCTTCCTCGCTCAATCCATTGATATCCATTGACTTGGATTTGGATTGAAGAGCACCGTTTCCGCACGACATAATCAATGCTACGGAGAATAATAGCAACAACTTATAGAGATTAGAAAATGTGGTTTTCTGTTTATTCATTTTTTTTGTAATATGTTAGTTTTGGTATTTGCAAAAGTACGAAATAAATCCCGAACGCACAAGTTTTTCTCTCGAAATCATCAATTTTAATGCCATTTGTAATAAGAACCGAACGGTGAACGAATCGTTCAGCGTTGGTATTAGTTACCCCCTCTCCCTGTTTTTCCTAACAGTTATATGTTAGATTCGTGCTTAAACAAACAAAAGATAGATGGGGTGGGTTGAAAACACCTCATCTGCAAGAACCAAAAAGAATACGAAAAATGCTCGGGAAATAGGGGATTTCGCTACGTTTTTTGTGTTCTTTGGTGGTAAAAACAAGTAAAAAAGCGTTTTTGCGAACAATCATGAAAATATCATATTTCAAGATATGTTAGATTCACCCCCTAACAGGAGGCTCAGAATGGGTTTCTAACATATAACTGTTAGATTGGATAGGGAGAGTAGGACACACCCTTCCTAACCTCAAAATAATAATATAATATATTATAATATATTATATTATTATTTTGGCTATATTAAGACACACATACCCCCTCCCTTATGAATCTAACGGTTATATGTTAGATTGGGTTCCTTTGTGATGTGCTTCCGAAAATTTCTGTCTGTGTATCAATGAGTTATGGGCATGAAATGAAGATTTTTCGAATCTAACATATTTTTTCTCGTGTTAGATTGTTGTGTTCGGAAATTTTGTAGTACCTTTGCACTTGTCAAACCGAAGGACGTGCACCAGCCTTTGGGCTGACACGCACTTTTGACTTCGTGCGAGGTGCTGCGCACGTTGTCATCGGAAATCGGGTGATTGGTGTTGGGTGTTAGGTGATGGCGGTCACCAGAAAAAGTGAAGAGTGAAGAACGAAGAGTGAAGAATACCATTCGGTGTATGGCCAGCGCCAATGGTGTCAACTCTAACCTCTAACCTCTTAACTCTAACCTCGACATAGGTCCGCTTCTCCTCCGCTTCAAATCCGTTCCAAATCCGTTCCAAGTCCCATTCCGGAATGGGCGATAGGAGGGGAGGGCAATGGTAGTATTCTCTGTATAAATCAGAACGCTGAGACGCTGAGAAATAACTTTGTGACTTTGTGGCTTAGCGTTTATAAATCCAGGTGAGGATTCGGACATAATAAAAGGCTGACTTCACAGCCAGCCATATTATTATACAAAAACATTATGAACTTTATCTTATAACAAAAATCAGGGACATCTGACCATTGTCTTATGAATTCATAGAGCGTAGTTCCAGATATCTGGGTGCAAAGGTACGACTTTTTGCTGAATCTCACAATACCAAGAAATAGTGATTTTATGTCATAATTCTATGGTATGTGCCAAAATACTTACATTTTTCTGCTAAATTATAGAAAAAAGTGAGAAAATGTTTGTGAGTTCGGAATAAATTTAGTAATTTTGCACCGCATTTAGTAATAATTGCATTAAATAGTAAACAAGAATATAGTTGAAATATGAATAAGAATTTCTCATCTTATTATTATTACTTTTACTTTTACTTTGCAGGAAACTGTGAAGCGGGAAGTTGCGTGTAAATTTCAACTTAAGACAAACGAAACCAAATATAAGGTTTTACGTAAAGTCCCGCTTCATACAAATGATGCGGGATTTTTCGTTAGTAAAGACAAAAGGCAAAAGTCAAAGGTGAAAGACTTTAGACCTTAGACTTTAGACAAAAAATAGAAATATGAAAAGAATAGCAATACAGGGTATTATCGGGTCGTTCCATGACATTGCGGCTCATCAATTCTACGAAGGCGAGCAGATACAGCTGATATGCTGCCAGACTTTCGAGGAGGTCTTCGAGAAGATAAAGGAAGACCCAACGACAATAGGTATGCTTGCCATAGAGAATACTATTGCCGGCAGTCTCCTTCATAACTATGAGCTGCTTCGTGACTCTAACACCACCATCGTAGGTGAGCATAAGCTCCACATACAGCACTCTATCAACTGTTTGCCAGAAGATGATTGGGACACAATAGAAGAGGTTCATTCACATCCGGTTGCCCTGATGCAATGTCGTAACTTCCTCAGCAAATATCCGCATATAAAAGCTGTGGAAGATGAGGATACCGCAGGATCGGCAGAGAAAATCAAGCGTCTTCACAAGAAGGGATGTGCGGCCATCTGTCATTCTGATGCTGCACGTTTCTATGGGATGAAGGTTCTTGAGGATGCCATAGAGGATAACAAGCACAACTATACACGTTTCCTTGTGGTCAGCAATCCGATGAAAGCCGATTTCCTTCGTCCACTAAATGAGGCTGACAAGGCGAGTCTTGTTTTCTCTTTGCCTCACGAGGAGGGTTCACTTAGCAAGGTGCTCACGATTCTCTCTTTCTACGGCATAAACCTCACAAAGATTCAGTCGCTTCCGGTAATCGGTCATGAATGGGAATATATGTTCTATGTGGATGTAACCTATACAGATCTCATCCGATACCGCCAGTCAATAGACGCTATCATTCCTCTTACCAAGGAACTGAAGATATTGGGAGAGTATAAAGGGAAGTAGAAACCCCTAACCCCGACCCTTCCCCCGTAATGGGGAAGGGGGATGAAAGTCACCTTTTTTAGTTGAAAATATATACAATAATTTATAGATAGCCCAACAGCGTTCAGTACTATCTTTCTCCTTGCCCCTTCACGGGGAAAGGATGCCCGAAGGGCAGGAAAGGGGTTGTGGGTTTGATTTTTCCATATGAAACCAGCAGACAGATTAAATCTCGTACAGGAATATTACTTCAGCAGAAAGTTGAAGGAAGTTGCAAAACTTAATGCAGAAGGCAAGGACATCATCAGTCTTGCTATCGGCTCACCAGATATGCCACCATCACAGCAGACAATTGACAAGCTTGCGGAAGTGGCATCACAGCCTTCAGCTCATGGGTATCAGCCAACAATGGGTACGCCTGAGCTTCGTAAGGCAATGTCAAACTTCTATAAGAGGTGGTATGACGTTGATGTTAATTCCGATACAGAGGTATTGCCTTTGATAGGTTCAAAGGAGGGTATTCTCCATATCACTCTTGCTCTCTGTAACCCTGGTGATAAGGTTCTTGTGCCAAATCCTGGCTATCCAACTTATACATCACTTAGCAAGATTCTCGGTCAGCAGATTGTGAACTATGATCTTCTTGAGGGTAATGGTTGGCAACCTGATTTCGAGGCTCTTGAGAAGATGAATCTTGAGGGTGTCAAGATTATGTGGACGAACTATCCTAATATGCCTACTGGCGGTCGTGCTATGCGTGAAACATACGAGAAACTGGTTGATTTCGCAAAGCGTCACGATATAGTAGTGGTGAACGATAACCCATACTCATTCATCCTTTCTGACGAACACCTCTCTATTATGCAGGTTCCGGGGGCAAAGGACTGTTGTGTGGAGTTCAACTCTATGTCTAAGAGCCACAATATGCCAGGATGGCGTGTGGGTATGTGTATCTCAAACCCACAGATCATCTCTTGGGCGCTCAAGATAAAGTCAAACATCGATTCTGGTACTTTTCGCGGACTTCAATTGGCTGCTGCTGAGGCTCTCAATAATAATACTCCGGAATGGCATCACGAGGCTAACGTGGTTCTCTATCGCAAGCGTCGTGACGTGGCTGAGAAGATAATGGATGTACTTGGATGTACCTATGACAAGACTCAGGTAGGAATGTTCCTCTGGGGACGTATTCCTGAGCATTACAAGACCTGCGAGGAACTCACAGAGAAGGTTCTCCACGAGGCTCGCGTATTCATCACTCCAGGCTTCATCTTCGGAAGCAATGGCGAGCGCTATATCCGCATCTCCCTCTGTGCAAAGGAGGAGAAGATACAGGAGGCTCTGGAGAGGATAAAAAAAGCAATATAAAGGCCCCTCTCCCCGCCCTCCCGTTGGGAGGGAGCCGATTCGCGAACGGTTTTTATAGACATAATTTTAAAAGAAAACGAAATAACCCCGCACAGCCTCCAGCGGTTATAGTATGAGCAATCATTACTATATAAAAAGATTCCCCCTCGGGGGATAGGGGGGCCTCGATATGGAACTACAACTTTCACCACTTAATCTTCCAAGTGATTTGAAACGTCCTTTTGTAATTGCAGGCCCATGCTCGGCAGAGACAGAAGAACAGGTAATGAAAACGGCAACTCAGCTTGCTGAGAAGGGATGCCACATCTTCCGCGCTGGTGTGTGGAAGCCTCGTACAAAGCCGGGAGGCTTCGAGGGACATGGTGAGCCTGCTCTTCAATGGATGGCTCAGGCAAAGAAAGAGACAGGTATGCTTATGGGTACTGAGGTCGCTACCCCTGAGCACGTTGAGCTTGCCAACAAATATGATATGGATATCCTTTGGATTGGTGCACGTACATCTGCCAACCCATTCGCTATGCAGGCTCTTGCTGATGCCCTTCAGGGATATGACAAGCCTATACTCGTAAAGAATCCTGTAAACCCGGATCTTGAGCTCTGGATTGGTGCTCTTGAACGTCTTAATGCTGCTGGTGTAAAGCAGCTTGGTGCAATTCATCGTGGTTTCTCTTCATACGACAAGACCATTTACCGTAACCTCCCTATGTGGCAGATTCCTATTGAGCTTCGTCGTCGTATCCCAGACCTTCCTATCTGCTGTGACCCTTCTCACATGGGTGGTAAGCGTGAACTCATAGCTCCTCTGTGTCAGCAGGCTATGGACCTCGGCTTTGATGGTCTTATGGTTGAGAGCCATTGTGATCCAGACAAGGCATGGAGCGATGCAAAGCAGCAGGTAACACCAGATGTTCTCGACTATATCCTCTCTATCCTTACCGTTCGTGATGAGGTTTCTACAACCGAGGGTATCAAGCTTCTCCGTAAGCAGATTGACGAACTTGACAATTCTCTCATGGATTTGCTCTCTAAGCGTATGCGCGTATGCCGTGAGATTGGTCAGTATAAGAAGGAGCATAACATTACCGTACTCCAGACAGGTCGTTACAACGAGATTCTCGACAAGCGTGGTGCTCAGGGGGCCCTCTGCGGTATGTCTGCTGATTTCGTAAAGCAGATTTTCGAGCATATCCATGAGGAGTCTGTTCGTCAGCAGTTGGAGATTGTGAATAAGTAAGCCCTATCTAAGGCCTCTCCCCCCGCCCTCCCCCGTAGGGTGGGAGCCGGAGTGCCAATAGTGGCTAATTAAAAATGAATAATTAATAATTGTATAGTCTTTTGCCTTCCGGCTCCCTCCCTACGGGGGAGGGCGGGGGGAGAGGCCTTGTTTTTTCTATGAAAATCTTAATCCTTGGCGCCGGAAAGATGGGCAGCTTCTTCATCGACACTCTCAGCTTCGAGCATGAGGTTGGTGTGTTTGAGAAGAACCCACAGCGTCTGCGCTACACATACAATTGTCAGCGATTCACAGAACTTGAAGAGATTCGTGAGTTCGCACCAGAGCTTGTTATTAATGCAGCTACAGTAAAATACACTATTCCTGCCTTTCAGGAGGTGTTGCCATACCTTCCTGAAAGCTGTATCTTGAGTGATATTTCTTCAGTAAAGACCAACCTCAAGGAGTACTATGAGAGTACTGGCCGCCGCTATGTATCTACTCACCCTATGTTCGGTCCTACTTTCGCAAACCTCAATCAGCTCTCAGAGGAGAACGCTATCATCATCAGCGAGGGCGACTATATGGGTATGTGCTTCTTCCGCGACCTTTATAGCAAACTCGGTCTTAACATCTATGAATATACATTCGATGAGCACGACCGTACGGTGGCTTACTCGCTCAGTATTCCTTTCGTATCAACATTCGTGTTTGCTGCCGTGATGAAGCCACAGGATGCTCCAGGTACAACCTTCAAGCGTCACATGCGTATTGCCAAAGGCGTTCTTAGTGAGGATGACTATCTGCTTCAGGAAATCCTTTTCAACCCTTACACTCATGATCAGGTGTCAGAGATCCGTGACGAGCTCAAGGAACTTCTTGACATCATCGACCATAAGGATGCAGACAGAATGAAGAACTATCTGACGAAGATTAGACAGCACATTAAATAGCCTACCCAAGCCCTCCCAAAGGGAGGGATGTTTTATAGTTTTTATCCCTAGTTTTGAGCAATAATTACTATCTAACATCCTTCCCTTTGGGAAGGCTTGGTTAGGCTTCTATTATCATTATGAAACATCTATTATTCTCTTTCTTCTTTCTCTTCGTCACACATTTTTCCTTTGCCCAAAAGAAGGAAGAATTTCATCTTTGGGCAGATACCCCAGCACCAACATCTAATGGCATTACAAAGGCGGAAGAGAATCATGGTCTCTATGTAGAGAATGTGACAGATCCTGTGCTGACTGTCTATGTTCCTGAGAAACCAAACGGACTTGCTGTAATAGCTTGTCCTGGTGGTAGTTATCTTCAGGTGTGGCAAGGCTCTGAAGGCCATAACCTTGCAGAGTGGTATAATGAGCAGGGCATAACATACGCCGTGCTGAAATATCGTTTGCCTAACGGACATAAGGAAGTGCCTCTCGATGATGTTCACAAAGCTATGCGCATAATGAAAGAGCATCAGAAGGAGTATGGCTTTACGCAGATAGGCATTCAAGGATGTAGTGCTGGAGGACATCTCGCTTCTACGGCTGCTACCCACTATGCTAATAAGGATGAGCGTTTCGACTTCCAGATACTCTTCTATCCCGTTATCTCTTTCGATCCTGCCTTTACCCACATGCTTTCTCGCGAGAGTCTTATCGGAAAGAATGCGTCCGGTGCTGATGTGCTTCTTTATAGCAACGAGAAACAGGTGACTAAGGACACCCCACAGGCTTTCATTATGGCAAGTACAGATGACGGACTTGTGCCTGTTCGCAATAGCATAGAGTATTACAATGCCCTTGTGGCGAATAAGGTGTCTGCGGCATTGCATATCTATCCTGTGGGCGGTCATGGATGGTGTGGTAATGAAAAGTTCTACTATCGTCAGCAATGGATGTCAGACCTTAAGCAATGGCTTGCTGCGCTCGTTAAGAAGTAGGTTTATTGTTCGCGAAATGAAAAGACTATCAATCATAATCTTGTTTTTACATTTTATCCTTGGGTTTAGTTGTAATAGATCTATGGGAGAAGAGTTCTATGGCTCATATTCTGGATATTATGTCGTTTGTGAGAAAATAGAATTGGATTTTCAGTCATCTTATAGAGTGGAGGCAACAATATCTTCTACAGATTTTGTAGGTCACTTTAGTGATAAGATGTATGGTAAATATGAGATGTATGGAGATAGTATTTTCATAAAATGGACTTCAGTTAATAAGGATAATGATAGCTATAAGAGCGTTCCTACTGGTATTGATACTGTTTTATTGACGAATACTCCAGATACAATTAGATTTATATCATGTGGTGAACATAAACTTGCTAATTGTACTTTTATAAAACAAACGTCTGGTATAGCCTATCAACTCTTCATATTGGCTCTCTGTATTGCTCCATTCTATTTCATTGGCAGATATTTCTATAAACGCATGAATAAAGAGGAAGAATAACCCTCATGTGAATTATGAAGGTAGAAATACCGTTGATGCTCCGTGCCAAACTCGGTGAACCTCCGTTCTATAATGGTATCTTCACCGACTTTGCACCGAGTTTGCACCGACTTTGGTACGGAGGCACATAGGAGGAACAACGGAGGAACTTCGGAAGATCTTCGGAAGTAAATCCATAGGCGGATTTCTGACAGAAAAGATATAAATCGTGAAAAACATAGGTATAGCATAAAAAAGTAGTGTTTTCGATTGCGTTTCCTCGTTTTTTTATTACCTTTGCATTCGTAAAATTCAGTAACATTAGGTAAAACTACACATAAAACGATTATAGAATGAAAGAAATATCATTATTCCTCATGGCAGTTGCATGTCTATGCCTGAAGGTAGAGGGTAAAAGTAGTGTCAATTTGCATGTGATATCAGATCGCGATACCACGGTTCAAGTGAAGAATGATAGTGTTAAGTCAGAAAGTATTCCAGAGCAAAGTGTGAACTCAGATGAAGTAATAAGAGAGGTAATACTCCCTCCCGAGGACGAAATATATGACTTTGTAGAAAAATCACCTTCATATCCAGGTGGAATTCCAGCATTGAAAGAATATCTGAAGGAAAACTTGAATTTTCCTGAAGATACAAAACGTTGGGATAGGGTGATATTTGAGCTCGTTATAGATACAGACGGCTCAATAATAAGAAAACGATATGATAATTCTGCAGAACCGGCTGTAATAGAGGAAATAATACGTGTTATTGATGCTATGCCGAAGTGGAATCCTGGTAAGCATAAGGGTAAGGTAGTAAAAGCGAGATATGTTTTACCGATATTCTCTGATAAAAAAAAGTATGAAAATTGATTGCTTTTCCTCGGATTTTTATTACCTTTGCATTCGTAAAATTGAATATCATTTAGTAAAACTGTACATAAAACAAATTTAGAATGAAAAAACTATCATTACTCCTTATGGCAGTAGCATGTCTCTGCTCAAAGGTTGCCAATGCCCAGGATGGCAAAGGCTCTGTCAATTTCGTGCCTTACGTAGGCGTGAATTATTCTGATTTATCTGCTGATGATTTTATTTATGGAGAAACAACAGGTAAGGTTAATTTTATGGGAGGTGCTCTTTTTGAATTCAAAATTGCTGAAAAGTCTGCTATTATAGCCGATCTCAACTATCGTCGTCTTGGGGCAAATGTGAAAGAAAGAGACACTTTTCCTATACCAGAAAATCCTGATGCCTTTCATGGTGATCACGAATATATTGTAATTTCTGAAACCAAGAAATATACGATGGATTGTTTTTCTTCTGGATTACAGTTTAAGCAGAATATTATGGATGGGTTCTCTGTCAGAGCTGGTATAGAATGCTCATTCCTTTTGTCTGCAAGGCAATATTATAATTGGGTAATGTATAATCAACCAGCTATAGATCCAGTTACTGGTATGTATACTTTAACTCCAGAAGATAGAGTTGATGATTTCGACTTTTTTAATGGAATTAAGAGTGGTAAGGACTATTATGAAGAAATGGATAATATGTCTAAGGTTGGCGTTTCCATACCTCTTGGTCTCACCTATGAATACAAGAATTTCAGCGTGAATGCCACATACCATCTTTCACTCAATTCTTGTACAAAGGATGATGATTATGCTCTTCGCCACCATGCTTTTGACCTTACGATAGGCTATCGCTTGCCATTGCGTAAGAGGTAAATTTAATTGATAGCTTGAAAAAATGAGTATGTCTGTCGGTGTCTGTGATGATTCTGATAGGCATATTTGCGTTTTCATAATAATCCTTATGAAATTCAAAAAAAATCAAAAAACATTGTGAATAAGGAAAAAAAAGTTTAACTTTGCAATAGGAATTAGAATAAAGTTCGGAATATTTTATAGAAATAACCATTATTTAATATAAATAGACGGTATGAAAAAGTTCTTAGTATTACTCTCTATGTGTATTGCAATAGGCACAAATGCTATAGCTCAGGATGAAGATGAGGAAGAAGAGGTATATGTGTCATCAGGTTGCAGTTATGGTGATTATTATCATCTGTCAATATATTGCCCGGATACGAAATTCTGTCGTCATGAGCATGATAAGAATGCAGTAAAGAGATGTCCGGAAACATGTGTTCACATGGGACACATGACGACTATATCCCTTGAATTGGCAGAGAGTAGGGGAAAGTCCCCATGCCCAAAATGCTGTTCTGTAAAAGGGAAGAAGAAAAAAAACAAGGACAAGAAGAAAAAGAAATAAATATAAAATCCCTATGCTTCCATATCATATTGGAGCGTAGGGATTTTTTTTGATGATTCGCTATACTTCCGTTCCTTGTTATATAGGATTTATAAGGGATTTATATTGGGAGTTATAGGAATGCAGAAGCATTATACACAAAAAAATACTCCACTGGTCATCGCGACTTGTGGAGCATTTAAAAATATGTTTAACTAAATCCTTTTCAAAAGTAAAAGAATAACCTCGCGGTTGTTCTTTGTTATCCAAGAGTCAAACAATCTTTAACCTAATAACTAAAACCTAAATCTATTATTCTACTAACCTAAACAATCTTTTTCATATCGTCTGAGGAATGTTTCCGGAAGTTTTTAGCTTCTTTTTTCCTTTTGACAATGCAAAGGTACGACTATTTTCTTGTGTGCGCAAACAATTTTAAGGAAAAGTTGTGAAATGTTGCAGAAAATTGACATAAATCAAGTGCTTGTGTGCGTGCACAATATAAAAAGAAGTAATAAGCCCCCTTTCCTGCCTACAGGGCGGGAAAGGGACCGTTGTTTTTATTTTATTTCTAATATATTTGTTTATTTGGAATTTTTTCACTAATTTTGAACCCTGAAAGTAAAAGATGAAAAATGGAACAGGCGATAATAGACTACTTGGATAAATTCGAAGAGAAGTTGAGAAAGGCTCTCTTGAAACTCGCAACTGACCGTAAAGCACTTGATGGTAAGCTACTTGAGAGTGATGATTTGAAAGATTTCTGGCACCGTATAGAGCCGAACTATATGGCTGATGCTGTGCCTCAGATAGCATCTTACCCAACAGTTTCTGTTGCGTGGGCTTTGTATCTGGGTTTTGGGGCAGCCTTTTATTGGGATGCAGATTGGGCAACATATTCAAATACTGCTTACGAGACATTCTATGGAGATCTGGGCTTTGACAATATGGATGACCACATTGTTCGTGATATCCTGATGCTGCCTCTTGATTCGGATGAGGCAAAGAAACTTGTTTCGCTTGTGCAGAGCTTGGCACAGGAGACGGTTGATATGATTCGTCATGAGCAGATAGAACCGCAGTCAAAGATGGCATTTTATGCTTTTGCACGTGCCTGTGATGCCATGTTTGCCATTGGAGCTGCCATTCAACTGAAGAGAATGGGGTATAAGTTTGAGAAAATTGACAATAGATAATTGAAAATTGAAAGTTAAGGCGATATTCTTTGATATAGACGGTACGTTGGTTTCTTTTAAGACCCACGCTATTCCTCAATCGACTCTTGATGCCATTCACAGAATTCGTGAGAAAGGTGTTAAGGTGTTTATTGCTACTGGTCGTCCGATGCCGTTCATAAGGAATCTCAAGGGATTGGAGTATGACGGCATAATGTCGGTAAATGGAGCTTCGTGTGTTACGGCTGACGGAAAGGTCATCTGTAACAGACCTGTGCCAAAGGAAGATATAAAGAGGGTTATTGCAGATGCTGAGAAACATCCTATGCCAATAGCATTTACGAGTAATGAGCGTGCTATTGTCTGCAATATTGATGCTGCATTGGATAGGTTCAAGGAGGTATTTAAGCTTCTTGACATTCCGCTTCCGAAGCAAGTGCCAATAACGGATTCTCTTGATATGGATGTCATGCAGATGGTGGCATTCTTTGATAAGGATGAAGAGCCAAGGATTATGAAGGAGGTGATGAAGGAGTGTGATGCTAACCGTTGGCATCCCTATTTTGCCGACTGCATAGCAAAAGGAACAAATAAAGCGACTGGTATTGACGAAATATGCAAATACTACGGTATTGACATCTCGGAGACAATGGCTTTCGGAGATGGCGGTAATGATATCGCCATGCTAAAACATGCAGGGGTAGGGGTTGCTATGGGCAATGCCTCTGATGAAGTGAAGGCGTGCGCAGATATGGTTACCGACTCTGTTGATGATGATGGAATCGCAAAAATACTGAACCAGATGTAGATTGTGTTTTTATGTGTATGTGTATTTTTACACTAAAAAATACAAGGAAATGTCAAAATGTAAAGAAAAAAAGGCGTTTTCAGACGCATTTTTCTACTTTCGGGGCAAAAAAACATCACTTTTCTTTGGAAAAAGCGAAAATTATTGTAACTTTACAACCAATTTAGACTAAACAACAAACAATTAATAAAAATGCAGAACCTAAAAACTATTCTTTTCTGTGCTGGAGCAGCAGTAGCTATGTTCTCAGCATGTAAGTCAGGCGAAGCTCCTTCGCAGTTGACACAGTCAGGACTCGATGCCGCTAATTTTGACACTATCATCGGTGGAAAGAAAGTGGCTCTCTATACCCTCAAGAATGCCAATGGCATGGAGGTGTGTATCACAAACTACGGCGGTCGCGTGGTTTCGCTCGTTGTTCCAGATAAGGACGGCAAGCCAACTGACGTGGTTCTCGGTTTCGACAACATTCATCAGTATGCTGATACACTCAATTCGCCAAGTGACTACGGTTCATCTGTAGGTCGTTATGCAAACCGTATCAAGAACGGTAAGTTCTCACTCAACGGCGAGGATTATCAGCTTCGTCTTAATGACGGTCCTAACAGCCTTCATGGCGGTGGCACAACAGGTTGGATGAATCAGGTATATGAGGCAGAGCAGGTAGGTGACTCTATCCTCAAGCTTACAATCAAGGCTGCTGACGGTGAGAATGGTTATCCTGGTAACGTAACCGCTACAACTATATATAAGGTAACGGCAGACAATACTCTCGATATGACTTGGGAGGCTACAACAGATAAAGAGACTATCATCAATCAGACAAACCACAACTATTACAACCTCAATGGTGACTTCAATAGTGTAGGTACTGACATGGTTCTCTATCTCAATGCTGACAACTTCACTCCTTCTGACTCTCTCTACATCCCAACAGGTGAGATCAAGCCAGTTAAGGATACTCCATTCGATTTCACTACACCACATGCAATCAGCGATGCTGTTGGTAAGGTTGACTTCGATCAGATCAAGAATGCTAACGGCGGTATCGACCACAACTTCTGTCTGAATACATACAAGGACGGTAAGGGTGACGATACACAAGTTTGTGCTTCTCTCTACTCTCCAAAGACTGGTATCTTCATGGAGATGTTCACTAACGAGCCTGGTGTTCAGTGTTATACTGGTAACTTCCAGGGCATCGGCAATGAGCCTAACATCGCTCACAAGGGTGGTAAGTACCCACAGTATGTAAGCGTATGTCTTGAAAGCCAGAAGTTCCCTGATTCTCCAAACAAGAAGAACTGGGTTCAGGCTATTCTCAAGCCAGGCGAGAAGTATTACAGCCACGCTGCTTATAAGTTCTCAACCAAATAAGCCAAAACTAAAACTATAACTAAAAATAACTGACAAACAAAAATGAGCGTAATTGAAGCTTTAAAGAACAATGGCTTTGAAACCATTGACTATGTAGTATTCGGTGCTTACATAGTGCTTCTTGTAGGTCTTGGATTGTTCCTTAGCCGCGACAAGAAGGGTGAGGAGAAGTCTTCTACAGACTACTTCCTTGCAGGTAACACTCTTACATGGTGGGCAGTAGGTGCATCACTTATTGCTGCCAACATCTCAGCCGAGCAGTTTATCGGTATGTCTGGTTCTGCTTTCGCATCTGGTATCGCACAGGCTGCATACGAGATTATGGCTGCTGCTACATTGCTGGTAGTAGGTAAGTTCCTCCTTCCTTTGATGATTGAGAAGAAGATCTTCACCATCCCACAGTTCCTTCGTGAGCGTTACAACTGGGGCGTAGGTCTTGCATTCTCTCTGTTGTGGCTGTTCCTTTATGTATTTGTAAACCTTACCTCTGTAGCTTGGCTCGGTGCTCTTGCTATCCAGCAGATTCTTGGTCTTCCAACTGACATGACTATTCAGTTCGCTGGTATGGAGATTGACCAGGTTCGTATGGTTATCATCCTCGTTCTCTTCCTCGTTGCAGGTATCTACTCTATCTATGGTGGCCTTGCTTCTGTGGCTTGGACAGACGTTATGCAGGTTACATTCCTCGTTGGTGGTGGTCTTATTACTGCATATGCTGCACTTTCAGTTATCGGTGCAGAGGTATGGGGCTGTGGCGCATTCGAGGCATTGGGCAATATATTCGACTGGTGTATTAATCAGCCAGGTGATAAGCACTTCAACCTTGTCGTTACCCGTCAGGCTGACCTCTATCCTGTAGTAAATGGTGTTACTGATGCTGCAGGTAATGTTGTTCAGAAGGAGGATCCATTCTTCACAAACCCAGGTATCGTTCTTATCTTCGGCGCTCTTTGGTTGACAAACCTCGGTTACTGGGGCTTCAACCAGTATATCATTCAGAAGGGTCTTGCTGCTAAGTCTCTCGCTGAGGCTAAGAAGGGTATGATCTTCGCTGCATTCCTTAAGATCCTTATCCCATTCATCGTATGTATCCCAGGTGTTTGCGCATTCTATATTATGAATGGTGACGGTGAGGCTCTTGAGAACCTCCGTCAGACTCTTGCTGGTGGCATTGAGCGTTCTGATGACGCTTATCCATTCCTTATCCGTAACTTCACCCCTACATTTATCAAGGGTCTTTCATTCGCTGCTCTTGCTGCTGCTGTTATCTCTTCATTGGCTTCAATGTTCAACTCAACATCAACATTGTTCACAATGGATATCTACAAGCAGTTCATCAATAAGAATGCAAGTGAGTCTAAGCTCGTGAACGTAGGTCGTATGACATCTGTCAGCGCACTTATCATTGCACTTCTCGCTGTATATCCACTCATGGGCGGTATTGACCAGGCATTCCAGTTCATTCAGGAGTACTCAGCATTCGTATATCCAGGTGTTGTTGTAATCTTCGGTCTTGGTCTTCTTTGGAAGCGTGCTTCTGGTACAGCAGCTGTTGTTTGTGCTATCGGTACATTCGCATTCTCAATCCTCTTCAAGTTCACATTGCCTGACACACCATTCCTTGTACGTTCAGGTTATGTATTCATCTGCCTCGTTATCCTCTTCGTTGGTATCTCACTTAAGAGTAATAAAGCAGTTGCTGCTGATGAGCTTGACGAGCATACGATTAAGACACAGCTTTTCTGGAGTAAGATCCTCTTCGCTGTAGCTGCAGTTTCTATTGCTCTGTTCGCTGCTTCTTTCTTTAGCGAGACTCTCGCTGTTCATGGAGTTGCAGGTGCAATGATATTCTTTGCTGCTATCACAGCTACAATCGGATTCTATCTCCGTTCAAATGCTCTTGATGCAGTTCAGGATCCTAAGCTCGTTGCAATCGACCTGAAAATATTCGAGACTGACCGAGCATTCAATATTGGTGCTTTCTGCGTGATTGCAATTATCACATTCCTCTATATCATTCTCTGGTAATAGACTAATGAAGTCTTCCACAAGGATTTAGGTATATTAAATACCTGTTTTCCTTGCGGAAGACTTTATTTAAGTTAATATATGAATCTCACACTTTTTCTTTAATAATTTTAAACCAATAAGCATTCTTTTATGTCTGCTTTTTACTACTTTTATTATGGGCAATTACTATGAGGGCATGACCCCGCTACTTATTTCTGTTGACTGTATTGTCTTCGGTTTTGAAGAAGGCAAGCTAAAACTGCTTATCGGCAAACGAAATATGAATCCAGGTAAAGGTGAATGGTCACTTTATGGAGGATTCGTTCAGACAAACGAAAGTCTGGAACAAGCTGCAACAAGGACCCTGCGTAGTTTGACAGGTCTTGACAATATATACATGACTCAGGTCGGAGCATATGGCGCTGTTGACCGTGACCCAGGTGAGCGTGTAATTTCTATAGCCTATTGTTCGCTTATCAATGTGAGCGACTATAATGAGGTGCAACAAAAGGAATATGGAGTAGAGTGGGTGAGTGTTGATGAACTCCCTGACCTGTATTCCGATCATAAAATCATGGTAACTGAGGCCATTGAAAAGCTCAGAAGACATCTCTCAACCGAGCCGTTGTGCTTTAATCTGCTGCCAGAGCATTTCACTCTAACACAGCTGCAGAAGGTTTATGAGGCGATACTCGGAGAGGAGATTGACAAGCGTAACTTCCGTAAGCGCATCAAGACGATGGAATGCATACAGAAGACAAAGTACGTTGACAAACTGTCAAGCAAGAGAGGCGCTGCTCTTTATCGCTTTAGTGAGTCACATTTTCAAAAAGAAGTGAAATTTAAGCTGTAAGGCTTACAACATATACAATAAATCGGATAAAATTACGTATAAACTATAAAACATATTATTATGCTGGAAGAACTCAAACAGAAAGTTTTCAAGGCTAATCTTGACTTGGTTAAGCAGGGACTTGTCATCTTTACATGGGGAAATGTCTCTGGTATTGACCGCGAGAAGGGTCTTGTTGTTATTAAGCCATCAGGTGTTAGCTATGACGATATGAAGGCTGAGGATATGGTTGTTGTTGACCTTCAGTCTGGTAAGGTTGTTGAAGGTAACCTCAATCCTTCAAGCGACACACCAACCCACCTTGTTTTATATAGAGCATTCCCAAATATTCAGGGTGTTGTTCATACTCACTCCACATACGCTACCGCATTCGCACAGGCAGGTCAGGATATCCCAAACATCGGTACTACTCATGCCGATTACTTCTACAAGGCTATCCCTTGCACACGCGATATGACTAAGGAAGAGGTTGAGGGTGCATACGAGCTTGAGACAGGTAACGTAATCGTTGACGAGATTCTCAATATCCGTAAGATCAACCCAGATCACACTCCTGCCGTTCTCGTAAAGAACCACGGTCCTTTCTCTTGGGGCACATCTCCTGATAATGCCGTTTACAATGCAAAGGTAATGGAGCAGTGTGCAAAGATGGCTTTCATCAGCTTCAGCATCAATCCTCTGACAAAGATGAATCCTCTCCTAGTAGAGAAGCATTACAACCGTAAGCACGGTCCTAATGCGTATTACGGACAGAAGAAGAAGTAAGTCCCAATAGCGGCCTCTCCCCCCGCCCTCCCCCGTAGGGAGGGAGCCGGAGTGCCCAAAATATATAGTATAAATTGATATTAATAATTAAATAAGTTGCCTTACGCCTTCCGGCTCCCTCCCTACGGGGGAGGGCGGGGGAAGAGGCTGTTTTTTATTCTATGTTTGAAAATTTAGAGCTCTGGTGGGTAACAGGTGCCCAGCTCCTTTACGGAGGCGAGACAGTTAAGATAGTAGATGGTCACTCAAAGGAAATGGTTGAGGGCCTTAACAATAGTGGTATTATTCCAATAAAGGTAGTTTACAAGGGTACAGCAAACTCTTCTAACGAGGTTGAGGATGTGATGAAGGCTGCTAACAACGATGCTAAGTGTGTCGGCGTTATCACTTGGATGCACACCTTCTCTCCTGCAAAGATGTGGATTAAGGGGCTTCAGGCTCTCCAGAAACCATTGCTTCATTTCCACACTCAGTATAATGCTGAGCTTCCTTGGGATTCTATCGACATGGACTTCATGAACCTCAACCAGTCTGCACACGGTGATATCGAGTTCGGACATATCTGCACTCGTATGCGTGTAGCACGTAAGGTTGTTGTAGGTTACTGGAAGAGCGCAGAGGCTCAGAGACAGATTGCCGTATGGGCTCGTGTTGCTGCTGCTGTAGCTGATGCTCACAATGTACGTTGCCTTATGTTCGGTATGAACATGAACAATGTTGCTGTTACCGATGGTGACCGCGTAGAGTTCGAGCAGCGTCTTGGCTATCACGTTGACTACTACCCAGTATCATCTCTCATGGATTACTACAAGAAGGTAACCGATGCAGAGGCTGATGCTCTCGTTGAGGAGTATAAGAAGGCTTATACAATCAAGATTGACGAGTCAGGTGAGGACGTATATTGGGAGAAGGTAAAGAATGCTGCTAAGGCAGAAATCGCTCTCCGTCGTGTATTGGAGGATGAGGGTGCAACAGCATTCACAACAAACTTCGACGACCTTGGTGATGCTGACATCAACGATCCTAACTTCGTTGGTTTCGACCAGATTCCAGGTCTTGCTTCTCAGCGTCTGATGGCTGAGGGCTATGGCTTCGGTGCTGAGGGCGACTGGAAGACTGCATGTCTCTATCGTTCACTCTGGGTAATGAACCAGGGTCTTGAGAAGGGATGCTCATTCCTTGAGGACTACACACTCAACTTCGCTTCTGACTGCACATCATCACTTCAGAGCCACATGCTCGAGGTAACACCTCTTATCGCTGTTGATAAGCCGACACTTGAGGTTCACTTCCTCGGTATCGGTATCCGTAAGCAGCAGACCGCCCGTCTCGTATTCACTTCTAAGACAGGTGCTGGTTGTAAGGCTACTATCGTTGACCTCGGCAACCGTTTCCGTCTCATCACAAGTGATGTTGAGTGCATCAAGCCAAAGGCAATGCCAAAGCTCCCTGTTGCTTCTGCTCTTTGGGTTCCACAGCCAACATTCGAGATTGGTGCAGGTGCATGGATTCTCGCTGGCGGTACTCACCACAGCGCATTCTCTTACGATATCACAGCAGAATACTGGGAGGACTTCGCTGAGATGACTGGTATCGAGTTCATCGGTATCAACAAGAATACCACTATCAGCGAGTTCAAGCAGCAGCTTCGTAACAACGAGGTGTACTATATGCTTAACAAAGCGCTGAAGTAAAGCCCTACTAATGGCCTCTCCCCCCGCCCTCCCCCGTAGGGAGGGAGCCAGAGTGCCCAAAGCTTAATATAGAAAAATTGAACATAAATAATTTATAATGAGTTGCCTTTCGACTTCCGGCTCCCTCCCTACGGGGGAGGGCGGGGGGAGAGGCCGTTTAATTATGACAGCAAAAGAAACCATTACTTCTGGTAAGGCCATTCTTGGTATCGAGTTTGGCTCAACCCGAATCAAGGCAGTTCTCATCGATGAGGAGAACAAGCCAATAGCACAGGGAAGTCACGAGTGGGAGAATCAGCTCGAGGACGGTCTTTGGACATATAGCACAGAGGCAATCTGGTTCGGTCTTGAGGACTGTTACGCAGACCTCCGCAGAAATGTACGTGCTGAGTTCGACTGTGAGATTGAGCATCTCGCATCTATCGGTATCTCTGCTATGATGCACGGTTATATGGCATTCGGTCCTACTGGTACCGCAAGCCGTTACGGTGATCCTTCTGAGGCAGAGAAGATTCTTGCAAGCTTCCGCACATGGCGTAACACCAACACTGGTGCTGCTGCTGCTGAGCTTTCAAAGCTCTTCAACTACAATATTCCTCTCCGTTGGTCTATCTCTCACCTTTATCAGGCTATCCTGAATGGTGAGGAGCACGTTAAGGATATCACTTACCTCACAACCCTCGCTGGTTATATCCACTGGCGTCTTACTGGTAAGAAGGTTCTTGGTATCGGCGATGCTTCAGGTATGATTCCTGTTGATCCTGAGACAAAGAACTACAACGCAGAGATGGTTCGCAAGTTCAATGAACTCGTTGCTCCAAAGGGCTATCCTTGGAAGCTTGAGGATATTCTTCCTAAGTGTATCCTCGCAGGTGAGGATGCAGGCGTTCTCTCTGATCACGGTGCTCGCCGTCTCGATATCTCTGGTCACTTGAAGGGCGGTTGCCCTGTATGTCCTCCAGAGGGTGATGCAGGTACTGGTATGGTTGCTACAAACGCTGTTAAGCAGCGCACAGGTAATGTTTCTGCCGGTACATCATCTTTCTCTATGATTGTTCTTGAGAAGGATCTCAGCAAGCCATCAGAGATGATTGACATGGTAACAACACCTGACGGTAGCCTCGTTGCTATGGTTCACTGTAACAACTGTACTTCTGACCTCAACGCTTGGGTAGGTCTCTTCAGGGAGTATCAGCAGTTGCTTGGCGTTCCTGTGAATATGGATGAGGTTTATGGCAAGCTCTACAACAACGCTCTCACGGGTAGTGCTGATTGTGGTGGTCTTGTTTCTTACAACTATATCTCTGGTGAGCCTGTAACAGGTCTTGCAGAAGGTCGTCCTATGTTCATCCGCTCTGCTAATGATAAGTTCAACCTCGCTAACTTCATGCGTGCTCACCTCTATGCTTCTGTAGCAGTATTGAAGCTTGGTAATGATATCCTCTTCAAGGAGGAGAACGTGAAGGTTGACCGTATCACCGGTCATGGCGGTCTGTTCAAGACTAAGGGTGTTGGTCAGCGTGTTCTTGCTGCTGCCCTCAACTCTCCAATCTCTGTAATGGAGACTGCTGGTGAAGGTGGTGCATGGGGTATTGCCCTTCTTGCTGCATACGCTGTACGCAATCCTAAGAAGCTCAACCTTGCCGATTGGCTTGAGGAAGTAGTCTTCGCTGGTAATACAGGTGTTGAGATTGCTCCTACTGCCGAGGACGTAGAGGGCTTCAACAAGTATATCGAGAACTACAAGGCCGATCTTGCCGTAGAGCAGAAGGCTACTGAGGTTCATAAGCTTTAGAATTCTAAGTGAATAGATAATAGTGAAAAGTGAATAATACCTAATACTGGTAGCCACCAGAACGGGGGTCCCATAATGGCGTTAGCCAGTATTAAGTATTATTATCTATTCGTTATTCACTATTCACTTCCAAAAAGGTACTTTACATCTAATTTAATATTTAATAACAAAAATGGCAAACGACATTAAAGTTTTGAATCACGCAGCGGATAACATTCGTATCCTCGCTGCTGCTGCAGTTGAAAAGGCTAAGTCTGGTCACCCAGGTGGTGCTATGGGCGGTGCTGACTTTATCAATGTACTTTATTCAGAGTATCTCCAGTATGACCCAAAGAACCCAAGTTGGGTAGGTCGCGACCGTTTCTTCCTCGATCCAGGTCACATGGCTCCAATGCTCTATTCTCAGCTCTGCCTTACTGGCAAGTTCTCTCTCGACGAGCTCGCACAGCTCCGTCAGTGGGGTTCTGCTACAACAGGTCACCCAGAGTATGAGGTAGCTCGTGGTATCGAGAACACATCAGGTCCTCTCGGTCAGGGTCACGCTTACGCTGTTGGTGCTGCTATCGCTGCTAAGTTCCTTGCTGAGCACACAGGCAACCCAACATTCGCAAAGGAGACTATCTACGCATATATCTCTGACGGTGGCGTTCAGGAGGAGGTTTCTCAGGGTGCTGCTCGTATCGCTGGTAACCTCGGTCTTGACAACCTCATCATGTTCTACGACTGCAATGACATCCAGCTCTCTACAGAGACTAAGGAGGTTATGAACGAGGATACTGCTGCTAAGTATCGCGCTCAGAACTGGGAGGTTATCGAGATCAACGGTAACGACGCTGCTCAGATTCGTGCTGCTATCGAGAAGGCTCAGGCTGTTAAGGGCAAGCCAACTCTCATCATCGGTAAGTGTATCATGGGTAAGGGTGCCCTCAAGGCTGACGGTACTTCTTACGAGGCTAACTGCAAGACTCACGGTGCTCCTCTCGGTGGTGACGCATTCATCAACACAGTTAAGAACCTCGGTGGTGATCCTGAGAACCCATTCCAGATCTTCGAGGATGTTAAGGAACTCTACGCTAACCGCGCTAAGGAGCTCGAGAAGATCGCTGCTGAGCGTTACGCTGAGGAGAAGGCTTGGGCTGCTGCTAACCCAGAGAAGGCTGCACAGCAGGCTGAATGGTTCTCTGGCAAGGCTCCAAAGATTGACTGGAGCAAGTGCGTACAGAAGGACAACGACGCAACTCGTTCAGCTTCTGCTGCTTGTCTCTCAGTTCTCGCTGAGCAGGTTCCAAATATGATCTGTGCTTCTGCAGACCTTTCTAACTCAGATAAGACTGACGGCTTCCTCAAGAAGACTCACGCTCTCAAGGCAGGCGACTTCTCAGGCGCATTCTTCCAGGCAGGTGTTGCTGAGTTCACAATGGCATGTTGCTGTGTAGGTATGGCTCTCCACGGTGGTGTTATCCCAGCTTGTGGTACATTCTTCGTATTCAGCCAGTATATGCTCCCAGTAGTTCGTATGGCAGCTCTCATGCAGCTCCCAGTAAAGTTCATCTGGACTCACGACGCATTCCGTGTTGGTGAGGATGGACCTACTCACGAGCCTGTTGAGCACGAGGCACAGATCCGTCTCATGGAGAAGCTCAAGCGTCACGACGGCAAGAACTCTACACTCGTTCTTCGTCCTGCTGATGCTAAGGAGACAACAGTTGCATGGGCAATGGCAATGGAGAACACAGAGAGCCCAACAGCCCTCATCTTCTCTCGTCAGAACATCAACAACCTCCCAGAGGGTAACGACTATGAGCAGGCTCGTAAGGGTGGCTATGTTGTTGCTGGTTCTGATGCTAACCCAGATGTAGTAATGGTTGCTACTGGTTCTGAGGTTTCTACACTCGTTTCTGGTGCTGAGCTCCTCCGCAAGGATGGCGTTAAGGTTCGTATCGTTTCTGTACCTTCTGAAGGTCTCTTCCGCACACAGAGCGCAGAGTACCAGCAGAGCGTTGTTCCAACAGGTGCTAAGGTATTCGGTATGACCGCAGGTCTTCCAGTAAACCTCCAGGGCTTCCTCATCGGTGCTGATCCAGCATCTAAGGTTTGGGGTCTTGAGACCTTCGGTTTCTCTGCTCCTTACAAGGTGCTCGACGAGAAGCTCGGCTACACAGCTGAGAACGTTTACAAGCAGGTTAAGTCTATGCTTTAAAAAGACCCACCCCTAACCCCTCCCATAAAGGGAGGGGAATGGTTAGTTTTTTCGACTAAAAGGTCTTTTTGTAATAACATTAAAACTCCTACCCATCCGGGAGAAATACATACTACTCCCCTCCCTTTATGGGAGGGGCAGGGGGGTGGGTCATTTATGGAAAAGAAAATAATTGGCGTAGCCACCGATCATGCTGGCTTCCCACTCAAGCAGTTCGTTCTCCAGTATCTCGAGAAGAATGGCTATGAGGTAAAGGACTATGGCACATGGAGCGATGCTTCTGTTGACTATCCTGACTTCGGCCATGCTCTTGCCGAGGGTATTGAGAAGGGCGAGGTTGACTGCGGTATTGCAATGTGCGGTTCTGGCGAGGGTATCTCTATGACCCTTAACAAGCATCAGGGCGTTCGTGCAGGTCTCTGCTGGAATGTAGAGGTAGCACATCTCATCCGTCAGCACAACAATGCCAACTGTCTCGTAATGCCAGGTCGCTTCATCAGCAACCGTGAGGCTGAGGTAATCATGAACGAGTATCTCAATACTCCATTCGAGGGCGGTCGCCATCAGAAACGTATCGACAAGATACCTTTGAAGAAATAAAAAACTTATGAAATCGCAGGCTTAACCAAGTCTGCGATTTCTTTTTTTAGAAAGGCGAAGCCATAACGTGAGTTCAACAACTTGTTTCTGCTTGATGAGCTTCAGAACAATTATTAATTATCAATTATTCATTATTCATTAGTATAGGGTGTGTGTTTAAAATATGATAACCATGATAACTATGATAACTCCCTAATCGTTACAACCACTTCTTCACCATTCTTGTCAGCCTCGTATATCAGATTATTCAACGCAGTAAAGAAACTGCGTGAATTGTTAAGAAACGGAAGAACCATCCCATTCTTTATTGCAGGATTGCACCCTGTCAAGATACATCCTTGCGTATCTTTCGGATAGTTTCCTGCATGGAACATGATACCCTCGAAATGTGGAACGTTCTCAAGAAACGGCATATTCTGCCCGAACTTCTTACTAAATCGATACCTGACTTTATACTGACCGCAGGGGATAGCAGTCTTCCCCTTTACCTTACTTTCCTTGTTCCAGTTGATTGCATGAGGCTCTAAGGTGTCACATAAATAGATAGGACATAGCGGGTTGTCCTCATATATCACTTCCAAACTGCCTATCGTACAGTTTGGAAGGAAATGTTTACGTGTTATTATTATATTCATAAGCGACTAACTCCAGCCCCCCCAACAGCCCCCCTCCGACTCCCCCGAGGGGGAGAGGGGGTTAAATAGCTTTTATCGCTGTGGGGGATCATTTTAAAAATTAATAATTAATAATTAAGGATTAATACTATCTAAAATTCCCTCCCCCTCGGGGGAGTTGGAGGGCTTATATTGCCCTTTCCCAACTCTTTCCAACTTGCCTGCTTTCACATATCTGTGCAACAAGAGCTTTACATTGCCACTTTGTCCATTTTTTTCCCTTATCTCCTTGAATTGCTTCAAGGTGAAAACTTCTGGAAGTTGGTTTAGAATCGGCTCGGCAGTCTTTCTTCCGTCTGCACTCTGCTTGATAAGCTGATATGCGCTTTCTATGTTTTGCTGAACGCTATGCCCGAACAATCGGCACATGGTATAATGCGCATAATCGCCCACCCATTTTGCAAAGTTTACAATCTCCTTTGTCTCCTTGCCATAGAGTGCCACAAACGGAATGGCTGCGCGCATCATGAACTCTCCGCATCGGTGCGAGAGATCTGCCTCGGCATCAGTCAGAAGTCCGTCATTATAGCGCACTTCCAACTCGTCAAACCAATTCTCTATCGCCTTT